>CAZCPL010000599.1:0-1516 GCA_964500255.1 uncultured Solibacteraceae bacterium | reverse complement strand
GGCCCCACCAAGTCCCGCACCGCGGCGCAGGCGATGACGGACGCTACTACTTCGGCAACGGCTACCCGTTCGGCTACTTCCTCGCGCCCAACGGCAATTGGGACATCCCCGGCGAACCCTACAGCTCCGCCCCCGGCAATCAGTTCCGCTGGTTTCGTTCCCGCATCCTCGGCGGACGCACCAACCACTACGGACGCATCACACTCCGCTTCGCCGACTACGATTTCAAGCCCTATTCCACCGACGGACTCGGCACCGACTGGCCCATCTCTTACGAAGACATCGCGCCCTACTATGACAAGGCCGAAGCCTTCATCGGCGTTACGGGCAGCAAAGAGGGAATCCGCTCCGCGCCCGACGGCATCTTTCAACCTTGCCCTCCGCCGCGCGTTCACGAAGCGATGATGCAGAAGTCCTGCAAGGCCCTCGGCATCCCGTGTATCCCTTCCCGTCTGTCGATCATCACCAAGGCCCACAACGGTCGCGTCCCCTGCCACTACTGCGGCCAATGTGGACGCGGTTGCGTCACCGCTTCCAACTATTCATCGAGCCAGGTGCAGATTTTTCCGGCCATGAAAACCGGCAACGTCACGCTCATCACCGGAGCCATGGCCCGCGAACTGATCACCGACAGCACCGGCAAAGTCGTGGCCGTCTCGTACATCGACAAAGCCACTCGCACCGAACGCCGCATCGCCTGCCGCAGCGTCGTGCTCGCGGCCAGCGCACTCGAATCCACGCGACTGTTGTTGAACTCCAAGTCGTCGCGGCATCCCAACGGACTGGCCAACAGCAGCGGCGTCGTTGGGCGATACCTGACCGACAGCACTGGCTTCAGCATGAGCGCTCAAGTGCCCGCCCTCGAAGGCATGAAGATCCACGATAGTGACGGTATGGGAGGTATGCACGTCTACGTGCCCTGGTGGGAATGGAACAAGCCCAATAAGGCGTTTCCGCGCGGTTATCACATCGAAATCGGAGGCGGCTATGGCATGCCCGGCGTCGGAACCTTCGCCGGCGTCTGCCGCCGCAATGAAGGCTATGGCTCCAACCTCCAAGACGCCATTCAAAAGGATCACGGCACCTGGGTCGGACTCGCCGGCCGCGGCGAGATGATCCCCAATGTCGGCACCTACGCGGAAATCGACCCCGCCGGAACCGTCGACCAATTCGGCATCCCGACCCTGCGCTTCCACTTCCAATGGACCGAATACGAATTGAAACAAGTCGAGCACATGGAGAAGACCTTCAAAGCGATGCTCGAAGGCATCGGAGGCAAGGTCCAAGTGCGCCCAGGACGCACCGATGGCAAGATCTCGGTCGGCGGCGAGATCATTCACGAACTCGGCACGATCCGTATGGGTGACAACCCCGAAACCTCGGCGCTCAATAAGTACTGCCAGGCACACGAAGCGAAGAACCTCTTTGTTGCCGACGCCGCCCCGTTCGTCAGCAACCCGGACAAAAACCCCACCCTCACCATCTGCGCGCTGGCGTGGCGCACCGGCTGGTGGGC
>CAZCPL010000598.1:0-1521 GCA_964500255.1 uncultured Solibacteraceae bacterium | reverse complement strand
CTGTTATAGGCTTCGTAGTCTCCAATACGGAACAGAACCGCAAGAGCATGGTGGAAACACTCAAGCGATATCAGCCAACTCTTGGCTTGAGAAACGTTCACGTGATCCAAATACCCTAACGATAGTCCCGAGCTTGCAGGACGACATCATAAGTGCCTTTCCCGCGCTGTGTACGCTTGCAGACGTCGGAGAACTTACCCCGACACTCGGATGTGTTCCAGCGAAAGAACGCGATACCTGAGGCGGCGGCTTCGACCCCCGGCAGTGCTTCCATCAAGCCCGACCATGGCATCGCCCAAATGTTAGCGGAGTCGGTGCTGTGCGGGTGCTGCAGGACAATGTTTGGGCGAAACTGCCGCGCGAGTTTCCGCATGGCGTCGCACCGAAGCCTCCGAACACTGCCCTCGTTTTGATTCTTTCTGCCCCTCGGACTAAACATATTGAGGTCATGACACCCAAGCACGAGAACGCGGCTTCCGTGGATCTCCAAAAGGTGACTTTTCAGGTCAACCACGTGGACCAGATCATGCTCTTGGTTGCTGGTCGGGTACGACTTGCCAGTCGAGCAGACGATTTGGCCTGAAGCCACATCAACCACGGAAACCAACTCTGCGTGAGTGTTACTCAGTGCGACGGCACAGAAATCGATCCCAATTGTAATGGCCTGGACTCGGCGCTGAGCCGCGACCAGGACTTTCTTGGAGACGGTTTTTCGGACCATTTCCTCTGCTTGAACAAACAGTGACTTCACATCTTGGGGACGAGACTCCCACCCGCACTTGCCTATCCAACTACTTGGGAAGCTTCCGCAAAGGAAGCCACCCGGAGTTAATAAAAACTTGTGATTTGCGCCAATAGGGATTTGTGCGAGCGCATCCAAGAGCATTCGCTCTCCGGCGCTCGCCGTCCCCGTGGGTTCGCCACGCACCACCAGGCGAGCAATCGGGGCTGAACCGAACGTCGCAGGGATGGCCTCAGGGGCTGGCGGCTCCGGCGGAGCAACTTTCACGGGTGTCCGGGCAGGCCTAGCCACTCGCGTACCCTCGGCTCGGCTTGGACGTGTCGCCGGGCCTGTGGCGGAATCGCACTTAGCCCCCACAATCACGAATCCAACCGCCGTTAACGCATCGTTTGTCTGCTTTCCACCTGTGAATTCGCTGGGAAGAAAAGGCTTTCCCGTTGCCTCCTCCACCGCTAGCGCCAGCGCATACTTGGGTGGGTACTGCTTACCATCGTGTTCGAGCAAGAACTTAGTGGAGCGCCGGGTCGCGGGAACGCCGTCTCGATCGATGCATTTGAGCGCCGCAAGCACATGGTGCCTCCGGACTTTGAGAATTGGTGATGAGTACGCCATGCCAGCCTGTCCTTCGAGAAATCGCCCGCCGTAAAATGACAAGTTGTAACCGTGGGGCGTTCCGCCATCAAGACCTTTCGGATGAGTCCTTGGCGACGGCTGTTTCCGAGGCCATAAAACCTGTGACCTTCAAGGGCATTGGCTTGGTTGCATGACCGGTGTAGGGT
>CAZCPL010000597.1:0-1523 GCA_964500255.1 uncultured Solibacteraceae bacterium | reverse complement strand
GCGTCCATTTGGAACTTGGAAGCGAAATCGACGATGGCTACTTTTGTGAGTCACACTTCGACTGTGAACGCAGCAGTCTTCTCGCCAGACGAACGATTTGTACTGACTGGCGGGACTGACGGCGTGACGATACTGTGGGATAGATCGACTGCCCGCGAACTCGCCAGGCTTGTTTCCTTTCGCGACGGCAACTGGGCTGTCGTCGACCCCGAAGGCCGCTACGACGCATCCGATCCTGACAATTCCCCCGGCCTCTTCTGGCTAGCCGAAGGTGACCAGATCATCGAGTTAAAACAGCTCAAAGACAAGTTCTATACAAAGGGCCTACTGGCGCGAATCATATCGGGTCAATTTGTAAAGCCGGTCGCCCGGTTTGATCAGGTATATTTACCGCCAGTCGTTAAAGTGTTATCCATCACTCCCCAGCGAGCGGAGATCTCGGCCACCAACAACGGCGGCGGTTTCGGCGATGTCGTGGCATTGGTAAACGGCCGCGAAGTGCCGCAACTCGGCGCGCGCCAGCGCTTCGATCCCGCCCAACCGGCGATCCGCATGACGCTCGACCTGAGCCAGGCGACGCTATCGCCTTCCGGGCAAAACGTCTTTCAGGTCTTGGTCAAGAATCACGACAACACCATCAGCAGCCGTTTCCCAGGCGGGAATACCTTCCAAACCCCCGCGCGGCCAGAGCGGCAACCGCGGCTCTTCGTTCTACTGGCCGGCGCCTCCCAGTATCCGAACGCCACCGACCTGCGCGAACTGAGTTGGTCAGCCAAAGACGCGCTCGATATGAAACAGGCCATCGAGATCGCCGCTAAGCCCTTGTTCAAAGCCGGAGTCGAGATCGAAGTTCTGGCCACCGGGACAAACAAGCTACCGACGAAACAAAATCTCATGGCGTATCTGGATGGCCTGGTCGCAAAGGTGCATCCCGAAGACGTTCTCATCCTGTATCTGGCCGGGCATGGCGCCGCAGCCAAGGTGAATGGGGACGACGTCTACTACTTCCTGACGACCGATTCCCGCGGGGCGAACGTAGCGGACTCGGCGATTGCCCTCGATGCACTGAGCAGCGTGGAACTGAAGACGCTTCTCACCAGGAAGGACATGCCGCTGAAACAAGTGTTAATCCTCGACACTTGCGCCGCCGGGGCGCTGGCGGCGCAGTTTGTGAAGCTCTCTGGTCAACGCACCATTTCAGGGGAAGAGGCACGTGTGATGGAGGTGCTGAAGGACCGAAGCGGCATGCACATCCTGATGGGTAGTGCGCCGGATGGATTGAGCTATGAGGCAAGCCAGTACGCGCAGGGCTTGCTGACGCACGCGCTGCTGCTGGGCATGCGGACGATGGATCTGGGCGAGAGCGGCTCTATTGATGTTCTAACCTGGTTCAACTTCGCGGAGAAGAAGGTGCCGGACCTAGCGAAAGAGATTGGCGGGACGCAACGCCCGGTGGTTAGTTCGCCGAAGGGACAGGGATTCCCAATTGGAATATTGAAGGAAACTTCGGAGAGGTTAAAGAT
>CAZCPL010000596.1:0-1570 GCA_964500255.1 uncultured Solibacteraceae bacterium | reverse complement strand
ACAGAGAGTAGGGCGTCGCCGTGACCTGAAGGAAGGAAGTGTGTTCGATGACCGATCGAAGCTCGCTGATTTGAGTCGCAATCTTCTTCGCCTCGATCAGTCCATCTTTTTTGGAATAGCCGATGGAAGCGTTGTCCGCTTCGTCATCGATGATCAAGACTCGCCGCGACGCCATCGCGGGGCACTTCTCGGAGAACAACTCGGTCAATCGGCGGAGGTTGTCGGACTGTTTTTTGGCCACAAAGATCAACTTTGAATCCAGTTCAAAGGCCCCAAAACTCTCGGGCGCATGCATGATGTCGTAGATTTCCAGTTCGCCGTCGGCCACGAAAGGCGCGAACTCGCTGTTCAGTCGCTTCGTAGTCTGTTCGATCAGCGCCTTGGAATTCTTGCTGAGGACGATCGCGATGTCGTAGCCGTTGTCGAAGCCAAGCGCGAGGGTGCTGATGAAGGTCCGGGTCTTGCCGCTTTGGACTTTCCCGAGGAGCATGCCGGGATGATCCGAGGAGGTCGCCGTGTGTAAAAGACGCTCCACGGTGTTCTCCGCGCACGAGAACGTCTCCGGGTCGAACCCAGGGTTGAGCGCCTTGTAAGCGGTGTAGAATGAACCAGAAAGATCGACGGGGTGGGACATGGGAACGGAGGGTATTCTTTGAATCGCGGAGTGCTAACCAAATCAGAGTAAAGGATCAAGTGAAGCGGAGTGTATGTCGCGATTGTGATCTCCAATGATTCGCCGCCCGATTCGTGCGCACTTCGCCGAAGAGTTTCTCCTGCTTTGATCGCAGACGGTTCCAACAGAATTACGGCGGTGTGTGTCCTTCAATTGGCGACGAGATTCCGGTGCAACACCGCATCGCCAAGCCCGTGGTCGCAGGTGTCGAACAGGACGCTCTTCGCTGAGCGTCGGGTCTCCACGCGCACCCGCGGCGGAACTTCCTGACGATCGAAGATCTCCGCGTGGTCGGCTTCCCGGAACCACGCACGAATGGTCTCCGCGGTCACGGGTGTCGGCTTTTTCTCGGGTTTCCGGTGCGACTCCGCAATCGCCTCCAACACCGCGGCATCCAGCAGCTTGCTCCAGAGCTTCCGAAACAAAGCGCCGGAGCCGTAGACGTCCGCCGTGTTGATCGCTCCATTGATGACGAAGGCGTAGCCGACCGCATCCGGAGCGTCCTCGATGATTTTCGCAAGCGTCGTTCCGTAGGCTTCCTTCCGCTTCAGCAGACCCTCATGCTCCATGGACAACTGGTAGCTGGACGGGGACGCGGGGGAGTGCAGCGACACGCCCATGCTGGCGCTGAGATGGTCCTGCGTCTCGGCGACTTTCTCCCACACTTCGTGCTGGCTCTTGCTCATCTTGGCTGCCATCCGCAGCTTTTTGGACGAAAGATACGACTTCGAACTCGAGAACGAATGGACGTCCTCTCCAGCCCGCCGCTGCCACCGACCACTTTCGACGCAGAACGACGGGATCGGCACGCGGCCGGACTTTGCCGGCAAGACGAAATCCACGCCGAGGGTGCGATCCTGGCGACCGCCCTTCACCACATCGCCGGCCTGAACGTAG
>CAZCPL010000595.1:0-1578 GCA_964500255.1 uncultured Solibacteraceae bacterium | reverse complement strand
GGTTGCCATTCTGGATGCCGACAAAGAAGGCTTTCTGCGATCGGCGGGGGCGCTGATCCAAACGATTGGGCGCGCCGCGCGCAACGTGAACGGGCGGGCGATCCTCTACGCCAACGTCATCACCGGCAGCATACAGCGCGCTTTGGATGAAACCTCACGACGAAGGATTCTGCAAACGGC
This sequence comes from uncultured Solibacteraceae bacterium, assembly GCA_964500255.1. Classification (GTDB taxonomy): domain Bacteria; phylum Acidobacteriota; class Terriglobia; order Bryobacterales; family Bryobacteraceae; genus F-183. The sequence goes on along the minus strand of CAZCPL010000595.1, from coordinate 1,398 downwards.
TTACAACGAAGCGAACGGCATAACACCGCAGACGATTCTGAAGCCGATCGACGCCATACTGGTGGCGATTGCCGAAAGCGATTATGTGACGGTTCCGCTCGACGAGCACGAGAAAGAGGATGACCTCACTCCCGAGCAGCGCGTGCAGTTGATCGATGAACTCGAAACGCGCATGAAACATGCCGCGAAGAATTTCGAGTTCGAGAAGGCGGCCCAGTTCCGCGATCGGCTGAAGCAGTTGCGTGAGCAGGCTTTCGCCTTGATCGGTCCGGCGGATGCGGATCCTGACGGGGTGCCGTTTTAGAGGCTACGCTATAGGCAAGAGCCGCGAGCAGCGTGCGCAAGCATTGTCGGCCGCCGCAGCGGCGCGAGGACTCACCTGCACGACTGGCTTCGAATACTGTCGATCCGAGGATCGACCTTCATCGATTGGTCGCAATGTTCTGCGGCAGAGAGCATTCCGGGAAAAGTTAGTGGGGCTTGGGTCTTGAAGGTCTTGAAAGCCACCCGAATGCCGGTTTCCGCGATTTTTGAGAACCTTGAGGCTGGTGCGAATATCGACGACATTCTGGAGTGATTCTATGGTCTGGATCGATCGCAGGTGAAGGCCGTGATTGAATTTGCTGTGCGAAGTCTCCACCGGCCGCCGAGCTAAAATGCGCGTCCTTTTCGATCAAGGAACTCCGGTGCCGATTCGAAAGTATCTGGTCGGCCATGAGATAGTGATTTCGGCGGAGATCGGATGGGAACGGCTCAAGAACGGAGAACTGCTTGCCGCGGCGGAAGCGCAAAGATTCGAACTCTTGTTGACCACAGACAAGAACATCGGTTACCGGCAGAATCTCAAAGACCGCGTCATCGCGGTCTTTGTAATTGGCCACGCTCAATGGCCCGGGTTGAAACCCAATATTCAACGCGTTGTCGATGCGGTTTGCCCTGCGTCGCCAAGCGGTTACTACCAAGTTGAAATTCCTTACGGCGTCTGAGTCTTTAGAATCACAGCCGGAACCATCGTGTCCCGGACCAGCTTGTTGAACGAAGGCAGATCGTTCTTCAACAATCCTTCGTACTTGCGAAGATGCCCGTTGACCTTGGTCGCAAGATCCTCAAAAACCTGATTGGACTGCGCCGTCGGACCTGTATCCGAATTCTGCACCACGCCAAGCAGCGCCGCCAATTTATTATTGAGTTTAATCGGGAAATTCAGCGGATCCTGGCTGCTCTGGTTCTTCACCTGATACAGTTCCTGCTCGACTTCGCCGAGTTCCTTCGACAGCTTCTTGCCCGCTTCGATCACCTTACCCGCGTCCTTGAGATTCGCGGATCGCGCGACCAGATCGTCCACCTGCTTGCGGATGTCGCGGATCGCGATGACCGTGTCGTTGGCCTGCGTCACCT
>CAZCPL010000594.1:0-1607 GCA_964500255.1 uncultured Solibacteraceae bacterium | reverse complement strand
CGCTAAGGCTGTGACGATGATCAACATGGACATGATCGGCCGAGTAAAGGTCGGGCGGGTGTTTGTCTGCGGCAGCGGGACGGGGTCGAGCCTGAAAGCGGTTTTAGAGGGTACCCCGTCGCACGGTCTGCAGTTTGATATGTCCGAGACGGCCGGGTACGGATCCAGCGACCATACGAGCTTTACGACCAAGCAGGTACCGGTATTGTTCTTTTTCTCGGGGCTGCACGCGGACTATCACAAGCCAAGCGATACGTGGGACAAGATCAACGCTGCCGACGCGGTGAAGTTGCTGGCCTACGTGGGAGAGGTGGCCGATAAGTTGATTTCACAGGAGCGTCCGCAATACGTTCGGGTACTGCCGCCGCAGAGTGCCCATTCTGGGACAGCGCCGGCTTCGGGCGGCTCGTCTGGGTATGGACCATACTTTGGCTCCATTCCAGATTTTGCGGAGCCACCGAAGGGAGTGCGGTTCGCCGATGTGCGAGACGGATCGCCGGCCGGGGTGGCCGGTCTGAAGGCTGGCGACATCATGGTAGGCTTCGACGGGAAGGACGTGGGGAACCTGATGGACTTCACTGTTCTGTTGCGGCAGAAGAAGCCGGGGGACGAGGTTGAGGTGAAAGCACTGCGGAATGGGCAAACTATGGTGGTCAAGGTACTGTTAACGGCTAGAAAATAAGGGTCTCCCTAATACAAATGCTCTGGGCGACCGATTAGACTGGAAAGGAAGGGATTCCGTCTCATCGTGTCAGAAACAGCAGCCATCTCGCCTACTCCCAGTTCTAAGCATTGGAAAATGCCTCCGCTAATTCTCCACCCGTTCTCGGACTCGAATGGACCGAATAAACTTGTCGAGAGTTCTCGTGCGAGCATGATGTTGCAGGGACTGTTGCCCAACAACGAGTTTACGGTCGACGAGTTGGATCGAAAGTTGTTGGATGGGCGGTATTGTGAGATTCGGATGCTCTACTACGTCGGCAAGGATTTGCTGCGCTGGATTGAGCAGTGCATGGATATGGTGGCGCGCGAAGAATCTTTGCGGCAGCGAAGTGTGAAGGAGCAGAGTTTCGCGAGCCTGCTTGTGGAAGATCCGCCGGAGGCGGTGAAGGCTAAACTTCGCAAGTGGGGCGTGGCGGACTATCGGGCGATTTTCTCGCGGGCACTCGGTTTGAACAGCATCTTTGGTGAGGTGCCGGTGCGGACGGATTTAGCACCAGAGTTTACACGGAACTACTACCGGTACGCTGATCAACTTTACGCTTGCTATCTTTCGCTGTCGCCACATTCTCAGCTCCGTTCAGCGGAGTTTGAGTTCGATCTGTTCGCTTCGGGCGAGTATTCTCGGATGCTAGAGAAAGAGTGGAGTACGACGGCCGACGCGGAGTAGGACGGCGTCTGGAGCATACAGAGCTGGGCCGATGGTGGATGCGAATAGAATCCAGTTCAGTGTGGGGAGGGTGGGCTCAGTCTGCTGTGTAAACCGCTTTTCCTTGGTTAATTGCCACGGTTGAGAACGATGCCGGATTCCAGCCGAAGCCGGCGCAGCCACGCCCCCTGGCGCAGGCTGGTATCCGCCGCGCAATAAGCAGCCCGAGCGGCTTTCC
>CAZCPL010000593.1:0-1607 GCA_964500255.1 uncultured Solibacteraceae bacterium | reverse complement strand
GTTTAGCTCGATGGCGAATTCGTACGCGAAGTCGGCTATGGGGTTGAAGGGTGAAATTGCGATCGATCCGGCGAAGGACAAGAAGGGTCCGTTTGTGCTTGGTGTTGCGGGCACGTTCAATACGGGCCAGCCCAACAACAACGGGCGGTTCGTGGTGATCGGTTCGTCTAGTTTCGCGATGAACGCCTACATGAACTTTGGCGGCAATCGCGATCTATTCGGCAATGCGGTGAACTGGCTCGCGGCCGATGAGGATCTGATTTCGATTCGTCCAAAGGATCCGGAAGATCGCCGGATTCAAGTTACCAACCGGCAGATGCGCGTACTGCTGTGGTCTGCCATGATTCTGCTTCCGCTCGCGGTGATCGCGGCTGGAATCAGTGTCTGGTGGCGCAGGAGGTAGCATGCAACAATTTCGTGGACTCTTAATCGCTGCTATTTTGCTCGCAGCGTTGGGCGGCGGTGTTTATTGGTCGAACAGTACTTTCAAGGAAGGTGACAGCGACAAGAAGTCGGGATCTGAGCCCGCTGCACCGAAGATCCTCGCGATTCCCGATGCGGAGATCGCACAGTTGGAGTTCCGCAAGAAGGGGCAGGATTCGACCATGCTCAAGCGCACCGGCAACGCCGCTTGGGAGATGACCGCACCGAAGCAGATGCGTGCGGATGTCGATGCGGTGATTCCGATCGTCAACCTGCTAGGTTCACTGGGTTCCGAAAGCCTGGTGGATGAGAAAACGCAGGATTGGGCCACCTATGGGCTCAAAGAACCTGCCATGGAAGTCGTCATCACTCAGAAAAACGGCAAGACAGCAACGTTGCAGTTGGGCGATGAGTTGCCTGCGGGCAGTTCGATGTATGCTCGCGTGGCAGGCGAGTCGAAGCTCTACACGCTCGCCAGCTATAACCGCAACTCACTCGACAAGACGTGGAAAGATCTCCGGGACAAGCGGCTTCTGACCGTCGATTCCGAGAAGTTGAGCCGCATTGAGTTGGCAGGCAAAGGCGTGCCCTTTGAGCTCGGCAAGAATCAGGCAGGCGAGTGGCAGATCGTGAAACCGAATGCCTACCGAGCGGATAACTTCTCGGTGCAGACGATGTCCCAGAAGCTGAAGGATGCCAAGCTTGACGCGCAGCTTTCAGACGAAGCTGCGACAAAAAATGTGCTGGCCTTTGGCAGCGGTGCGCTGGTCGGCATCGCGAAGCTCACTGACGCTTCCGGGACGCAACAGTTGGAGATCCGCAAGGCGAACGACAAGGACACCGTGGTCTACTACGCGAAGTCTTCCGCGGTAGAAGGTGTCCACAAAGTTGGCGCGGATCTTGGGGCGGTTCTTGAGAAATCGCTGGACGAATACCGTAACAAGAAGCTGTTCGACTTCGGCTTTAGCGATCCCACGAAGGTTGATCTGAAGATCGATGGCGTGGCAAAGTCGTATGGCAAGAACGGTGAGAAGTGGTTCCTCGATGGCAAAGAGATGAAGCCCGAGACCGTGCAGAATCTCATCGATAAGCTTCGCGATCTCTCGGCGGCGAACTTCGTCGCGAACCCCGCGAAGCCGACACCATCCCTTGAGATCACGGTCAACGACGGCAAGAAGACAGAG
>CAZCPL010000592.1:994-1608 GCA_964500255.1 uncultured Solibacteraceae bacterium | reverse complement strand
TGCACAGTGCGGCAGCGTGTCTGAATGCAGCCGCGGAAGCAGGCGCTTCGGCAGCATCGCTCTTCCAGGTCGGCTGCACTGGCTGCGCCATCGGCGGGGCAATCGGACGGGGTACGGCGCCTTCCGCTCCCGGAGGAGGAGTCTGAACGGGCGGTCCTGCTTGCGAGCTCTGCTGCCCGCCGCCATAACCGCCACCTTGACCGGAATAACCGCCACCTGGGCCACCGCCAGGACCACCCGCCGGCCCGCGCCGTTCGCGGCGGTCGCCGCCACGGTCACGATCACCGCGTGGAGCACGACGGGGTTCCGGCTCACTCGACACCTTACGGAAGTCGCCGAGGATCTCACCCTTATAAATCCAAACTTTCACACCAATCACACCGTAGGTCGTGTGCGATTCGCTAAAGCCGTAATCGATATCAGCTCGAAGCGTGTGGAGTGGCAATTGGCCATCCAGATACCATTCGCTGCGCGCGATTTCGGCGCCGTTCAAACGGCCCGAGACGCGAACCTTAATCCCCTTGCAACCCAGGCGCTTTGCGGAATCCACCGCCTTGCGCATCGCCCGGCGGAACGCCACGCGCTTTTCGAGTTGCAGTGCAATAGACTCGCTC
>CAZCPL010000592.1:0-984 GCA_964500255.1 uncultured Solibacteraceae bacterium | reverse complement strand
CTCACGAGCTGCGCGTCCACATCAGGCTTCGAAACTTCTTGGATGTCGATGAATACTTCGCGCTTCGTCCGCTTGGCCAGCTCTGATTTCAATTTTTCGATTTCAGCGCCCTTGCGCCCGATGATGATACCGGGACGCGAAGTGCGGATCGTAATACGGAGCTTGTTGCCCGGCCGGTCTACTTCGACTGAACTGACGCCGGCCGCCTTTAACCGCTTGCGGAGCTCGTCCTTCAGATCCAAGTCCTCTTCGAGCAGTTTTGCGTAATCCTGCTTGGCGAACCAACGGGAGCGCCATGTCTTCGTGACACCGAGCCGGAAGCCGTATGGATGTGTTTTTTGACCCATGTAATTCCCTTGCGCCTCTTATTTTTCCGCCACAGCCACGATGATGTGGCTGATTCGGCGCTGATAGCGGTACGCGCGGCCCATCGGGGCGGGCCGAATGCGCTTCATGCGCGGGCCTTCGTTGACGTACGCTTCACTCACCACTAATTGATCGACGTCCACGGCGCTCGACTTGTTCTCGGCGTTGGCGATTGCCGAGCGCAGCACTTTCTCAACGGTCGGAGCGATCCGTTTGTTGGTGGACCGCAGGATGTTGATTGCTTCTCCAGCGCGTTGACCGCGAATGAGGTCCACAACCAACCGCGCTTTTTGCGGCGAAACCCGGATATATCTTGCTTCGGCTCTTGCTTCCATGATCAGCCTGCCTTACCGGATTTTTCAGTCTTGGCCACGTGACCCTTAAACGTACGGGTCGGCGAGAATTCGCCCAGCTTGTGGCCAACCATGTTCTCGGTCACATAGACCGGAATGAACTTCTTGCCGTTGTGCACAGCGAATGTGTGCCCGATGAACATCGGCAGAATCGTCGACCGCCGCGACCAGGTCTTGACGACCTTTTTATCGCTGTTGGCGATCAGGCGTTCCACCTTTACCAGCAGGTGGTCATCGGTGAACGGACCTTTTTTAAGAGAACGAC
>CAZCPL010000591.1:0-1610 GCA_964500255.1 uncultured Solibacteraceae bacterium | reverse complement strand
GATCGACGACGAGACCTGGGCCGTGCGCTACCTCATCGTCGACACCAGCAACTGGTGGGTCGGTCACCAGATGCTCGTCGCACCGCAGTGGACCGAAGGCGTGAGCTGGGAAGAGGAAACCGTCTCGGTCAAGCTGACGCGGCAGGAAGTGAAGGATGCGCCCGTCTTCGAGCCCACCGGCACGCTGACCCGCGAGGACGAAGCCCGATTGCACGAGCACTATGGCCGCAGCGGGTACTGGGCGGCCGAGGACAAGCCCCTCACCGCAGCAACACACGTCTGACACCTTCGCGCGTTTTCCTGTTCGGCGCGCATCGATTCACACTGCCTAGGAGCACATCCTGAAGCTTCAGCTCCAACCCAATCCGCTGCAGCGCCAAGTGCTCATCGTCTCGATCTCACAAAGGTCGCATCCTCACTCCGAACCCTCTACTTCAACTGCAAGGACTGTCAAGAAATCCAAGTTCCACACCCCATCGATTCAACCCACTGCCTTTATCGCATCCCTGGCTGCGTCCTGCCTCGCGGTCGTTGCGGTGTCGGCCACAGCGCAGGACACGTCGGCGTTGGAAAAGCCGTCGAAATCCGCGAACAAGACCGTCGACATCCGCACCTGGAAGCTCGATCCGGCAACCGGCTGGAGCGTGCGCGCGCTGGTTGGCAAGAAGGTTCGCGGTCCCGGCGGTGAAGAGGTCGGCGAAGTCGAAAACATCGTCTTCGGCCCCGAAGGCAAAGTGGTCAAGCTGATCCTTTCGACCGGCGGCATTCTCGGCATCGGCGATAAGAATCTTGCCGTGAAATGGTCCGATGTGAAGATCGGCCCGGGCTATGACTACGTGACGACACCGATCACCGCCGCGTCGGTCGAGAAGTTCGGCCTGTTCGATGGCGTTCCCGAGAAATCCGGCGCCGTGGGCCCGCGGCAATGGCGCTCTTCCGAACTGATCGGTGACGAGGTGCAGCTCAAGGAAGGCGTCCGCTATGCCTCCGTACGCGATCTGATCGTGTCGAAGGAAGGACAGCTCCAGGCGGTGATCGTCAGTCCCGACGTCGGCTACGCCCGCGGCATGCGCGGTTACTACGCCTATCCGTTCTATGGCCACGGCTACGGCTACGGCTGGAACCCGCGTAACCCGCACTACAACCTTCCCTATGGCAAGGCCGACATCGCCGATCTGGTCCCCTACGCCTACAACAACAGGTGATGATGCGGAATGTATAAACGGCAGGCCCGAATTTCGGCAGGCCGCTGCCCACTCAATTAAAAAAATTGCTCGTCAGCCGCCAACCAGGATGATCGCCACCTTTCCTACAGTGACGGCGCTGCATGTGGCGTAAATTGGTTTTTCGTCAACACAGGAGTACGCAATGCCCAGCCCCAAAGACAATACCAAGATGACCGGAGACACCCATCTGGCCGAGATCGAGTCGGACCATCCCGTCGAAGAGGGTTCGCCAATCGGCCTTGGAACCAGGGGCATGCAAAGCGGCCTCGTCGGCCATACCGTCAAGAAGGCCGGGGTGATTACCGATGGCGAGGATCACTCGGGCGCTGATGACCAGGTTGAAGACCATCGCACAACAAGCAGTGAACCCGGCACATGATGGCA
>CAZCPL010000590.1:0-1623 GCA_964500255.1 uncultured Solibacteraceae bacterium | reverse complement strand
TTACTCGGAGTGGTCTGATCGCTTGACGCTGCTAGTTTCGGCTTGTTCGTCGCTGGACTTCGAGCTTCACAGCATAGAAGGCAGCTTGCAGGAGATGGATGGGGCCGTGGTCGGCGTCGATCACCAGCTTCCCATCTGACCACTCAGAATTTTTGTGAGCGCCGATGAGGAGTTCGAGTGCGAACTGTTCGAGGACGTGATCGTAAGCGCCTTGGAGTTCGTGATCGGACAGTGAGCCGAGAACGGCGCTCTGTTCGGTGATGTCTTGGACGAGGAGTTCGTCGGCGAGTTTGGTGAGCAAAGAGGTCATGTTGGTTCCTGTTTGCTATTTACCATTCCAGGTACGCAATAAGAATCGATCTACAGGAACATGCGAAGCATGACCGAAGGTCCAATCTCCAACTGGTCTTGATGGTGTCGTTCACTTCGTTCACGACGCCTTCGGCGATCTCATTGTTCATCATCATGCGGTTGGTTTAGAGTCTCTATGCAGGCACGAGTCCTCTAGGAACTCGGCATAGAGACTGGAAAGGTCATGCGTACTGGCCCATCGCTCTCCTTTGATCGTCTGAGTCGTCAAAGGTCTCGGCAACTTAACGCTGGTGGTCTCAGCCAGCGGCAGACATAGGCATCCCGATTTAGCAGCGCCCTGGCTCTTCGTCTACGTCCCACAGTAGAGCCGTCCTTGATCCACGCTGCCGTCAATTACTCCCGACCGTGGAGGACGTTGAACCAGATGCAATCCGGTCAACACTGGTATGTAGACACGGCGTTTTTGGCGGTGGCGGCGAAGATGGCCTCCGACCACAACAGCTTGTGCATATCAGGGATAGACACAATATTTTGTGGTGGAAAAAGTAAAAAAACTTTGGGGCCGGGGATAGACGGGAACGGCGGCAGGCGGCGAAAGGGTGCGAAACCCATGTTGGGGATGTACGGATCGGGAGGGAATCGGCCCGATCACAGCTCGACCGGGCGACCGTAGTCCTTTCGTCTTTCCAGATCAATTTCTGAACCGGCGAAAGGAGACTCGAGCAGAAAGTCGGCGAGATTTTTGCGCGCCTTTCGCGGGGGAAGTGGGGCGCTGGACTGGTGGGCGTGATGCTTCTCGCGGAGAGCGCGGACACCATACACGATCAGTTCATCGATCGAGTGAATATGGCCGCTGCTGATCTCTTCCTGAACCAGTCGTTCCGTTTCGGGTTTGAGTTCCACGGTCATCACTCCAACCTACGCGAAAGCAGGGCGGAGCGCAAATAGAAACCACCAAGCGCGGCTGGTAGCTTTAAAGAATGCATGGGTCAGATTCGTTGGGCGGGGACGGTTTCCGGCGAAGTGGCAGCAAGCGGTCCCTCTTCGATCACACTCTCCTAATCAATGTGACGGTGTCCCTCGAACGGAGCCAAGTGCCTGACCCAAGGGCCCAGCGACCGCACGCGCATGTCCCGGGTCGGACGAATCCGAACGGCACGCCATGGTTACCGGTGAATCAATGATGGACGTTCCTTTTGAATGGGGTAGCACGGTTCGAGTACTGTCCGATCCGGGCAATCGACTTGCCAGCGTCTGTGGCTTCCGCCAAGTCGAAACGGCGTTAACAGCGGCAGAATTCGGCGTTGCAGT
>CAZCPL010000589.1:0-1625 GCA_964500255.1 uncultured Solibacteraceae bacterium | reverse complement strand
GCGCCAAATGGCAGCCATTTGCTCGATGGATAACTGTTCTGCGCGGCTGCCGGCGTCTCCTAAAGCCTCCACAGCGGACTTCTCATAACGTACCAGCAGATTGTTGCGCAGCGTCTTGCGCTTGTGCCGGAAACAGATAGAAGCGAAATCGAGGAATGACTTCACTTCGCTCACCACAGGCGCGACAGGCGTCAGTTGAAACACAGCCGATTCCACCTTCGGCGGAGGCCGAAACGCCGTGCGGGAAACCTGAAACAGAATCTCAGGCTTCGAAAACAACTGCGTCTGCACGCTCAGGTATCCATAATCCCGCGATCCGGGTTTGGCGGCCACACGCTCCGCCACTTCCTTTTGCACCAGAAACACGGCGCGGGTCCAGCAATCACCCGAGGCAAAAACGCGATCGAGAATCGGTGACGTGATGTAGTAGGGCAGGTTCCCGGCAATGATCGATGGACCGAAGCTACCCAGGTCGGCCTTCAATACATCCTGATTCAGCACAGTGAACCGCGGTTCTTCGCGAAAACGCTGCTTCAGATAGTGCACCATCACCGGGTCGATCTCGATCGCAACGATCCGATTGGCGCGCTTCAACAGATGTTCGGTGAGCGCGCCTCTGCCGGGGCCAATTTCAACGATGAGGTCCGCAGGCTCATCGAGAGGATTCGCCGCCACGGCGATCTTCTCAAGAATCGAGGGGCTCGACAGAAAATGTTGGCCGTACTTCTTACCCAACTTTGAGAGCTCCGTCCAGAGCTTGGGTAAAGTCTTCGAGTAGATCGCGCCAATCTTCGATACCGATCGACACGCGCACCAAGCCATCGGTGACACCCGCTTGTGCAAACTCTTCCGGCGTGAATCCCGAATGCGTGGTCGTCTTGGGATGGCAGGCCAGCGTCTCCACGCCACCGAGCGAAACGGCATTGCGCGCCAAACGTACCAGCCGCAAAAACTCAAAGGCCGCCTTCTTGCCGCCCTTGAGATCCAACGAAAGCATCGCTCCCGGAAAATCGCACTGCTCACTGAAGATCCGAACCTGCTCCGCATCGGCAAATAAGGTCGGATACACAATCCGCTCTAAAGCCGGATGGCTCGCTAGCTGTTCCGCAATACGCTGAGCGTTCTTGCTCGCTTTGTTCATGCGTAAATGCACAGTGGGCAGGCGTGTGTCGAGCATCCAGCATTCATCTGGCTGCAGGATATTGCCGAACAAACTCCGCTTGGGCCGGATCTTCGCAATCAGATCGGGATCTTTTGCCAGCACGACTCCAGCGATAAAGTCGCTCATGCCTCCCAGATATTTGGTCGCCGAATAGAGCACGATGTCTGCGCCGAGATCCAAGGGATGTTGAAACGAAGGTCCAAGCAGCGTGTTGTCCACCATCACCAACGGACGAGTGCCCCGCAACGCCGCCGCATCCACGGCGCGCTTGATATCGGTCATCACCAACGTTGGATTCGCAGGCGTCTCGATCAGCACAATCTTCAGCCGCTCCGTTTCGCGAATGGCGGTATCCATGTTCTCGCTCAACCCTGCTGGAACCGCAATTCCACGAATGCCCCAGGGCTCGAGAAAGTCTTGAATGAGATGCTGCGTCCCGCCGTAGATCGGCACGGTGTAGACA
>CAZCPL010000588.1:0-1636 GCA_964500255.1 uncultured Solibacteraceae bacterium | reverse complement strand
ACATATATGTTGTTTCGTCGCCTCAGTACTCGTCTGAATCACCTTCTGCGTCATAATCCAGCGGTAATGCTGTTGGGTCCGCGCCAAGTGGGGAAGACTACCCTCGCGCTTGAGATCGGCGAGCAACGCTCCTGTGTTTACCTTGATCTTGAAGAAGAAGATGATCGGCTGCGACGACAACGGACGTATCACGCGCCGCCGAGCCTGTGTTTACCTTGATCTTGAAGAAGAAGATGATCGGGCCAGGCTTGCCAACCCAGCCCTCTACTTTGCCGATCACGAAAAAGAGCTTGTCATTCTGGATGGAGTACACCGCGTTCCGGTATTGTTTCAGCGGCTAAGGGGGATCATCGACAAGGGGCGGAGGCAGGAGAATGGAGATGGGCGTTTCCTGCTCCTTGGCTCGGCGGCTATCGATCTGCTCAAGCAAACCGGTGAAAGCTTGGCGGGCCGTATTTCTTATCTTGAAACTCGGGCCGTTTGACGCGCTGGAAGTCGGCCCCGCGGAAATTGAGAAGCTCTGGGTCCGGGGTGGATTTCCACGCAGCTTTTTGGCCGCGACCGACGACCTTAGTTTAGAGTGGCGGCGCACTTTCATCAGGACTTACCTGGGGCGGGACGTTCCGCAATTCGGTTCGCGCATACCGGCAGAGACCCTTCGGCGCTTCTGGACCATGTTGGCAAACAATCAAAGCCAAGCACTCAATGCCGCCAACCCTGCGGGTGGGATGGGTGTGAGCGGTAAGACAGTCGCCGGCTACCTCGATCTTTTGGTCGACCTCTTATTGGTTCGGAAGTTGCCTCCATGGCATCGCAATTTGGGCAGGAGGCTTGTCCGATCGCCGAAGGTGTACGTGCGTGACAGTGGTATCGCGCATGCCCTCCTGGGAATTCGAGACAAAGAATCACTGCTTGGCCACCCGGTAGTTGGCCAAACCTGGGAGAGTTTCATTATAGAAACTCTGATAACTTCCGCCCCCGACGGCACCGAGGCTCACTACTACCGCACAACGAATGGTACCGAGGTCGACCTTTTTTCTCACATTGCCTGACGGGACAGTTTGGGCAATCGAAGTCAAGCGCAGTTCCGCTCCCAAAGCCGAGCGCGGATTTCATTCGGCGTGCGCCGATCTCGATCCCGCGAAACGTTTTCTGGTGTATCCCGGCGTCGAACGTTTTCCGCTGGATGAATTCACAGACGCCATCGGAGTTGTTGCTTTGGCGAATGAGCTTCAATCGGTCAAGTAGATGTACGCCATGCAATTGACGGCGTACGTCTTTAGATGTACGCTTGGCTTATGCTTGCTACGGAGCTCCGAAAGAACCTGTTTCAGACTTTGGAGAAGGCCGCCAAGGGTGATCCGGTGATGATCGAGTATAAGGGCATTTCATTGCGGCTGGAGGCAGTGGGAGGCAAGTCCAAATTGGCTGGGGCCGTGCGGCGGAATGCGATTGTTGGAGATCCCGAATTGCTGATAGACCCTGATTCGGATCTGCTCGAAGAACTTGGCTCTAAGTGGGCTGCGGAGGACGCCAAGCTTTGAGCGTCGTCTACCTCGATACGCACGTTGCGGTTTGGCTGCATGACGGACTGGTGGAAAAGCTGACGGTGGCGGCGAAGGAAGCAATTGAAGCG
>CAZCPL010000587.1:0-1636 GCA_964500255.1 uncultured Solibacteraceae bacterium | reverse complement strand
CGGAACACTTCTTCGACAACCTGCCGCTGCTGGTTGACCTTGATCGGAAAGACGCAGTAATAGGACGATTTGTAACCGTGCTCGGTAATGGCGTTGGCAAACGCATCGCGCATCTCGCTCATGCGATGCTGCAGAATCTGGCCGAAGCGGATGAGGATGGGAAGTGAGATGCCGCGCAGTTCCAGCTTTTCGACGAGTTCCATCAAGTCGAGCTTGCGGTCTTCATGCTTGTCCGGGTGGACCCAGAGATTACCGTTTTTTCCGACCGCGAAGTATCCTTTGCCCCATGCGGAGACATCGTACATCTCCGCGGCTTCGGTTGTCGTCCATCGCTCGGTGGGTTCGCGCAGGGATAGCTGGTCGGTAGTCTTTGGGGTCAACTCACACTCCTTTTGGAAATACAGGCGGTGCTTTCAGTGTCCTTCGAAACGAAGGGGGACGCAAGTGGAATTTTGAGCCAATAGAATCCAGGCGCGGCCTGAACTGTTGCGCTCCAGTGTGAATAGGAATCAGACCCGCAACTCGTAGCCGAGCGACCGCATGCCTTCGATGATCCTGTCGCGGACCACGGTCACTTCCTGCGAAGACAGCGTTCGATCGGACGCACCTACCGTCAGGCGGAAGGAAAGAGCTTGCTGATCGGTCTCAGCCTCGAAATACTGCGCGATGCCTTCGATGGAGACCAGATCGGATCCCGCAAGATCTCGAAGACTCTCATTCACCCCTGCGAAAAGCGTCCGAAGCCCTGTGACAACGGTGAGATCGAAGGCGCTCAAAGGGAACCTGCGTAGTGGCTGGTATTTGACCGAAGACGCCAGGGATATGCCTTCCATCAGCGCCAGATTCAGATCGAGGATCGTGCCGCGCCCAGCCTTTAAGAAGCTCGGGTGCACTTCGAAGAGGCGTCCGATGACGGCACCGTTCGCGAGAACATCGACTGCGCGGCTCGGATGCTCGAAGATCCGAGGTGTCGAACTCGGTCGCAGTTCGCAACCGGGAACCAAGCTCTCTGCAAGCCGTTTCAACTCGAACAGATTCCTCGCTTGGTCGTCCTTCTTCAAGAACCGCGCAGCGACGAGATGCGGAACCTCTTCCGGTTGCCCAATTGCCTTCTTGTGAATCTCGTTGCCGATTTCAAACAGCTGGAAGGCATCCAGATGCTTGCGATTTTCGCGCAGGTTGCTGACGATCCCGGGAACCAGCGAAAGGCGCATCAGCGCTTGATTGGCAGCGATCGGATTCAGCACGCGGATGTGATCCGCAGCCGGGAATCCGAACTCAGCGACCGCTTCATCGCTAAAGAAGGAATAGTTGTACGATTCCGTGTAGCCTAGCGCGGAAACAAGATCGCGCAGACGATGGTGGTATACGCGGGTCGGATTTGGTGGCGGAACCACGGAAGGCACGAGCGGCGCAACTGGCGTCATTTCGCCGTAACCGATCATGCGTCCAATCTCTTCTACGAGATCTTCTCGCAACGAAACATCTTTCGTCGCCCGCCAACTGGGTACGGTCACTTGGAACACACGCGGAGAAATTTCCTGAACGCCGAACTGCAGGGCTTCCAGAATCCCGCGGACGTACTCAGTGGTGGACTTGTGTCCGAGTTTGCGGTCGAGCCAATCGAGATCCAACT
>CAZCPL010000586.1:0-1639 GCA_964500255.1 uncultured Solibacteraceae bacterium | reverse complement strand
GACGAAGATGACGTTCTTCGCGCGTCCACCGCCGCTCACCGTCTGAGCGGATGCCTGTTGCGTCGGCAGCAGGAAGTATCCCCCAACCGCTGCGGACATGCTCTGGAAGAACACGCGCCGTGAGAGGTGGGCACCGCGCCAGAAGCGCGATCTGGTCTTGTTCGTCCAGTCTTGCCCGAAGTGATCTTTGCCCGCGTAGACATCTTGGACGTCGCCGTCCGCTTTGGGATGGTTCAGGAAATCGTGTTTCATGATGCGTCCTTTCTAGTAGCTGAACAGGAAGTCGATCTTGTTGATCAGTGCCCAGGCGAGATCTTCGAAATAGGAGTTCCGCAGGGCGGCGGTGGTACCTTTTGCCAGATGGGCGACTGCCTTGTCGCGTTCAGTCTCCGTTGGCGTGCGAGAGAGGAACGTGAGGAACATTTCGTCCACAGCATTTCCATTGTCGGTGAGCTTAACGATCTCTTTCAGCGCGGGCGAATTCGCCATCTTGATCTTGTTCACCACGAAGCTGTCGTTCATCAAGGCCAACTGTTGCAGCGTGGAAGAGACCTGCGTGCGAGGCTGATTCTCACGATTGCCACGCCCGAAGTTCGCCATGAAGGTCCGAGCCGCACCGTCGCTACTAGGCTCATTGGAATCTGGCACCTGCATGGCCCAGTTCATCGAATCACCCCAACCCGGAACTCTGAACGTGGGCACCACACCGGTTGCCTTGGTGATGGAATCGTGAATCTCTTCGGCTTCGAGCCTCCGCACATAGTGACGAGCAAACAGCGGAACCATCTCCGGAGTGAACGCCAGACCCGGATACTCGGAACTCAACTGGTATGCCGAAGACTCTGTCAGCAACCGCAGGTAGGCACGCAGGTTGAAGTCATTCGCTTTCACCCAGTCAGCCAGATCCTCAAGCAATTGTGGATGTGTGGCCTGTAGCGCCCATCCGTCTCCCGGAGGATTCTTCGGATCGAGCCGCGCCGGATCCATCGAGTCAACCGGATCCACCAGCCCAAGATTGAACATCTGCTTCCAAAGCCGATTCGCAATGTTCCGTGCGAACATCGGTTCCGCGACGAGGTTTTTCGCATACTCCTCTCGCCAGTTGTTCGAAGTGGCTTTGGCACCGTGGCTGAAACTCCACTCGGGAGTTAGAGTCGTTTGCGTTCCGATCGGCGTCCGATTCGGACGGTTGCCAAAAGAGGTCCGCAAGGAATAGCTGCGGTTGGTGACATCGTTCACCAGGAAGCTTCCAGAATAGGGATGCGCGCGCTGCTCCTCCGGAGTCAAGCCGGGAGGAAGAGAAAATCCGGCGACATTCGTTCGGGCAAAGTACGCGGACATCTGCTGCGCCTGAGTACGAGTGACCTTGCTTGCCCACAGGTTCAGTGGCTCAAGGTGAAACTTGCCCCCATGGCACATCAGGCAGTCGTAGTGCTGGATGCCCATAAAAATATTCGCCGATCGGAGCGCCATCGTGTCGTAGGTATCTTCAGCAGGGCCGCCATTGGTTCCCGCCGCCACCATGTAATTCACAGCCGCGTTGCCTTCGTCGTAGTTATTGCCCGTTCCCGAAATATACTCGACGACCATATCCCGAAGTGGACGTCCGGATTGCACGGCCACCCAGTTGTACTTGTGT
>CAZCPL010000585.1:0-1660 GCA_964500255.1 uncultured Solibacteraceae bacterium | reverse complement strand
AGATCACCCAGGCCATCGCCAAGATCAAACCCGGTTCCAGCAGCGCTCGCTTGAACGACGCCGTGATGGAAAGCATCAACATGCTGCGCAACAAGCCGAAAGACCGGCGCCGCGTGGTCTTGTTGATCGCCGAAACACGCGATCGCGGATCTGAGATCAAGGCCCGTGAGGTCTTGCTCGAGGCCCAATTCAAGGACGTGATCGTTTACACGGTGAACATCTCGAGATTCATGTCCACTTGGACGCGCAAGAATCCGGACATACCTCGCCCGCCGGCGATTCCTGCCGCCGCTGGACATGGCGGCATGGTGGGCGGTGGAGCGATGAATCCCAATACGCAGATGCAAAATTCCGGATACGCCAATGGCAACGTGATGCCCGCGTTTCTCGAAATCTTCAGGCAGGCGAAGGCGCTATTCATCGACAACCCAGCCGAGGCCTATACGAAGTTCACCGGTGGACGCGAGTACGGCTTTCTCAACGAAGGCGGGCTCGAACGTGCCATCTCAAACCTTGGCAACGAACTGCATAGCCAATATCTATTGAGCTACCGCGTGCCTCAGGACGCCGAGGGCGGCTATCACGACATCGAAGTGAAGGTGATGCGCTCCGATCTGGACATCCGCGCAAGGCACGGGTACTGGATCGCCGGCGCGGCGGCCGAGAAGCCGAAGAAGTAGATAAACTGAGGTTGAGATGCTCGAAATCGACAACGGCGTTCTGGACCGCCTTCGGGGTCTGGAGACCCTCTTCTGTTGATGAACTGGAGACGATCCAAGGAATCGAGCGGGGTCTCGCCGACTTCGAGGCGGGCCGATTCGTGACGCTTGAAGTGTTCGAGGAAGAATTTCGCCGCAAGTAGGACTTACCGCGTCGAACTCGCTGACTCCGCCAACAAAGACGTCGTTCTACTCCGTCAATGGACCTTCGATCAAGCTCCCTTCGGCGTCGCGTTATGGTTCCACGACTTGAATGGACGCAATCCACTCTCTGAAAAGGCTGCCCTTTCGCTGTCCACCGGCGAGGGAACGAAGCACGGTTCGATGCCTGCTTTGCGGTCGAGAACTTGGTCAGAATCCTCCACATTCGTCACGGCTCCCGGCAGGAAGTAATGCTTACGTAAGCCCAGCGCTGGTCGTCAATACTCCACCGCGCGACCGAAAGTCCTCATAAAACGCCTCCATGCCAGAAACAGACAACTGTTTCACGGCATCCGTCACAATCTCCACCCGCGCGCCCGTCGCCAGCAATCCTAGCGCCGCAAATCGCACACAGATCTCCGTCACGACGCCGTAGACCACAAACCGGTCTGCCGCCAGTTCCCTCAACAGCGGATCCATACGCGGGCTCAGAAATGCATCCGTGGTCACTTTCTCGAACACGATCTGCTTGCCGCCGACAACGGTTTCAACGGGCTTGCGTTGCCCCAGGCATCCCACGACGCAATGCGGCTTCCAAACCTTGAACTCGACGTCGTTTTCCGTATGCGCATCGACGGTCGAAACCAGAACGGAAGCACGGCGATTTAGCGCACCCACAATTGGAATCACCCGTTCGCCCCCAGGCACATACAGCGCCGCCCCTGGACTCACAAAGTCCAATTGCGTATCCACATCGAAGAACACCGTCTTCATTCCATGCGCTCCCGCGCGGCCTTGAG
>CAZCPL010000584.1:0-1678 GCA_964500255.1 uncultured Solibacteraceae bacterium | reverse complement strand
GTTTGTTGTTGCCGCTCTGCACGATCTGCGCCAGGAACCGGAAGCCATCGGCCAGCGCGGTCGCGTCTTTGTCCGAACGGGTTACCGCTTCGCCGTTGATGCGAGCATCCGCGCCGGTCAACTTGATGCCACCTGAAGCCTGTTCGACCGACTGCATCAATCCATCGCCCATCGCCGCGCCGAGATTTTCGTTGCTCATCTTGCCAGCGAAGAAATTGCCCGGCGACGTCGTGCTGTAAAACCACGCATCGTTTGCGGCGCTCAGTTCCTGCATCTTCTTGACGACAGCGTCCGGCAACTTCTTGCCGCTGCTGCGCTGGTCGATCGCCGCACGCACGGCTGCCGCGTTGCCGACCAAGGCGACGCTTGCGTCGACAAAAGCGATCGCCCCATCTTCATGCGATGCGATATCGATGCCCTTATAGCTCGTTAGGCCCCCGCCATGGATCTTCGCGGCATTGAAGATCTTGCCGGGGTTGAACACACCGCGGCCAAGAATGAGAGCCTGTGTCTTCTCGCCCGTGCCGATCGTCACCGCCATCATGTCTGTCAGATCGCGACGCGGATCGAAGCCCGTGTCCATGATAAAGGTCCGCAGACCTTGATCATCCATCTGCATCTGATTGAGGACGAAACGCCCAAAGGCTGAGCCTTTCGCCTGCTCGACATGGACTCCCGACACAACCGTGGCGTCGGCAGGAACGAGGCCCAGCAGGGCCGAATCAACGGCAGCGAAAGCAGAACTCGCGGCGCCGGTTACGGCGAGGCTGAGCGATAGGAAAGTACGGCGATTGATCATCATCATCTTATTTGCACCTCGTGTACTAAAGTCTACGCCTTGAAGACGCCTTGCGTTGCCTCTTATTACAACGCCGATGGAAAAACTGGGATCCGGTCAGTGATTTGGATACCAAAGCCTTCTAGGCCGACGGCTTTGCGCGGACGATTGGTGAGCAGACGGATGGTGGTGAGGCCGAGATCCGAAAGGATCTGCGCTCCAATTCCAATCTCGTGCTGCACTTGCGATGCGTCCGGCTTCAAGGCATGAGGCATACCGAGCCCGGTCTGGTGCAGGTAGACCAGCACACCGCCTTCTGCAGCGATCCGTTGGAGACCAACATGCAATGTCCGGCGGCACTCGCATTCCCTGCTGCCAAACACATTTCCCAGCACACAATGAGACTGCATCCGCACCAGCACGTTCGACTTGCCCGCAATGTCGCCCTTGACCAGAGCCGTGTGACGCTCGCCATTGACAGCACTGAGATAGTGGATCGCATGAAAATCGCCGAACTCCGTTTTCACCGGCCCTTCCGATACGCGAGTGGTGAACCGCTCCGTTTGCAGACGATAGCGAATCAACAGCGCAACCGAGATCAGCTTCAATTCGTGACGGGCACAGAACTCGCGCAATTGAGGAAGCCGTGCCATCGTGCCGTCTTCGTTCATGATTTCGCAGATCACGCCGCCAGGACGCAAGCCAGCAAGGCGTGCCAAATCCACAGCCGCCTCGGTTTGGCCGGCACGCACTAAGACGCCGCCTTCGCGCGCCCGCAGCGGAAACATGTGTCCAGGGCGGGCGAGATCGGTTGGTTTCGCTTGGGGATCGATGGCCGTGCGAATCGTCAACGAACGATCCGCCGCCGAGATGCCTGTGGAAACACCTTCCCTCGCGTCA
>CAZCPL010000583.1:0-1681 GCA_964500255.1 uncultured Solibacteraceae bacterium | reverse complement strand
ACCGCCCGGAACTCGACCTTGTAGACCGCCTCGTCGATTCCACCTGGCGTCGCAACCGCGGCGTTTCCATGGAAACTACCCTCCTCAACCTCGAAATCGAAGAAATGGGCGACGAAGTCCGGCAAAAATACGAAGAAGTTGGCGATGGTCTGCTCCGCGTCTCTCTCGCCTTTCTCAAGCGCCACGGTGAAGGCGTCTGGGACTCGCTCACGCGCCACATCACCGCCGCCGAACGTGGCTACCAGCGCGCCATGCGCGAATTGCGGGAACTCCGCACCGAAGACTCAATCGCACGTCCGGACACGCAGCCAGAAATCGACCACACTGCCCCCGAAACACCCCCAAAAAGCGAAATTACAAATCAAACCCATCCGCGGACCCCGAATCCGGCACCTACCGCCATTCAGACCCCGCGAACCGCAACCAACACCGACAAACCCAAGGAAATCCCATCCCATGAACAACAAGACAAAGCAGCTTGAGCCTTCGTCGCTCTATCACCTTCGGAAAAACGATGCGCCACAGCCAGACCAGAAGCAGGAAGATGATCGCGCCGTAATTATGAGGCTCTGCGCGGAACTCGCCAGCGAACTTGCGGCCGACCCCATCGCCCGTGAAGCCTTTCTCAAGTCACTCGATCGCCTGGACGCTCGCCGCAAGAAGGAAGCGGAAGCCCACACGTTGAACGCCGGCAACACAGGGTAACCATGCCCCAACGACGGACGCCTCCTACTTTGGTATAAATAGTTCTACCGTCTCAACGTTTGCATCCAACGGAATCGAAGCTACACTCGGTTCACATGCGGTCAAATTCAAAGGAGATCTCTGTGAGTTCTACGCAAGATCCAAAAGCCACAACAATGGATCCGGCATCGCAGAAGCCTGGCAAAAAGAAGTCGCCTGTATCCCGGCGCGGCTTCCTGCAAGGCTCTGGTGTCGGAGCCGGCGTCCTCACGGCGGGCATGCTCGCCTCGCCGGAAGAGGCCGCCGCGCAAGCAGCAGCCGTCAGCACGGCCGCCGTCGCCATCACTCTCAATATCAATGGAAAGATGCTGAAAGCCACCGTCGAGCCCCGCGTCACCCTGCTCGACTGCATGCGCCAGTATCTTGACCTCACCGCCGCCAAACGCGTCTGCGACCGTGGCACCTGCGGAGCCTGCACCGTCATCGTCGATGGCAAGGTGATGTATGGCTGCACGATGCTCGCCATCGACGCCCAGGGACGCAAGATCGAAACCCTCGAAGGCATCGCCGCCAGGAAACATCCCATCATCCAGTCCTTCGTTAATAACGACGCCCAGCAGTGCGGCTATTGCACCCCTGGCATGGTCGTCGCCTCTAAGGGCTTCCTCGACCGCAATCCCAGTCCGACCTTTGAAGAGGTCAAAAAAGGACTCGGCGGCAACCTCTGCCGCTGCGGCACCTACGTCGGCATCCGCAAGGCTGTCCTCGAAGCTGCCACCGAACTGAAGGGAGGAGCAAAAACCAATGCCTGATTATAGTTGGCCGCCTATGGACAAGCGCCGCGTGATGGGCAAGCGCTTCACCCGTCTGGATGGCATCGCCAAATCCAGCGGAGCCGCCAAGTACCCGTCCGATTTCGGCGCAAAAGATCTCCTCTACGCCGTCATCCTCGGCTCGCCGCACGCCCACGCCAAGATCACCCGAATCGACATTGCCG
>CAZCPL010000582.1:1457-1684 GCA_964500255.1 uncultured Solibacteraceae bacterium | reverse complement strand
GTTCGATACGACAAAACAAGCGCTTCCAACTCTCAATTTGAAAGCCGCGGCAGAACTCTATCGCAAACTTTTCGAAGCCATACAACAAGGACTGATCAATTCAGCTCACGATTTATCCGAAGGCGGACTTGCCGTCACATTAGCCGAATGTTGCATCGGCAGTAACCTCGGCGCCCACGTTTCGCTCGAAGACCTGATGGACGAAGAAGGCAGCGGCGACGTGATCA
>CAZCPL010000582.1:0-1447 GCA_964500255.1 uncultured Solibacteraceae bacterium | reverse complement strand
GCGAAGGACCGGGCGCAATTTTAGTGAGTATTGCACCAAGAAATGTGCCGAATTGGGAAGCACATTGGTCGACCGTAAAAGGTATTTCAAACAACCACATCGGCACCGTCAGCGGTGACAGCAGACTTTTGGTCAGCAGTGATGCTGGCGAGACGGCGACGTTAGACATGACGGTAGATCAATTAAAGACCGCATGGACTGCGCCTTTACCGTTTGAATAAGGAACAGTTTGAATCAGGGTCACAGTAGTAACGTCGGTCCAACCAAAAGAACAAACAAGAAACACGCAAATAAAGCACAAAAACAACAACAACAACAACAACAACAACATCGACCAAAACCAGGAGAATTGCGGAGCACCAATGAAACAACCTAAGGCGATAGTCATATCAGGCGACGGAATTAACTGCGAGAACGAGACTAGATACGGTCTCGATGTCGCCGGGTTCCAATCGCAGGAATGTCACATCGCGGCGCTTCTGGCCAATCCAAATATGCTCGACAATTTTTCATTACTGGTTCTACCCGGCGGATTTTCTTTCGGCGATGAAATCGCAAGTGGCAAAGTTATCTCCATAAA
This sequence comes from uncultured Solibacteraceae bacterium, assembly GCA_964500255.1. GTDB lineage: Bacteria > Acidobacteriota > Terriglobia > Bryobacterales > Bryobacteraceae > F-183. Next base: position 867 of record CAZCPL010000582.1, on the reverse strand, counting down.
GTGGATGGAAAAACTAAACGAAATCACAGCAAAGTTTGTGGAACAAGGTCGCCTGGTTATGGGCATCTGTAACGGTTTCCAGATGCTTGTCCAAATGAATCTTCTACCTGAGCAGAATAACCCCGGCGAGAAAATCGTAAGCCTATTGCATAACGAAGGTGGTCGATTTATCAACAAATGGGTGCCGATGACAGTTCCGCTGTCAGCCCAGAAAGGTTATTTCGCTTCGCTCGAAAAAATTGAATTGCCGATTCGTCATGGCGAAGGACGCATTCGTCCCCGGGCAGGCCTTGAGGATTTCGTTGAAAAGCATGGAGCCTTGCATTACGTCGATGACGTCAATGGAAGCTTCAAAAAAATAGCTGCGCTGACCAACGGAAAAGGAAATGTACTCGGTCTGATGCCGCATCCGGAAGCATTCGTTCGCTTTTCGCAGCATCCTGGATGGTCCGATCGAGTTCATCGATCGCAGGTGGCAGCCGACGACGATCTGTTTGAAGGGCGCGGTCCGGATGGGCTCGCCATCCTTCGCAACGCCTGTGCAATGGCCAGTAATCTATGAACAGGAGAGTTTAAATGGATCCGAAAACATACGCCGAAGCAGGAGTGGACATCCACAAAGCCGACGCCTTTGTCTCGCGTCTCAAGCATGCAGCTCGGCGAGACGGGCACAAACGCCTCTGGCCGGCTGCCGGCGGTTACGCGTCGGTATATCCGATTCAAGGAAATATCGGCGTAGCACTCACCACTGATGGTGTCGGAACAAAACTGCTCGTCGGATTGGAACATGGAAAACTCGACACGATTGGCATCGATCTGGTGGCAATGTGCGTAAATGATTTACTTTGCGTAGGCGCCACTCCATCT
>CAZCPL010000581.1:0-1693 GCA_964500255.1 uncultured Solibacteraceae bacterium | reverse complement strand
CACCAGGAGATCGCCATTGCCGCGGCGAAGGCCGGCAAGATGATTGTCTGTGAGAAGCCGCTGGCACGCACCGTTGCCGAAGCCGAACCGATGGTGGAAGCTGTCGAGAAGGCTGGCGTCGCGAATATGGTTTGGTTCAACTATCGCCGTGTTCCGGCGATCACGCTTGCCAAGCAGTTGATCGACGAAGGGCGCATCGGGCGGCCCTTCCACTTTCGCAGCAATTTCTTGCAGGACTGGACGATTTCGCCGGATGTCCCGCAGGGTGGCGCCGGGCTGTGGCGGCTGGATGTGGAAGCGGCGGGTTCGGGTGTGACCGGCGATCTGCTTGCGCACAACATCGATACCGCGATGTGGCTCAACGGACCGATTACTCGGGTTACGGCGAAGACCGAGACGTTCGTGAAAGAGCGCATGCACTCGTTGACGGGCAAGCTGGAAAAGGTGGGCATCGACGATGCTTGCATGTTCCTTTGCGAGTTCGCCAATGGTTCTTTGGGGCTGTTTGAATCGACGCGTTACGCTCGCGGACATAAGGCTGCGAAGACGCTGGAGATGAACGGTGCGGACGGCAGCCTCGCGTTCGATCTCGAAGAGATGGAGTATCTGGATTTCTTCGAGTACACGCAAAAGGAAAGCGGAGAGGCAACGCCGTCGCATTTGCGCGGCTGGCGGCGGATCCATGTGACCAACGGCGAGCATCCGTATATGAATCGCTACTGGGTTCCTGGGTTGGTGATCGGCTACGAACATTCATTCCTGAACGCGCTCGCGGATTTTGTGATGGGTGTGGAATCGGGCAAGCCGACGCAGCCGGACTTCCGTTCCGCGTTGCAGACACAGAAGGTCTGTGAGGCTGTGCTGACCAGTGCGCGTACGGGGCAGTGGGTCGCCACCGGCGCGGTGTAGCTTCGTTTGGTTTCAGTGGAAGCCTCGTTTATGTGGTGCTAGTTTACTGTAATCGAGCGGGGATCGATTTTGGCCACCGCGCTTTTTTCCACGCGCACGGTCTTCGCCTGATCGCGATACATCGCGCGGAAAGCAGGATCGAACCATGAGCCTGTCTCTGCGTCCTCGAATGCGAAGACCTCGTATTCACCGGGAGTCAATTGGGCGAACTGATACTTGCCGTCGGTGCCGGAGGTTGCGACGCGGATCGCATCGGCGACGCCCTGCCACAGATCTTTTGGAACCAGCACCACCGTGACCTGCGCCTGCGCCTCGTCCTTGCTGTCTTTCACGAGTCCTTCGACGGAGCCTGGGCCGGGCGCGAGCAATACCGTCAACTCACCTCCCAGTGTTGTATCGATTGCGCTCAGATGCACGTCCTGGTTTCCCTGACGAATCGCCTTCAGGTAGTAGCCAGTCGGGATGTTTTGAACCCGTATGCGATACCGCAACGGCGCAAGATTTTGGACAGTGAATTTGCCGTCCTCTTTGATGCCAGATCCCGTGGTCCCGGGGCCACCCTGGCTTTGCGCGAGTGGTTCCAACTGAACCCGCATCGACGTCAACGAAGCTTCGCCTTCGTCCAACTTCACGATGCCTTGGATTGGCTCCGGTGAGCGCAACGCGATCCGAATACCGGTCAGATCGGATGATGAGACATCGATCCGGATCTGACCCACGGCGGTCGCGGAGCCGGCATCACCCCGGCCTTCCGCAAAGGTGCGGGCACTGATCGTATACGATC
>CAZCPL010000580.1:0-1699 GCA_964500255.1 uncultured Solibacteraceae bacterium | reverse complement strand
TACGCCGGTGCAGGCGCAGTCCGTGGCCGCGTCGCCGTGGATGTCACCGGAGCCGTAACGGGTGCCGGCGGCCTAGCGCGCGGCGGCATCGGACTTGCGAGGCGTGCGGAAGGGGCGTTGGCGCGACGGGCGGCCGATCAAGGGAGGGCAGCGACGATTCTTGAAGGGGCGGATTCAAGGCCGGCGGCGCAGTTCTTTGATGCCGAGATGGCTGATGAGTTGGATTCGGCCTATCGGCCGGCGGGGCGCGGAAGTGTTGAAAATGAACCAAGAATTGGCGCCGAGCCGTTGCCCGAAGGAGTCGAGCCCTACCAGTTGAAGTTGTTCCCTGATCAGGCTTACGCGCGACGCCAACAGTATGGAAACTCACCGACGGCTGAGCAGCGAGCTTCGGTGCCTCCTGACATGGAGTTTGACCATGATCCGGTTCTCGTTCGGCATTACTACGAGGGGTCGGGTGATGGTCGTTTGCCGGGGTTCAACCTGACACCGCAAGAACGAATGACTATGGCGGCCGACCCTTCATCTGGACGTGCAGCGACGCCAGGAGAGCAGCGGCGGCAAGGAGCAGAGTCTGCGAGGTACTCGAAAGAGCAGAAGCGGAAGTGGGGCTTGGATCAATGACAGTGCGCGTTGGATTCGTCTCGTCGGAAGGTGGTCCCTATCTGATCGCAGATGCGGCTAGTGCGAGGAACTGGCGTGGCATCGACGGCCCCGACTATGACGAACTTTGCTCGCAGATGGATGCGCATACGGACGGGGTTCTCAACGAGTTCCGCCTTCCGTCGTCGACGCTCCTAACGTGGGAACCCGGAGCGGGAGTGGCTGATGTTCTTGTGGATACTGGTCGAGTGGTGCTGGCTCATCCGTCGGATGCGCGAGTCGAGTTGCCAGCATCGATGGACTTGGTAGGTATCGATGTAATGGTTGAGTCGGGAGTGTTGGCGATTCTCTGGGCGCCTGAAAATGGCGAATGCATCAAGGATCAGGATTTTGCAATCCAGAAAGCACGACCGCCATCTGGACTGCTCGCAGTTGATGGATCCAGCTTGTTGGTACCGGTTGTTTCAGGAATCTACCGTTGTTCCATCTTTTCCAACGGAATCGACGGCCAAAATGTCAGTTGCGTGGTCATGCTACGGAAGTAGCAATGTTCCCAGCGGCGAAGCACACCCCAAGCCCCGCCATTGCGGGGCTTTCTGCTTCAACCGCTTAGGGATTTCCGTCGCGCCAGCGCGCGTGTTGCTGCTGCACGAAGTCGACGTTGCTGATAGGCGGATCGACGTTGCCGTAGCCGGCGGGAGAGCGCGTAAAGGCGGCTTGTATTGCGTCGAATTGTTGCTGCGGCGTGCCACGCGCTGCGGCGACCCCGGCAGACAGATCGCCCTGGCAAGCGGTCATTTGGGTGGCGGTCTTGAAGGTCATCGACAGGTAGCCCGAATAGCCGAATGGGATGCCGATAAGAGCGAGCAGGACGGGAAAGGCTGCGAGCTTTAACTCTGGTGATGTCTCCCATAGTCCGCGCGCACCGATGGCGCAAAGCGTGATCGCTCCATTGAACACGGCGAGCACGCGATCTACAGCGAGGTCGGCTGCATCGGCGATGGCATCGAGCCGCCACATTCCCTAAAGCGCGGGGTCAAGAAAGCGCGGGGTCACGTCTTGTATTGCCACATTCCCTCACGACTTGCCCCCGGTG
>CAZCPL010000579.1:0-1701 GCA_964500255.1 uncultured Solibacteraceae bacterium | reverse complement strand
TGTGCCGCAAGGGCTTCGAAGCTTGTGGCGGTACGCTTCCAATCCTGAAAGTCGGGGCCGGAGACGTTGCCCAAGCTGCCGGATTTCGTCCACTTACTGTAGACATTGACGATGCGGTCGGGTTCCGGATACGGCAGCGGCTTGAGAAAGAGTCCGTTGACGACGCTGAAGATCGCCGAGTTCGCGCCCATGCCAAGCGCGAGGACAACGACGGCGAGCACCGAGAATCCGGGATTCCTGGCGAGCGAGCGGAACGCGTAGCGGAGATCCATAGCCATCTTGTGTCGCACGCTTGGTGCCAATGCTAAGTGGATTAAGACTCGTGTGCGCGAATTGGGGCCTTGTCCGTTTGTGGGACTATGCGGTTTCGCCAACGAGACGCAACATCGCTTCGAGGCACTTGTGCGATGCCGGGATATTGATCGCCGGACCTTTGAGCGTGTGGGTTTCGAGGCCATAGAGTCCGGTGTATCCGGCCTTGTGAAGATCGTTGACGATGCCCTGCCAGTCGATCCTGGGTCCTGGACCGATGAGGCCTTCGGCCTTGAGTTGGACGTTGGCGATGCGCTTGTGCGGCAGCAGCTTGAGGCCTGCCGGATAGACGCCAGCGGTGTCGTAGGCGACGGAGTTTTGCGGATCCCAGTTGAGGGCGATCCCCGGGCTCTTCAGCGTTTTCAGCAAGGCTGCGGTTTCCGCGGAGGAGGCCATGTTGCAGGCGAGTTCATTTTCCACGAGGATGCGGCATCCGCGCTTGGCAGCGGCTTCGCTCATCTCTTGCAGAGCCTCTTTGAGCTTCGGAAACGTACTGCGAGGGTCTTGAACACGCCAAAACGTAAACGAACGCAATTGTTTGGTTCCCAACAGCTCGGCCGCGTCGAGACAGCGGTTGAGCGTGCTCATGCGGTCCGCCCACATCGATTCGGGAGTCCAGCCTTTGCTCTTCCACATGTTCTCGTAGAAGGCTTCGGACTTGACGGCTTTGGTTCCGGGGAGAGTGAACTTGAGCAGGGCGCTGTTGAGGAATCCACAACGAAGTCCGTGATCGGAGAGCTTGCGGGCGACCTCTTTGAGCTTGTCGGCGGGCATGGCGTCGTAGTAACCAGCGCCGGTTTCGCCACGGAGTTCCACCCAGGAAAGCTTGTATTGTTTGGCGAAGCCGATGGCGTCGGCGAGGTCGCGGCCGACCTCGTCCGTCATGACGCTGAGCCGCGACCGGTCGAGTTTGGGTTTAGGTGCGGCCGCGAGCAATGAGGTCGCAAGAAGTGTACGCCGGGTGATCTGCATGTGTATCTGGTATTTTATAGGACGCCATGCATTCTCTTCGCGCTCGTGCCGCCGCCACGTTCGCCCTCTCGCTGGGCGTCGCCTTTTATGTCACCGATCTCCGCTCGCAGCCTCGGGCTGGAAGCAAGCTGGAAACCTATCAGGAACGTTCGACGCAGGCTGAGAAACGCGGCACTGCCGAGCCGTTCAAAGGGCTGACGGCGGGCGGGGCGATTCAGCCGGATCTGTTTCCGGTGAAGTCCACTGGCGTGTCGACGGAGCCGGTTCGCAAGGCTGCGGATACGTTTCTTGCCTCGTTGACTGAGCCACAGCGCGCAAAGACCGTGTTTCCGGTAGACGACAACGAGTGGCGCAATTGGATGAACCAGCACTTCTACATCCGCAAGGGCGTCGCGTTTTCTGAAATGAGCGAAAAGC
>CAZCPL010000578.1:0-1705 GCA_964500255.1 uncultured Solibacteraceae bacterium | reverse complement strand
GGTTGGAAGCGGTGGAGAAGCCGAAGAAGGCGAATGATCTGCATGCCACGATTTTGCATTTGATGGGGTTTGATCATACTCGGTTGACTTATTTGCATAATGGGCGGTTTATGCGGTTGACGGATGTGGAGGGAGAGGTTATTCAGGAAGTGGTGGGGTAGCGCCGAACGTAGCGCAGTAGGCCGTTAGTATCAGTGCATAAATCTTCGATACGCTCTAAACCCGGATGATAGACCTGCCGATCATCTTGATATAGACGAGCTGGTCTGATATCTCTCGTCGTGGAAAGCCACGAAAGGGTCTTCTTGTGCCTAAATATAACTTCTCCTGGGATGCGTTCAGTGATTCCGTTGTCTCCGCCCTTGCCACTGACTACGGGTATGATGCCGCGAGGCACGGAACAGACTCACGTCAATGGTTGGCGTCCAAAGTCGCGCGACCGACCCAGCAGTTCGTGAAAACGACGAAGCGGACATTGGAGGAGTTGTGGCTTCCAGATTATTTGGGTGCGAAAGACATCGTGGATCGATTGTTGGAATGGAATATCGGGCCTGGAGGGAGGCCGCGGAGCCAGGCCGGCTACGCTCGATACGTTGGACAGTGCCGTAACTCGCCAGGAGTCCAACAACTTCTCCGCCAAGCCTTGATCAGCTACGGAGATGGATCCGCTTCCGCCGGGCCAATCACACACAAGTTCGTCCAAATCGAGCCATCGAAGCAATCGGTGGATCTACGGGTTCCACACCCTTACCAGAAGGAGGCGTGGGAAAAACTATCCGCGGCATTATCGGCGAGTACTGCTACGAACAGTTTCCGAGGATTGCTCGTGATGCCTACAGGATCTGGCAAGACCTTCACGGCTGTGAAGTGGCTTATGGAGAATGTCATTAACCGTGGGCAGTGTGTCCTATGGATCGCGCATCGGCATGAATTACTTCGGCAGGTACAAGAGGCCTTTCTTTCGGCTGCGAGCCTGGCGGACAAGAAACGTCTGCGAATCCGGATCGTGTCGGGCGAATACTGCTCCGCGACTCAGATTGACCCTGCCGACGACATTCTCATTTGCTCCGTAAATAGCCTGGCGCAACGCCGCGACATCGCCGAGCGCCATGTGTGCGATCCGCGACGTTTTCTGGTGATCGACGAAGCCCACCATGCACCAGCGAAGAGCTACAGGGACATGATCAAGCTCTTGAATGGCAAAGGGAAGGTGCTGGGGCTCACCGCTACTCCGACGCGCACAGAAGAATCCGAGCGCTCGACGCTATCCCAGTTGTTTGGGAACAGTATTATCCATCAGGTTTCGATACGGCCACTCATTGAACAAGGCTTTTTGGCGCGACCGATCCCAGTCTCAGTTCGCACAAATGCCGACGCAGAGGCGGGAGTAACGCCGGAAGACCTTGCCTGCCTGGAGAGATTCAATGAACTCAGCGAAAAGTGGAGAGAGCGCATCGCCCACCTAACAGAACGCAATCGGGTGATCGTTGAGCACTATCTGACGAATCGAGAACGGTACGGGAGGACCCTCATCTTTGCCATCAATGTTGATCATGCAGTGCTGCTGAAGGGGGCGTTTGTGGAAGCGAAAGTCCAAGCGGAGTACGTGGCGTCGTATCGGCCAGACGCTACGGATACCGAAGACCGAACCGCCGAAATTATTGGAAGATTTCGAGATCCGGATGGCGACCTGGATGTATTGATC
>CAZCPL010000577.1:0-1708 GCA_964500255.1 uncultured Solibacteraceae bacterium | reverse complement strand
AGGATCGCGGCCCAGAAGCGACACGATCTTCTCAAACTCCGATTGCGTGAGCCGGTTGCGCGCAATCAGTTCGGGAGTGATGGAACTCATGGAAATTATTTGGAGACGAGCGTGGATACGAGTGACTGAAAGATGCCGAGACCTTCGACGGATCCCATGAGTGGATCGCAGGCGCGTTCCGGATGGGGCATCATGCCGAGCACATTGCGGCCCGCGTTGAGAATGCCCGCGATGTCGCGAGCCGAGCCATTGGGATTCTTCAGGTAACGGAATGCGATGCGATCCTCGGTTTCGAGTTCATCGAGAGTCCGCGGATCGGCGCTGAAGCAGCCCTCGCCGTGGGCGATCGGTAACGTGACCGTCGAGCCTTTGGTTAGCGCGTTGGTGAAAGGGGAATTCGTGGATCCGACAGTCAGGCCGACAGGCTTGCAGATGAAGTGCAGCCCTGCGTTGCGCAACAGCGCGCCGGGCAGCAAGCCGGCTTCGGTGAGGATTTGAAAGCCGTTGCAGACTCCCATGACGAGTCCGCCATCGGCGGCGAACTTCTTGACGGCGGTCATCACAGGTGAGAACTTGGCGATCGCGCCGCAGCGGAGGTAGTCGCCATAAGAAAAACCGCCCGGCAGGATGACGCAATCGACGTCACCGAGCGAGGCGGAATCGTGCCAAATGAGATCGGCTTGATGGCCGAGGTTGGCAGTCACGGCATAGAAGGCGTCGTGATCGCAGTTGGAACCGGGAAATACAACGACGCCAAACTTCACGGCAATGATTCGGCCACGGCAGCCGGAACGGCAACGGGCGCAGCAGCGGCAGCTTTTTTGGTAGCCTTTCGCTTCTTTTCAGCGGGCGGTTGGCGGTCGCTTTTCTTGAGATTGGGAAGAACGATGGACAGGACGAACTTTTTTTCGCCGCCCTCGTCAAATTTGATGACAATCTGATCTTCGGTACAGGTGACGACGGAACCCAAGCCAAACTTAGGGTGTTCGACCTGGGCGCCCGTGTTAAAGGGCGGTTTGAAGGCCATGCGGGGGATATCCTCTCTAGATATTGTAGCAGAGCTAGGAAATTGGTTTGTTAGCCCTCGCTTGACACGTTGTATAGAATGGATCGTGCCTCATTCGGTGGCCTCGCTGTTGCTCGTCGGGATCCTGTGGATTGCAGGCGCTGGCGGTGTATCCCAAGCTGCGGAAAACCTATTCAAGGTTCTCGCCGATGCGGGAGCCCCGGTGACGGTCGTAGAATCGGCTGGTTCGGTGCTGGTGGGGCGTCCGGGGTTGTCCAAGATGTTATTGGAAGCGGGTGTTTCCGAGCGCTGGAACAACGACGCGTCGGCAGCGCAAACACCGCCGGATGCCGATCCGCGCCTGGTGCGACTTCTCATCAAGGCTATCCACGATCCCAATGTTCGCTTTGACAACGGCGACACAGCGCTGATACGAGCGGTGCGGCAAGAGTTGGAAGAAGGCGTGGAACTTCTGCTGGATATGGGCGCGGATGTTCACCTTCGCGACTCTCGGGGACGATCGGCACTTTCGCACGCTTTGCACTCGCGGAATCCACAGGTGGCGAAGATGTTGCTGGGCGCAGGTGCTGACTCTTTGGATTCGAAAGGCAGCATTGTCTCCATGAATTCCAAGATTCCGCTGTCGAAAGCGATTGCCCTGAAACTGTCGGGCCTAGCGCCGTAACAGCGCCTCCGCCGACA
>CAZCPL010000576.1:0-1713 GCA_964500255.1 uncultured Solibacteraceae bacterium | reverse complement strand
GCATTTCCCGCCACACTGAGGAAGGGCATCTACAGCCATACATCTACTGGCGGGCGACATGGCACGATGCGACTCACAAGCGCAAGACTAAGAACTTTTCGGTGGGAAAGTTCGGTGACGCAGAGGCTATGCGCCTCGCACTAGAAGCGGCGCGCAATAATCACAACCCGACACCGAAGCGCCATCGGCTTCCGGATCCACACGCAGCGGAAAGCTGGCGCCCAATGCCCCGCGCCGAGGTGGAACGCGTTGCAGCTCATAATGACTATGACGCACGTAGGCCTCAAGATGATCCTGCCGTCATCGATAGCAATCCGTTTGGATACGAGGGTATGCGTCGTGTGCAGCTACACATGTCTATAGAGCGAGACCGCGCGCTTCGGAACAAAAAGGTCAGCCAGTTCCTGTCCGAGCACGGCCGCCTATTCTGCGAGTTGTGCCAAATGAACTTCAAGCAAAGGTACACGTTCCTAAAGAAGGACATCATCGAAGTGCATCATGTTCTGCCGCTCGGGCAGTTGAGTTCGTCTACCCTTGTCGAAGCAAAGGACCTGATGCTTCTGTGCCCCAACTGCCACACCGCAGTACATCAAGGTGACCCCGTGGAGAATCTTGCCCTAGCAATACAAGGCCGCGCGGCGTCAGTGGCGAATGACGCCTAACCCCTCGCTCAAGCGGAGCGCCAACGGCAGGCCACCAGGCCCGGTCTGGCGGTACGCGGTACATTTTCGCCAGCCCGAGCCTGGCGTCCTGCCGTCGTCGCCCACTTAGCTCGAACGTTAGGCATCAAGTCCCCACCCACTACGGTCCGCGAAGCCCCACTTCAATATCCAAGGAGACACCATGTCCGATCCCCTCAAGAATCCAACGGTCGTAATCAAGCGAGCAACCCCGACGCCTTCGATCGAGGTGGATAACGACGAGATTTCTGGTAGGTACGCTTCCGGCGCATGGGAAGACCTAATCGCGCCACTTACAGCAAAGTGGGTGAAGAACAAGAAGTTCGCGAAGTCAGCGACCATATGGACTTGGTCCAGTCCGAGCGTGTCATTTGGTCATCCCGGCTATTCAGTGTTCATCGCACAGTTTGGTCTGCCAATGTCGTATTTTGAGGCCCTTGAAAGGCATCTCGCCGGACATCTGGGAAACTTGGTTCGATTCTCAGACTATGTACAGCCGAGCTTGCGAGATGGATGGCGCGCTAGAATTCATGTTCAAGATAGTGAGGCGTGGGTACCAGAAGATGCAATCGAATGGGCGAAAGTTGATGCCTAACCCCTCGCTCAAGCGGAGCGCCAACGGCAGGCCACCAGGCCCGGTCTGGCGGTACGCGGTACATTTTCGCCAGCCCGGGCCTGGCGTCCTGCCGTCGTCGCCCGCTTAGCTCGAACGTTCGGCGGCCCGAATGGAGAGCACCTAAGATCATGGCGAAGAAGGCACAAAAAAACACCACTCGCAAGGGACTCGGACTGTCTGGCAATTCGATGGATACGCCACCTAAAGTGGAAAGCAATCCACTGAATCGAAGCTTGAGCGCCGCTAAGGCCGCGAAGCAGGATGAGTTCTACACCCAGTACGTCGACATCCAGAAGGAAGTCGAAGCCTACCTAGAATACGATCCCAACACCTTCCGCAAGAAGATCGTCTACTGCAACTGTGACGACCCCTTCGAGAGCAACTTCTTCAAGTACTTCGCCGCCAACTTCAACAAGC
>CAZCPL010000575.1:0-1720 GCA_964500255.1 uncultured Solibacteraceae bacterium | reverse complement strand
TCACCGAGAATCGTATTCGCAAAGTTCGCACTGCGCATGTCGATGCCACCGCCGCCAAGGCCTGAGCGTCCTGCTCCGGCACCTTGCACTTCTAAGCCTGAGCGCGTCGCGTCGCCTTTGCCTTGAGCAACAGCCATCACTTCACCGGTGTCGACGTTGATGAGCCGCGCACTGATTTGCACCGTGGCTTTGGAAGTTTTCTTGCCGAGATTGCCGAGTCCGATCTTGGATGTGTACTTGCCGCCGACGCCATTTGCGCCAATGCTGGAGTCGTCGCGGCCGAACTGCGTGATGGATCCGACGATGATGGCTTCGACGCCAGCGACGCGTCCGATCTTAGCGGCGGTGTTGGAATCGGCGCGATCGCTGTTCGAAAGATTCTGCTCCGCCATGATCTTGTCGAGCGCCTTGCGTTCGTAAACGGAGTACACGCGGCCCTGCACCAATCGGTCGACGAGCACTTCGGTAATGCCTTTCCCGATGTCGATGTTGGTGCCGAAGATCTGGGCGACGTTGGACGACACGGTGCCGTACTCGAAGTTGAGAATCGCCACTCTTCGTTTCTGTGGCTGCGCCTGCATCGGTACGCATGAGGCGAAGATCAGGACGAGCGTTAAGGCCCGAGGTTGAAACATAAGCGAAATACCCCCCTCCAACATTTTCACAGGTTCTGATACTATTCTCATAGGTACTTGTAACCATGACCTTCTATCGGCATAACTCCACCACGCGCAACACCGTTGCGCTTGACCGGGTCCTTTCTTAGGAATGTATCCATCCAGAGGTTTCCCGCCCCGCAAGCCCCGTATCCGCGAAAACGTGAACGAGGCAATTCGTGCCCGCGAAGTACGGGCCGTTTTCCCTGACGGCACTGTCGAGATCTTGCCAACCCAAGTTGCTGTGCGCAAAGCGCAGGAGATGGGGTTGGACTTGATTGTCATTGCTCCCACCGCCGAGCCACCCGTGGCGAAAGCGATGGACTATGGCCAATGGCAGTATGAGAACAAAAAGAAACAACACGAAGCCAAGAAGAAGCAGCACATCATCCAGGTGAAGGAACTGAAGTTCCGCCCTAACACCGACGATCATGACTACGACTTCAAAAAGAATCACGCGATCCGCTTTCTCAAAGAGGGCAACCGCGTGAAGGCCGTTGTACAATTTCGTGGACGGGAAATCGCCCACGTCGACCTTGGCAAGAAGTTGCTGCTGCGGTTCGCCGGCGATCTCACGGGTGTGGGAACCATTGAAGGGCAGCCGAAGCTCGAAGGTCGAAACGCGCATATTATCTTGAGTCCTGTGAAGGCCGGAGTCCCTGCCGCCAAGGAGAAAGAACCTGTGGCGGTGGTGAAACCGAGGGTTATCCAACCTGCGCCCCCTGGAAGCCCGAGTGGACCTCCTGCCCCTGGTAGCGCCTCTGGCGGTAGCGGTGGTGGCGGAAGCGCTCCTCCGACGCCTGCAGCTCAGTAGACCCTATCTCTCACGCGAAAAAGCCGGGTGGGATGGATCAGAGGATGATCCAATCTGTCCGGCTTTTCTGTTTTCGGGAGGGTAAGCGATTGTCGGACCGCAGGCTGAGCGGAGGCGACGGAGAGAGCGAGGGTCAAGAGTGCAACGGCGGCGAGGACGACGGGCGAGAGTGCCTGGAGGATTGTGCTGCGATCGCCCGGCGCGGGTTGGTTCTCGGGTTGTTGTATTTCGATGGGCGTGGTTTCCTGTG
>CAZCPL010000574.1:0-1735 GCA_964500255.1 uncultured Solibacteraceae bacterium | reverse complement strand
ATCTTCCCGTGGACGCCTCTCTACGGCGCGCTCGCCTACCGTTTCAAGTCCATCATTGAGGATCCGCGGGTCAAGCTCATCGCAATCTACGCGCTCTGGATCATCGTGTTTTTCTCGATTTCGAAAAACAAACTGCCCGGCTACATCTTACCCGCCATCCCCGCGATCGCCCTCTTGCTCGGCATCGCGGCGGAAAAATCCCCGCGCTGGGTCATTGCCTTCTGCGCCTGGTTCCTGTCGTTCATCCCGGCTTTCGCCCACATCCTCGGACCCGCGCTCGACCACGGACTCACCAAAGTCGCGATCCCCAATCCGCCCGCCTGGGGACTCGCACTCGCCGGCGTCGCCACGCTCTGCTGTCTCGGCAACCGCACTTTCGGCATCGTCGCCATCGGTGTGCTCTTCTTGATCCCGGTGACGTATATGAAGTCCGTTGCTTTCCCGGTTTTGGATCGCACGGTCTCCGCCCGGCAAGCCGCCCGTAAAGGCACACCCGCCTGCGTCGATGGATCTCAGCGCGATCTCTACTACGGCCTCAACTATTACCTGGATGTCACCAAAAAACTGCCGGTCTGCGGCGACCACGAAACGCCGCCGTAAAAGGGCGGGTAGCCTAAGAATCTGAGTATCCAACGCTGACGGTTCATCCACCAGAGCATCGTAAAGATCACAGGGTCGAATCCAATTGCGTAGAGTAGCGCCGCATTGGCGGGGCTGACGAGCGGTGCGATCGCGAAAGAACATGCCCAGAGCTCTTGTTGACCGGCTGCCAGGCACTGAGCGCATACCGGCGAAGATGAGTCCGTTGCCGGAAAGGAGCAACTGCGCGGCTCGTTCTCCATGGTTGAGAGGTCCTAGCGGCAAAGTGGTAGGGCTGCTAGCATCGTGACGTGAGTATCACCTACGTTCGCTCCCTCGCGTTTCTGATTGCACTGGTCGGCATGATGCCTTTGGGTGCGCAGAGCAGGCGAGCGATCCAAATGGAACTTCTTTCGGCGGAAATCGGCGAGGGCGATCCCCTGCGCATTTCCGTCAGGGCGGCAGCGGGGCTTTCAGGACAGCGCGTTACGATTGTCGAGGGCGCAAAGCTGCTGGCCGCTAGTGAACTCAATCGGTTTGGGGAAGCGGAACTCGTGGTGTGGAACCTCGCGTCCGGCCGGCACCGCATCATGGCTGGCCTTCCGCGGCAGGCGGGCTTGCGAAGCGAAGAGGTAGTTCTGCAGGTGAAAGGCGACGTCCTTCCACTGGCGACGGCCACGGATTTCTGGATCGGTGCAAGCGGCGGGCAAGGTCGGCGGCACGTGCAACTCGTCGAAGGCGAGTTGATCGTGAACCAACATCGGCTTGAGATAGCTGGGGCGCGGGCGGCGGCGTTGGACGCGGACCTGGATGGCCGGATCGATCTGATCGTCGCAACAAGCGAAGAGCTAGTGCTGCTGCTGGCCCGCTTGGACGGAACATATGATCCGGCGGTGAAAATTGCGCGCTGGCCGCGGAGTCGCTCCGCAATCAAGAGTCTGCTTCCGGGGGATTTTAACGGCGACGGGCGTTGGGATGTCCTATTGGGAAGAAATCCCGGAATGGAGTTGTGGGAGGGCTCGCCGACTGAACCAGGAATGTCGCGGAAGTTCGGGGCTGCGGCGGCGAGGCAGGCGGCAAAGGTTAGCGGGCTCGTCGTTGGTGAATTCATTGCAATTGCCGCCGGCGATTTCCACAGCTTGGCTCTCAATAGCGA
>CAZCPL010000573.1:0-1740 GCA_964500255.1 uncultured Solibacteraceae bacterium | reverse complement strand
AGTCACGATATGCATCTTGCTGATGCTGACAGTCTGGTTCCTCCCCCTCCTCGCCCAACAAACCCTCCTCACCCCATCCCCGGACCGCAAACCCAACGAAGGCCTCGGACCCTTCACCCGTCTCGTCATCCGCGCCTGCACCGTCATCGACGGCACCGGAGCCCCTCCCCGCGGACCCGTCGACATCGTCATCGAAAACAACAAAATCATCGACGTCCGCTCCGTCGGCTATCCCAGCATCCCCATCTCCCCGCGCAATCGTCCCGAAAAAGGCGTCCACGAAATCGATGGAACAGGCTTATTCGTTCTCCCCGGCTTCGTCGATCTCCACGTCCATACCGGAGGCGAACCCAAAGCCCCCGAAGCTGAATACGTTCACAAACTCTGGATGGCCCACGGCGTCACCACCGTCCGCGGCGTCCCCGCCGGATCCTACACCTTCGCCGCCAACGAAAAAATCCGCTCCGCTCAAAACAAAATCGTCGCTCCGCGTTATTTCAACTATCAGCGCCCTTTCACGGGCGAAGGCTCGAAACCCAACCAAATCCAAACACCTGAAACCGCGCGCGAATGGGTCCGCTGGGCCAAGTCCAAGGGCATCGACGGCGTCAAACTCGGCTCCCAGGATCCCGAAATTATGGCCGCCCTCATCGACGAAGCCAAAAAACTCAACCTCGGAACCACGGCCCACCTCGATCAGATGGGAGTCGCCCGCATGAACGCCCGCGATGCCGTCCGCCTCGGACTCGGCACCGTCACCCACTTCTACGGCCTCTTC
Source organism: uncultured Solibacteraceae bacterium (assembly GCA_964500255.1). GTDB lineage: Bacteria > Acidobacteriota > Terriglobia > Bryobacterales > Bryobacteraceae > F-183. Next base: position 962 of record CAZCPL010000573.1, on the reverse strand, counting down.
GAATCGCTGCTCAAAGACACCACCATCCAGCGTTATCCCGTCGATCAGAATTACAACAACGAGCAACATCGCTTCGGCCAGGTGGCGCGACTGTGGAACCAGATCCACCCGCGCGGCAGCAAAGAGTGGGAAGCGCTACTCGACGAGTTCCGCCAGCACGATGTCACGCTCGATCCCACGTTCACCATCTACTCCGCCTCGCGCGATGTCATGCGCGCACGCATGGGCGAGTGGCATCAGCGCTATACCTTGCCGACATTGTGGGATTTCTACCAGCCCAGCCGCGAGGCGCACGGCAGCTATTGGTTCAACTGGACGACGACCGACGAAATCGAGTGGAAGAACTTCTATCGCGTCTGGATGAGCTTCGTAAACGACTACAAGAACCGCGGCGGACGCGTCACCACCGGTTCCGATTCCGGCTTCATTTACAAGACCTACGGCTTCGCCTATATCGAAGAGCTTGAGCTTCTACAAGAGGCGGGATTCCATCCCTTGGAAGTGGTCCGGGCAGCGACCCTGCATGGTGCGGAAACGCTCTACAAGCCTCTGGGCAAGCCGATCGAGTTCGGCATCGTTCGTCCAGGGATGCTCGCTGATTTAGTTGTCACGGATCAGAATCCGGTGGAGAATTTCAAAATCCTCTACGGCACCGGACACCTGCGCCTCAATGACAAGACGAACATGCCCGAGCGCGTCGGTGGAGTCAAGTACACCATCAAAGACGGCATCGTCTACGACGCCAAGCAGCTCCTCGCCGATGTCGCTGCCATGGTCGAGCGCGCCAAAGCGAAGTCGAACCGGTAAGGTACACAAACACTGTCAATCTAGCGGATGCTTGAGCTATGAACCCGCAAATCTGTTCGAGGCGAGAGCCTAGAAACTTAGCGCCTTGTTGGCAGCCTCCGGGGGATCCACGTCCCTTGTTGGTTCCGATCAGCAGTTGACGCTTCAACCCTCGC
>CAZCPL010000572.1:0-1746 GCA_964500255.1 uncultured Solibacteraceae bacterium | reverse complement strand
GCATTGAGCTTCATTGTGCAGGATCCGAGCGGGATCATCGCGCGGTCAAGCGCCAGATCGCGGTCAGCAAGCTTGCGCATGTAGCGCAGAAGTTCGGTTTCCGACCGATGGCGATGGAACACGGGATGATCGCAGAAAGCTGATTCGCGGCGCAGGCCAGCCGGGATGCTTTCTTCGAACTCGCTCGCAAGCGCAACGCCACCAAAGGCCTTCACAACGGCGAGCAGCGTCTCTTCCGACGTCGTCTCGTCCACCGCGATACCGATCGCCGAATCGCCAACCTTCCGCAAGTTGATCTTCGCCGAACTTGCCTTGTCGAGCACTGCGTGCTGGCGTGAGCCCTGTGCTTCGACGGTGATCGTGTCGAAGAAGGAATCACTCGCCAGCTTGTAGCCGAGTCTCTTCAAAGAAGCCGCCAAGCGCGCAGTTTTGCGGCGGACCTCGCTCGCAATATGCGTCAGGCCTTCAGGACCGTGATAGACCGCGTACATCGATGCGATCACCGCCAGCAGCACCTGCGCGGTGCAGATGTTCGAGGTCGCCTTCTCGCGGCGGATGTGTTGCTCGCGAGTCTGCAGTGCGAGGCGTGCGGCCCGGTTACCGCGAGCGTCAACGGAAACTCCAACCAGGCGCCCCGGCATCCAACGCTTGTAAGCATCCTTCACTGCCATGTAAGCCGCATGCGGACCACCAAAGCCCATCGGCACTCCGTAGCGCTGCATCGATCCAATCGCGATGTCCGCACCAAGCTCACCGGGAGGCGTGAGCATCGTCAACGCCAACGGATCCGCAGCCATCGATACGATACCGCCCTGTGCGTGCACTTTCTGAATCTCCGCGCGAAAATCACGGATCGCGCCGGTGCTGCCCGGATACTGGAACAACGCGCCGAAAACATCGGATTCCGGAACAGTGGAGCCGGTCACAATCGTCCAGCCAAGAGGTTCCGCACGCTGCCGCACGACGGCCAATGTCTGTGGATGCACATCGCTATCCACAAAAAAACGATTGGATTTGGATTTCGCCGCGCGCCTGGCAATGGCCATCGCTTCCGCAGCCGCAGTGGCTTCATCGAGCAAAGACGAGTTCGCGACATCGAGCTTGGTGAGATCGCAAACCAGAGTCTGATAGTTCAGAAGTGCCTCAAGACGGCCTTGGCTGATTTCCGGTTGGTAGGGTGTATACGCTGTGTACCAGGCCGGATTTTCCAGAATATTCCGCAAAATGACCAGCGGAATGTGCGTCCCGTAGTAGCCCATGCCGAGCATCGACGTGAATACTTGATTCTTTGCCGCGATCTCACGCATCCGAGCGAGCGCACCAACCTCAGAGTAGGCAGCGCCAAAATCGAGCGGCACGGCCTGACGGATCGATCCAGGAACCGTCTGCACAATCAATTCTTCGATCGAGTCGACACAGATGGTCTCCAACATCGACTTGATGTCGCGCGGTGAAGGGCCAATGTGGCGGCGTGTGAAATCCACTGCAGGGGATGCGGTGGCGGAAACGACAGGTTCAACGGCTGTGGACATAATCAGGCAGAATCCTCTCTTGGACGACACTGAGATCTGCCCCACCTGTCTTGTTTGCCTGAGAGTGTTATCCCGTCGGCGAGCTGTGGTTGCCCACAACTTCTTTCCAGATACCAACGCGGCTCACATCCGGCGGTCCTTTTGCCTGAGAGATTCCTGGGGCGGTTGCTCCTTCGGCGACGGATGTTTTGGGAGTCCGTCCTCTCCCGCCGGG
>CAZCPL010000571.1:0-1746 GCA_964500255.1 uncultured Solibacteraceae bacterium | reverse complement strand
GGAAACCGATATGCGCGCCCACGTCAATCCGACGCGGCAAAAGGCGATTCGGCGCGTAGCCTTCCGGCTCGCGCGCCGCCTTGCCACACCCTGTAGCGCATGCCAAACGCCAGGCTGGGGGCGGACCGGAGTCGAGAAGGGCCTGCCGTGCGAGGTCTGCGGCACCGAGACGGAATTGGTCAAACATGAAGTCTTCGGCTGTGTGCGATGCACTCACAAAGATGTAAGACCGCGCAGCGACGGGCGACAGGAGGCCGAGCAGCGCCACTGCCCGTACTGTAACCCATGATGGATAAATATAATCTTGCCGATTTACGGCGGCAAGCATCAACTGAACTCAAAGGAAACTATGACCCAGGAACAACTTCAAGAACTGCTGGAACAGGTGCAATCACGAAACCTCGATATTCCGACGGCAATAACCCGCTTCAAATCCCTGCCTTTTGAAAACGTCGGCTCTTTCGCCAAGATTGACCACCATCGCTCGATCCGGCAGGGCATGGCCGAAGTCATCTTTGGACAGGGCAAGGAGCCCGAGCACCTAGCCGAGATCTTTCTCAGGCTTCACGAGAATTCTCCGAACGTACTGGCCACCCGTGTCGCCAAAGAAGCGGCGGAACTCGTCCTCGCGAAACTGCCCGAGGTCGAGTACCACCCTCTGTCCCGGACATTACGCTGGTGGAGTGATCGCAAGATCAAGGGCAAAGGGAAGATTGCCATTATCTGCGCGGGCACCGCCGACCTGCCCGTGGCGGAGGAAGCCCGCATCACGGCGGAAGTCATGGGGAATGAGGTTGAGGCGATTGCGGACGTCGGAGTTGCCGGTGTGCACCGCCTGTTCGCCTATCTTGATGTGATTCAGTCGGCCCGCGTCTGTGTGGTTTGCGCGGGCATGGAAGCCGCCCTTCCCAGCGCCGTGGGAGGCCTGGTGTCCTGCCCGGTGATCGGGGTTCCGACCAGCGTTGGTTACGGGGCCCACTTCCATGGCCTCGCGTCGCTGCTGAGCATGCTGAATAGTTGTGCCAGCAATGTGACCACCGTCAATATCGACAACGGCTTCGGCGGCGCCTATGTCGCTAGCCTGATCAACCGCTTATAGCAATAACAGAGTTTGCGTGTCCTCGGATAGAGAGGAACCACGCAATATGCCAGCTTCATCGCGTCGCAAATCTGTAGTCGCTCACGTCGGCGCAGTTAAGATCGGCGGCAATGATCCGATCGTCGTCCAGTGGATGACCAACACGGATACAGCGATACCACCGCGACGGTCAATCAGGGATGGAGCTGGCTCGGGCCGGCTCCGAACTTGTACGGGTTATTGTGAACACCGATGATGCCGCGAAGGCCTTCCCCAAGATTGTCTAGCCACTGCGCACGTTTGGCGTCACGGTTCCCCTCATTGGTGACTTCCCTACAACGGCCACCTGCCGCTCAGGAGGTACCCGGATTGCGCTCGTTCCCTTGACGAATACAGAATCAACCCAGGTAACGTTGATTTCGGAAAGCACAACGACAATTTCCGGACGATGATCGAGGCGGCCAATGAACATGACAAGCCGGTGCGCATCGGCGTCAACTGGGGCTCACTCGACTCCGCCGTGCTCACCCGGATGATGGACGCAAACGCGCAGTTGGCCGAGCCGCTTAATGCGATGATGAACGCCGTGGTCGAAAGCGCCCTTGGCAGCGCCCGGCGCGTGTCAATAGTTTTGAGACACCGGCATGAAAAAGTTTAGTGAAGCTTCG
>CAZCPL010000570.1:0-1756 GCA_964500255.1 uncultured Solibacteraceae bacterium | reverse complement strand
TGCATACGACCTGGACGGCCGCGGTCTGTCCCAAACACCAATGGAGCGGGCGGGCCCCACCGTCGTCTCCCTCAAGTCTCGTTGGTGGTCGGTCGACGCAGGGGTTCTCGACTTCGAAAGTTTTGACATTGACAACACGGGCGAACGAAGACGCCACAACGGTCGCATAGTGATGGATCCGAGGGTCCCTTGGATGGCAACGCGCATTGACCGTTATGAGGATTCTCACGAGGTAGCTCAGCAGCATCTTGTGATTAGCCAAGACCCCTCGGTATTATACGTATTTCCCATCCCAAGCGGTTCCACCCTTGGTAACGTCTACAAGAAACACGCGTGGCGCAGGATCGGAGTTTAGTATCGCTCCACATGGACGATAAAACGGCTTATCCCGGAGATGTGCGGGGCAAAGTGGGGGCTGGACGATAGGCGAGGCGGAAGTTGAGCGCGCGTCCTCGCCAGGAATCAGACATGCGCCGCTCGGCTAGGCAACGGCATCGGTCAACGCACTTAGACGTCTTCCCGCATCGAATGGACCGAATCAACCTGGAATCCGGTTACCGGCTGCAATAAGATTAGCCCTGGCTGCAAACACTGCTACACCGAACGGCTGGCCAAACGTCTTCAGGCGATGGGCCTCAAGAATTATGTAAACGGCTTCGAACTCACACTACAGGAGCATATGCTGGAGCGGCCGCTGCGCTGGAAGAAGCCTCAGACCATTTTTGTGAACAGCATGAGCGATCTGTTTCACGTTGAGGTGCCTTTCGAATACATCCAGCGGGTATTCGAAGTGATGCGGCGGGCCCATTGGCATCAGTTCCAGATTTTGACTAAAAGGTCGGAACGCTTGGCGGAACTGAGCCCGCGGCTATCTTGGCCCGAAAACGTCTGGATGGGCGTTTCTGTCGAGAGCCGCAAATACTTGTCGCGCGTCGGCCACTTGAGAACAACCGGAGCTACAACGAAGTTTCTGTCCGTTGAGCCTTTACTGGAGGACCTTGGCCGTTTCGATCTTGCCGGTATTGATTGGGTAATTCTGGGTGGCGAGTCCGGCCCGGGCGCCAGAAAGCTAGATCCGGCATGGGCCAGAGGATTGCGATCGCTGTGCGAAGAGGGTCAGGTTCCGTTCTTCTTCAAACAGTGGGGCGGCGTCAATAAAAAATCCACTGGCCGGTCTCTGGACGGAAGGACTTATGACGAATTGCCTGTTAGGATCCCACTAGTCCAAATTGCCGGGGTTGCCTAATGGAGGGCGGCGGCAGGCTGAATTCATGAGGATCGGCAGAAAAACGCGACGGGTGCCGCCGCATGCGCCTTTACAGTCTCGTGGTTTGCTTAATGCCAAACACCGTGACCACGGTGCCGTCCAAATTCAAGATCAGCCGGGGTGCCCCAGACGATGCGCTGACGATGGATGGCAAGACGATGAAGAACGCCCTCGACGAGGAGGGGCGCCAGACTCATATCATGAGCGTCGCCGGGCATGAGTCGAAACGCAGCTACGCCCAAAAAAAGTAGGCGCCTTGCCTGTAGCGGGCAGCGAGCAGCACAAGCGCACTAACGAAATCGGCATGGCGATTCCGTCGCTGGCAACCTGCGACATCGCCGGCAAAGACATCACCGAGAATGCCCTGCTGACCCAACGCGCAATAGCCAGCTATGTGGTGCACCGGCAGGCGCACTATCATTTCACGGTCAAGAGCAACCAACCGGCGTTGGAAAGCGATATCGCCTTGTTGTTCGAGACGCGCGGCGC
>CAZCPL010000569.1:0-1762 GCA_964500255.1 uncultured Solibacteraceae bacterium | reverse complement strand
CCAGGGTGGGCCAAATCAAAGCATCAAAGTGGGCCAATTGGAGTTGACAGAAGCAAGAGAACCTGCGGCTGATGCGGTGGATCGACGAGCAGTACACCAAGACACCGTTTTTCGGGAGCCGACGGATGACGGCCTGGCTGCGGGAGCAAAAGGAACAGGAGGTAAATCGCAAACGCGTTGCACGACTGATGGAGGTCATGGGGCTGGAGGCGGTCTATCCGAAGCCCAAGCTGAGCCAGCCCGGAGAAGGTCACAAGATCTATCCGTACTTGCTCAAAAACGTCAATATAGAACGGGTGAATCAGGTCTGGAGCACGGACATCACCTATATTCGCCTGGCGCAAGGCTTCTGTTATCTGGTGGCGGTGATGGATTGGCACAGCCGGTTCGTGCTCAGTTGGTCGTTGTCAGTGACGATGGAAATGGAGTTCTGTCTGGAAGCGCTGACCGGCGCGTTACGGCGGACGCGACCGGAAATCTTCAACAGCGATCAGGGTTCGCAGTTCACCAGCGAGCGTTTCACGGACGAGTTGCTCAAACGCGGAATCACGATCAGCATGGACGGGCGCGGCCGCTGCTTCGACAACATCTTGATAGAGCGATTGTGGCGTTCGTTGAAATACGAGGAGGTGTACCTGAAGGATTACCAACTGGTGAGCGAAGCTCGCGACGGCGTCGGCAAATGGATCGACTTCTACAACCACCAGAAGGCCGCATCAAAGTCTGTCCTATCGGACACCGGCCGCAGTCAATAAGGAAGGGGGCGTTGGTTGAATCGCAGACTCTGTCCCCGAACCCCTGGGATTTATCGCCTTGTGGCCAGAATGGATGGATTACACTGATGGAACTGGACCGGAGGATAGGGCTCCGCAGGGATGCGCCCCGAGCGCCGATTCCAGTGCCGGAATGGTACGGGCGGCTGCTCACGCGGCCGCCCGAAAGGCCGGCCAAGACCAGCGATCAGATAGCGCTGCCCGGCTCAATCGCGGCCAGGCGCACTTCAACCCCTTTGATGAAACCTCGTGGGATTCGCGACCGGCCAGGATTGGCGCTCAGGTACTCGCGCTTGGCAACTTCGATCAGCAGTTCGTCAAAAGTCCTTAAGGACTTCGAGTGGGACCTCATGCTCAGCGAATCGCTCGCCAGTCAACCTCCGGCTTGAAGGATGGGTTGGGCTCAAAGCGGCCCTCTGCGGGCTTGTGTCACGGCCCAAGCGAGGTGTGGAAAATGAAAAGGGCAGCCCAGGGTTCGCGACGTTTCCGGAACTACTACGGAGACTGCCCTGCCTGCGTATTTGGCCTTCTTCCAGCCGAAACTGGGGCGAGAGGCCGGGTCCAGAGCCCGGAAGCAGACCGGCACTCCCGAGGCAACCTTGATCGCCACCGGCTCTGGCCTCACGCGATCGAGTTCGATCACGGTCTGCATCCCACACGCACCGGAACCCGATATTGTTGTTCCGGTCGTCGACTTCGTTGTTGTTACGGTACGAAGCCCGGAGCCCCGCGGAATTGTTGTTCCACGCGCCGCCCCGCACATACGGCTCTGTGCCGCTATAAAGATCATACAACGGCTGCCTGTGGAAATCTCGAAAATTTCGCGGGCGGCTTCGCCGCCGTAAAGGGAAAAGGAAAAAGAGTCAAGGGACGCGTTTATTCCCCTCGACACCGGAAGCCAATAAGGAGGAACCGGTTCGTCGGTAGATACCCGTCGCGGTCCGAAGCGCGCACACCCGACGGACTATAGCCCCACGAGCCGCCCCGCA
>CAZCPL010000568.1:0-1770 GCA_964500255.1 uncultured Solibacteraceae bacterium | reverse complement strand
GTCACCTACTACAGCTTTCCCGAGGCCCGTTATGGAATGCAGTACCGTCCGGCTTGTTCCCGCCTCGTTCCAATTGGGGAACGCCAGGTTTTGGAATCTAGCGACCTAGCCGGCGAAGTCTTTTCGGATCTGCGTCTTGAAAACGGGTTGGCCATATCTGGAGCGTTCGTTTACGCTGCAGATCCGATTGCAGCGCCAGGCGAAACGACAAAACCGATTCTGAAGATGGGCAATGCCCTCGCTGGCGTGCTTCACACAAAGGCGGACGGCCGCGAGTACTTGGCATTGACCTTCGATCAATCCACAAATTTGCGCCACACCCAGCTGCTGCATCGAGGCCTGCTGCGTTGGCTGACTCGTGGATTGCACCTGGGTTCGGGAAAAGTGTATTTGACTCCGCAAGCGGACGATCTCTTTCTGCCAAACAGTCTGTTCAGTAACGTCAATGTTGGTTGTGCGCCCGACCAGTTTATCGCCAGCCCCTCGGTGACGTTTGACGGCAGTTGTCCGAAGTATCGAATCACCGGTCCTGAGTTGGCCCAGGTCCGCGACTGGCAGTCGGGGTGGAACGCCCGGCCCCAAACCGCTGCGTTTCGGGTGACGATGGCCTATAACGGGCTGGGATCGAAGTCTTCCCGGGACGACAGCCTGATCGATGAAGCGCGGCGTTCCTCGGGCGACTTCTTCTGGATCAGCCACACCTACAGCCATCGCAACCTGGACTGCTATGCCGCCTCGGAAACTGGCGCTTGCAGACCGGCGACGTACCAGGAATCAGTGGAAGAAATCCGCGCCAATGCCGAGGTAGCGCGCGAACTGGGGCTTTGGGATGACCGGCTCTCGATCGTGACACCTGGGGTTTCGGGAATCCGGAACAGGGACTTTTTGGACGCGATGAGCGCCGATGGCGTGCGGTACATGGTAGCGGATATGTCGCATATCGAAGCCATTCCCGCGATTCCGAATACAGGCATCCGCAGCGAGAATGACCAAGTGGTGCTTGTTCCGCGGCGCCCGACGGCTATTTTCTTCAACGCTGTCACCGCAGCCGAAGGTGTCGTCGGCTCGCAGACCGACGAGTATAACCACTACTTCGGTCCGGACGGTCTCATTCGGATCGGAGGCACCGGTGGACCTCCGTTCTTCGCGCGGCGTCAGAGCTACCAGGAAATTATCGAGAGGGAAAGCGACGCCATGCTGCTAGGCATGCTGCGGTTGGAGATTTATCCCTTCATGTTTCACCAGAGCAATCTCGCCGCTTACGACGGAAAGGGATCGCTGCTGACCGACTGCCTGGATCTGGCGTTGCGAAAGTTCGTAGAGCTTTCCAAGTCGCCCGTGATCAGCTTGCCCCAAACCGAGATAGGCCGGGCAATGGAGGAAAGGTCCGAATGGATGGCGTCGGCAGTGACGGCAATCCTGAATCCCGGCCAGTCGATCGTCATCACTTCGGACAAGGATGTTGTGGTTCCTTTAACCGGCGCTTGTGACAAAGACTGCTCGTGGTACGGAGAAGAGCTCCAATCGCGGGTGCTTGTCTCGACAAGAGCCTCCGTTTCAGTTTCTCTGCGCTGAAGTTTGTCCCGCTTTGTTTGCCGCTGCCGAAGGCGGAAATGGGAAGCGGTAGGCTTTGCTCAATCGCACGGTACAGTTGGGAGCCATGTCATCAAAAAACGATTTCCTCTGTCTCAACTGAGTCCGCCGCAGCGCAGTAACGGTGGAGCTGCCGAGTTGGCACAGTATTGACAGTTAGATAGCTCTGGAGAGTAT
>CAZCPL010000567.1:0-1790 GCA_964500255.1 uncultured Solibacteraceae bacterium | reverse complement strand
ATCGTGAAGCGCCCATCGACAGGGTCGCCGACGAGAATGCCGCGCTTTCGATCCCAGAATGTCATGCCGTCGAAGAAGCCTTTTTCCTGCTTGTTTTCGTGAGTGAGCGTCCACGATGCGCCGCCGTCCGCCGTTCGATAAACTCGCGACTTGGTTCCGGGACCCGCGCTCATGACGACCGCAGTCTTGGCATCCCAGGCGTGGATGTCGCGAAAGTCCAATGTTTCCGCGCCTGCTGGTGCTGCGATCTTCGCCCACGAGGCGCCGCTATCCGTTGTACGCAGAATCGTCGCATTCGCGCCGGACGCCCACGCAATACTGTCGCTCACTGCGTGGAGACCTCGTAATGAGGCTTTTACCGGGCTTGTAAACGTTTGCCAAGTTGGCGTTTGCGCAATCGTGGCGATGGCGAGGATGGTCGAGATGAGCACGAAGTCCTCAGTATACGCCGTTGCCTAATTGGAGGCTCGTCGAGAAACCAGGAGTTCTTTCCAGTCGAGGATCCCGTCGTGATTCGCATCCAGACTTTGCAAAAGAGCCGACCGCAATTCAGCTCGCGTGATCGTGCCGTCGAATGCCGCGTCAATCCGCACGATGAGCGAAGTCTCGTTGTCCAGCGCGGTGGGGATCAGTTCAATCCCTGCAAGAGCTTCGTCTTTGTTTCGATCCAACTTGCGAAGTGAGCGCGTGGCGTTGTGGATTTCCTCACTTCAAAGCGCGGCTCTAAACTCCTGCTGCGCGAACGAATTCCGGCCGCGGAATCTCGTCACGATCGCCGCACTCTTGAGGGTCCAGGAAGCCGTCGCTGTCGTAGAGCGTCCCGGGGGCGAGTTTGTATGATGCCGTAGCCGTGCGGATCGCCAGCGGCCAGCGCGAGAAGGATGTGGAGTGCAGAGGGGCGACGGGTTGAATGTGTCAATCGTTTAGTTTGGGGTTTTCTGCGCGAAGCCGAATCGCGCGAAGCCACATGTAGCGGATCAGCGAACTGCCGGGATAAATCAGCCGCCAGTACCAGGCAAAGAGCCAGAGCGACCGGTTGTTCAAAGCGTGAACTCGTGTCTCGGTGCGCACCCCGCCATCGGGAAACGTGAAGTTCATCGTCACTCGTATCGCTTTGCCAAGGCTTGCCGCCATGAGCACTTCCACTCCAGGCTTCTCTGCGAGCCGCTCAAATCCGCCATTTTCCGCGGATTCGAGGATGGGCCGATGCCCGGCGGCTTTCAGGATACTTTCGCCGTCCGCCCCGCCCGACCCAAAGATACGGCGAATTGCGGTGAGGGTCCGATAGAACAGAATCTCGTCGGACGTGGTTTCCAGAACGGCCCGGAAAGTGCTCATTGCCTCGGCCCGGACGCGAGTCTGGTGCACCTCATCGAACTGCCATTCCGGCATCTGCCGATCCTGCTCTGTCACCGGAGATCCTGCAAGGCAACGCCGCCGCGGCGGAATCGCCAGTGCGGTCGCAACGGCAGCCAATGTCACATAGGGTAGGCCGCCGATCAGCCAGAACGGGGCGGTATAGAGCAACAGAGAAGCAAAGATTTCGCGCAAGGCTTACTTTATGCTATCGTGCCGCCAGATGCGATCGATCTTTTGGATTCTCGGGGCGGCGATGGTTCTGGCGCAACCTCCACAACTGCTTGAACGCCACAAACCAAAACGTGGGGTGGCATTCGAGTTCGCAGCTATCGGCGACCAGCAGTACGGAACAGAAGGCGAACGCAAGTTTCCCGCCTTGCGCGAAGCGATCAACAAAACCAAGGTCGCGTTCGTGGTGCACGCCGGCGATG
>CAZCPL010000566.1:0-1798 GCA_964500255.1 uncultured Solibacteraceae bacterium | reverse complement strand
CTTAAAGACCAAGCCCGCAAACGGAGCCTCGTCCTTCGCTTCACGCTGCACTTCTTTCGTCCGGTCGTCCGGATCGAAACCAGTGATGGAAGGAACATCGAGAGGATGCGGCAACAGGTCCACCACCGCATCGAGCATATTCTGAACGCCCTTGTTCTTAAAGGACGAACCACATATCACCGGGAAAATCTTCTGGTCGAGAGTCGCCTTGCGGAGACCCTTCACGATTTCTGCTTCCGTCAGGGCTTCGCCGTTGATGTATTTTTCCATCAGAACATCGTCCGACTCCGAAACCGCTTCGATCATCACTGCGCGATATTCCTGGGCTTTTTCGAGCAGATCGGCCGGAATTTCCACGTCGTCGAACTCCGCACCGAGAGTTTCGTCGCGCCAGATACGAGCATTCATGCGAATCAGGTCGACAACGCCGAGGAACTTATCTTCCGCGCCGACCGGAATCTGGATCGCCACCGGGCGAGCGCCGAGGCGCTCAACGATCGTTTGGATCGAATGATAGAAGTCCGCGCCCACCCGATCCATCTTATTGATGAAGCAGATGCGCGGAACCGAATACTTGTCAGCCTGACGCCAAACTGTTTCCGACTGGGGCTGTACTCCCGCTACCGCGTCGAACACTGCTACCGCACCGTCGAGAACACGCAGCGATCGCTCCACTTCGGCCGTGAAATCCACGTGTCCGGGAGTGTCGATAATATTGATCTGAATATCACGCCACTCGCAGGTGGTCGCGGCCGACGTGATCGTAATGCCGCGCTCCTGCTCCTGCGCCATCCAATCCATGGTCGCGGTTCCGTCGTGCACTTCACCGATCTTGTGTGTTTTGCCGGTGTAGTAAAGGATGCGTTCCGTAGTTGTGGTCTTACCGGCATCAATGTGGGCCATGATGCCGATGTTTCTACAATTTTCTAATGGTACAGTGCGTGGCATGACTTGGTTTGTCTTTGTCTCGTACTCGTCAAACTACCAGCGATAATGGGCGAAAGCTTTGTTGGCTTCGGCCATACGATGGACATCGTCTTTCTTCTTGATCGCGCCACCGCGGAGGTTCGCGGCGTCATTCAACTCACCGGCCAACTTGTCGGCCATATTCTTATCCGGGCGGCTGCGGGCGTTGCCGATGATCCAGCGCAACGCCAGCGAGGTGCGGCGATTGTTCGGAACTTCGATTGGTACCTGATAGTTCGCACCACCGACTCGGCGGGACTTCACTTCGAGCAACGGCTTGCAGTTCTCAACGGCCTTCTTGAAGACCTTCAATGGCTCGTCATTCGCGCGATCGCCCAACTTAGTCATGGCGAGGTAGAAAATACGCTGGGCAGTGCCCTTTTTGCCATCCCACATCATCGAATTGATGAACTTCTCACACAACGTGGAGTTGTAAATGGGGTCGGCGAGGATTTCACGAACTTCAGCTCTGCGTCTACGTGGCATGATTCCCTACTTCTTCTTCCCTTTGACAGGAGCCGCAGCGGCTCCACCCTTCGGACGCTTGGCTCCGTACTTGGAGCGGCTCTGACCACGACCGGCAACGCCGGCAGTGTCGAGCGTGCCGCGCACGATGTGGTAACGCACACCGGGAAGATCTTTGACGCGGCCTCCGCGGATCAGAACAATCGAGTGCTCCTGCAAGTTGTGGCCAACACCCGGAATGTAGCTGGTGACTTCGATGCCGTTGGTGAGGCGCACGCGGGCGACTTTACGCAACGCCGAATTCGGCTTTTTTGGGGTGGTGGTGAACACTCGGGTACAAACGCCACGGCGCTGGGGGCAGCTCTGC
>CAZCPL010000565.1:660-1798 GCA_964500255.1 uncultured Solibacteraceae bacterium | reverse complement strand
CGCTCCCGGTGGTGTTGGATATGGCCGGGCTGTACGAACAGATGCTGCAGTTGCACATGCGCAAGAGCGCCATGGCGCTGGTTCCCCGGCATGGGGAAGGGCTGCAAGCCATGGCGGATCGCGCCAGTCTGATCCGCTCGAAAGAGAACGAGTGCCGCCAGTTGGAGGCCCGGATTGCGAGGGAGATCCAGTTCAACCGCAAGGTAGAACTGAATAGCAGACTGCGTACGCACCGCGCCGAACTGGATCAGCTTAAGCAGTAGCAGACTCACCACGAGGCGGGCTTGTGAAACGGCCCCTTGGCGTCCGCCATGCTTTCGGGAAAATGACTTTCGATGAGGTCGGCCTGCCGGATTCCTAGTTCGCTCAGCTCTCGCGGTGGCGGGCGGCCCGCGACGCAAAATCCGGAATGGCTCAGAGCTTCGAGGCGGCATTCTTGAAGGTTGCGATCAAGACCTTAACTTCTCAGGGTCATTGTCCTTCATCAGTTCCTCAAGAGGAGTATGGACATCCCATTGTCCCTTGCTATCTTGATCCCACTTTCCGAAAAGCGCGACTGAGCCATGCAAGAAGCCGTGAAAGTCAGGAAAGCGTAACCAATGCCGGCACTCGAACCGAACCCCAGCATCGTTGGCCTGGTCGGAGACCAGAGCAATATTGGACTTCAGGGCGGATGCAAAACCTGGCCGAAGCAATCCCTTGGATTCCAGTTTCTTCGCTTCTTTGGCTGACAACGCAAGCAGTACGACTTTTGAAATCTTGAAACTCGGCTGACGAAACACAGTTGCTAGCCACTGGCCCGTATAACTGCCGCTTCCAATGGAAACATATAGAGTTCCCGCACGCGATGCTCCAGTCGTGACCAACTGCATAAGGCGGCCAGCATACTCCCCCTGATGTTTGTAGACCCTGCCATTCGTGATCCGTTTAACGATGCTCCTCGCGACAGCGGGAAGCCCCATAGCTGTATTGAGTGCCAATCGATCTGCCATTATTGGGGAAACACCCGCAACGTATGATCCGTCCACCTCATGCCATACGGGGATGACAGTGTTCTCGGTTGTTTCCCGCGTTAAGAGGCCATTCAATTCGCGTGCCGTCCACGTCTTCTTCTTTGAAAAGAAGCTCTTGCTAAGAA
>CAZCPL010000565.1:0-650 GCA_964500255.1 uncultured Solibacteraceae bacterium | reverse complement strand
ACTAAGGCCGTCATCTATCCGCTCTCGAAGGCTGTCACCGGGCCTGATCTCACCTGCGTCGATCCAAACGCGGATGTGTTTCGCCAAGAGGCGAGCCAAGGGCTCTGCAACGGTGCGCTTGTCTTCACTAGCATGACTAATAAACACATACCACATTCGGTAGCATCCCTCTTACTTACCCCGCATTTTACCTCTAGGTAGACGCATGTTGTCCAACCATTGAGCCAGTTTCTCCGCGCGGTTTGGGAATGGACCGCAACGCGCGGAGGTAACCCTGCTGGTCGGCTGGCGCAGAGGGGTTGTGCGGGCGTGCACTCACGCGGGCCGTATAGCAGGCAACATGCTGAATTTCGTCATTGGGCAACATTCGCGTGCACAACTGAGCCAAGTTCAACCATTTGTATGGCGTCCGCTTCAGGCAGCCGTAGTAGAGATTGAACCCGTCAATGTAGACACACACCCGCGCCACAGTCCTGCAAACCTCCACACGATTCTCAGTCCTTTCAGAGTATCACTTGGACCCGCAGGGTCGGTCATGAAACTTGACAGGATTGGTGTAAAACTGGCACACTGCAAGTGAGTTTATTCCCCCTGCTTTCTCGGAAGCAGGAAGCGAGACCGGCCGCAAGGCCGGTCTCAGTGTTTTAGGG
>CAZCPL010000564.1:0-1825 GCA_964500255.1 uncultured Solibacteraceae bacterium | reverse complement strand
CTTCTCTGCATCGCGCACGCCATGAATGAACGGATAGCGAGCTTCGAGCTTCTTGCGGATCGCGTCGATGCCGCCTTGAATAGACTTGATCCGAGCTTGCTGTTCGTGACCGACGCGTGATTCCAAGCCCCAACCGCGAAACAACAGAACGCCAGGCTTCATTGTGCGCCTACCCATCGCCATCATCGCATTGGGATCGTCATTGTCGGTGAGTTCCCGCTGAAAGATCTCGGTCCACAAGTTGTTCTGTTCTTCCGGCAGGCTCTTTAACTGCAGCCACGAACCTGGGTTGAAATCTTTGAACGAGACAAAGTTGCTGGGCTTGTCAGTGCGCTTTTTCGGCTTAGTGCCTTCGAGATCTTTGGCCATGATCACTTTGTTCTCGGCCTCGAGTTCATTGCGTTCGAGCATCGCTTCAATCACTTCTTCTTGAAAACGATCGGCAAGCCGCTTGGCCTCTTGCATGGTGCTGGCTGGCTTCTTCAGCATCGCCTGCCAGTCGTTTTTGTTCTTATACTTGGCGGTCGGCTTGGCGAGATACTTCACCCAGCGATCGACGAGTTCGAAGTCGAGCTTGCGGGTTTCCACAACCTGTTCGATCGGCTTCTTCTGCGGACCTGCGATTTCCCAAGCCGCCTGCAGGTAGCTCGAAACCTGATGGGCGAGGGCGCGCGACAAGTCATTTGTGATACCTGAGGTCGCCTCTTGCATCAGCTTCTGTTCGCGTTCGAGATCTTCTTCGAGTTTCGTGTATTCGGCGACGGTTTTCGCCGGCGCATTCGGATACTCTTCGTAAATCGTGTTGTAGAAGACTCCGGCAAGCGAATAGTAGTCGCTTTGCGGAATCGGATCGTATTTGTGATCGTGGCAGCGCGCACAAGCCACGGTCATACCGAGAAAGCCGCGCGTCACCACATCCACGCGATCGTGCCGTTCATCGGCCCGCGTGATTTCGAAAGCCCCGTTGTCGTAGTACCAGGGTCCGAGGCCGAGGAATCCAGTCGCCGCCACATTCCTGTAGCGCGACTTCTCATCCATCAGATCGCCCGCCAGTTGGGCTTTCACAAACTTGTCGTAAGGCAGGTCGTCGTTCATCGCATTGATCACCCAATCGCGATACGCGTAGGCGTTCGGATACGGGCGATAGCCGCGCGGAAACGGATTCAGGCTGCGATAATCGTCTTCGCCATAGCGCGCGACATCGAGCCAGTGCCGTCCCCAACGTTCGCCGTATTGAGGCGTGGCGAGGAGCCTGTCGACAACCTTCGCGAAGGCGTCGCCGCTGGCGTCTTTTTCAAACGCATCGATCTCTTCGAAGGTCGCTGGCACGCCAGTGAGATCGAGTGTCGCGCGACGAATGAGATCGCGCTTGGAAGCCTGCTTCACGGGCTTCAACCCTTCCGATTCCAACTTCGCCAGAATGAACTTGTCGATCGTGGTGCGAACCCATTTGGTGTCCTTCACCGTGGGCGGGGCAGGATCTTTCAGCGGCTGGAACGACCAGAAGTTGCGGGCCTCCCGATGGATCACGAAGTTTCCATCCTTGACTGCCGCGCTCTTCGAAACAGCAGCGGGCCAAACCGCGCCGGCCTTCACCCAATCCGCCAGATCGGCAATCTCGGCGTCCTTGAGTTTCGAACCCATTGGCATCTTGTATGTGGCATCCGCGTGGCGAATGGCTTTCATCAGGATGCTGTTGTCGGCGTCGCCGGGCGTTACCGCCGGTCCGCGTTTGCCGCCCTTCATCATCGCTTCAGCACTATCGAGACGGAGTCCGCCCATAGCTGTATTCGTATGGCATCCAAAACAGTTGTTCGCCAAAACG
>CAZCPL010000563.1:0-1830 GCA_964500255.1 uncultured Solibacteraceae bacterium | reverse complement strand
GAGCACGGCGACGGCAACAAATACGAACACGGTCGGCTCGAGCGCCCGCAGCCAGAACTTAGCCGGAAAGGCCAATGTCGGCTTCGCCCAAGCGAATTCTGGATTGGACTGGCTCGACAGGATCATCCGGATAATCGGGAGATGGACAAGTAACGCAATGCCGGGGGCTGCGGTCACCAGCACCATCTTCCAGTCCAGGCGCCTGCTCTTCCAGATCCGAAGCACTTCCGCCAATCCAAACGGCACACTGAGCAACACAGAGTAATAATGAAGGCTGGCAGCCGCGAACAGGGCCACCGCGCACAGAGCCGCGTATCGGGGTCGTTCCTGTTCGATGTACTCCTGCCAGGCCCACATAGCCAGGGCAGCGCAGCCGAAAACCATCCCATAAGGGCGCCCCTCCTGTGCGTAGTAGAGCGTCCCGGTTAGCATCATGATTGCCATGGCAATTGCTCCGCCGATCGCCGCCAGACGGCGAGCCACGAACAAATAAAGAAACGTTAGACTGGCCGCATACCCAAGCATCGATGGCAATCTGCCGGTCCAGTCCGGCGCGCCAAACAGGTGCACGGACAGATACTGCACGAGAAGATAGAGCGGCGGGGTTGGCTCAACGCCGGTATTGATACGGTCAACGAACTCGCCAATCGACGTTGCCTCCGCCAGCCACCGCGCGGCAAGTTCGTCATACCAGAGAGGCCGAATAACCCCCATGGGAATTGTGATCAGACAAAAAACACCCATGACTACCGCGAAAGCCAAGCCCCGCTTCTCCCACAAATGTGTAGTGAACTTCGTCATACAGGGCAAGGTGCACTGAATAGTGCTCTCATAGTCACATCGATTGGCATATCCACTGTTTATGGTCATATACTCGACGCCCGAGCGCAAATGGTTAGCCTCGGTCTTGGTGACGCTATTAGCGTAGACGACAAGCGAGCCGTGCTCGCCCTTGCGAACATTCACGCCCAGTTCCTGCACCTGTTTTTAGGTCATCCAGATAGGGGCCGCGTAGCCCTGTACTACGAGAGCAGCACAGGGTAGAAACGGGTCTGGCCGACGTCGAAATCTATATTGACAGCAATCAGGAGTTCATTCCGACTTTCGGAGAACGCCACCGGTTGTTCGAAGCCGGTACGCTTCTTCGTCGATCCAGGCGCAGCTGCTCCCCGCATTCGCCCGGCCTCGTCCAGGATCCGCCATACACTGGCCGGACTCATCGCAACGATATCGGCGTCGATCATCATATAGGTAAGACGCCGGTACCCGAGGTCGGGATATAACAACTGAAAATCGAGGACCTTCTGCTTTTCCCAATCGAGCAGCCAGAAGTCGCGGGGGACCTTTCCGTTGTGCCGGTTCGCCTCGCCGTAGCGCTTTCTCCAGTCGTAGAACTTGCCGACGGCGAGGCCCACCTGATCGAGGAGGCCCTCGATCGGCAGTCTGGTCTTTTTCGACCAGCCGTTGACGAAATCTACAACTTGATCGCGCTTATCCGGCTCGACCCAGACACCATTCAGCGCGGTCCACACACTCTTTTTTAGGGCGATGTGCTCCGTCAGTAAGTCGGCGATGACTTCGTCCTTTTCACGGAGTCGGCCCTCCAGGTACGGCGGAGCGGCGATGAGCCGCTGTTCAATAGCTTGATGGAAGAGCATAATTGTCTGGGGTACGAACAGCCAGTGGGCGAGCACCTGAAGTATCTGGTGTGGGTCAATGGCAGACCCGTGGCCTGAGTGGCGTGGTCGAGCGCACCGCGTCACATTGGTGCGCGAGATCGCTACATCGGCTGGGACCAGCAAGCGCGTCGGCGTAACATTCGATTCCTTG
>CAZCPL010000562.1:0-1886 GCA_964500255.1 uncultured Solibacteraceae bacterium | reverse complement strand
GAAGATGGCGCTTGCATCGAGATTCCCGGGGGGGTAGTCGTCGAGGAGCCGATTCGACTCGTCTTCTTTGCGACTGGCGGCGAAGTGCCGGTCATTTCGCATCCGCGTAATCTGGTCGTCGTCGGACCCGGCAGCCAGGCAACCGTAGTTGAGAGCTACATAGGCCACGGCGCAAAGTATTTCACGAACGCGGTTACCGAAATCGTGGGCGGCGACCACTCGGTAGTGGATCACTACAAGGTGCAAGAGGAAGATGAGCGGTCATCCCACGTAGCTACCCTCCAGGTCCAGATCGGTCGCGACGCGAATTTCTCGACGCATTCCATTTCGCTCGGTGGCGGCCTGGTAAGAAATGACATCAATGCCGTGCTCGCGGAAGGAACGGAAGCTACCGTGAATGGTCTTTATCTGCCGTCCGGCAGCCAGCATGTCGACAATCACACAATGATCGATCATGCGAGGCCCCATGGCACGAGCCATGAGTTGTACAAGGGTATCCTCAGCGGAGCTTCCGCCGCGGTCTTCAATGGAAAGATCATCGTGCGTGCGGGTGCACAGAAGACGGACGCCAAGCAGACCAACAAAAACCTCGTTCTGTCTGAAGACGCCACCATCAATACTAAACCGGAGCTGCAGATTCACGCCGACGATGTCCGTTGCACGCACGGGGCGACGATTGGCCAACTCGATCAGGAGGCCATCTTCTATCTGCAGTCGCGTGGCATTGGGAAAGAACAGGCGAGAGATCTGCTGACGTATGCCTTTGCGCGCGACATCGTTGATCGGATCAAGGTGGAGCCGATGCGCGTCCGTTTGGAAAAGATTGTTCTGGAGAAATTGCATGCCAACCGTAACTAGTCTCGATGTGAGCGCCATCCGGAAGGAGTTCCCGATTCTCGCGCAGCAGGTGCATGGCAAGCCGCTCGTCTATCTCGACAGCGCGGCGACGAGCCAGAAGCCGAAATGCGTCATTGATGCTATCACGCGTTTTTACCTGATGGACAACGCCAATATACACCGCGGCGTCCATGAGTTGAGTGAACGCTCCACCCTGGCTTATGAGGCGGCGCGCGGCAAGGTTCGGGGGTTTCTGAACGCGGCCAATACGCGGGAGATCGTTTTCGTGCGCGGCGCGACAGAAGGCATCAATCTATTGGCGCAGACCTACGGTCGAACGCACGTTGGTGCTGGAGATGAGATCGTAATATCGGCTCTGGAGCATCACTCGAACATCGTGCCCTGGCAGATGCTTTGTGAGGAGAAGAAGGCGGTGCTGCGGGTGATTCCCATCAACGACCGCGGTGAGATCGAACTCGACGCCTTTGAAAAGCTGCTGAACCCTCGAACGAGGCTGGTCGCGGTGAGCCACGTTTCGAACGCTCTGGGAACCATCAATCCAGTTCGCGAGATCGTCCAAAGAGCGCATGAATTTAACGTCCCGGTGTTGATAGACGGCTGTCAAGCAGTTCCGCACATGAATGTGGACGTTCGGAATCTGGACTGCGATTTCTACGTTTTCTCCGGACACAAGGTCTTCGGGCCCACCGGCATCGGCGTACTTTATGGCAAAGAGAAACTGCTTGAGGGCATGCCGCCCTGGCAGGGCGGCGGCGACATGATCCGCTCTGTTACGTTCGAGAAGACAACCTACAACGATCTGCCGTACAAGTTCGAAGCCGGCACCCCGAATATTGCGGGCGTCATAGGGCTCGGCGCCGCGATCGATTACCTGGACCAGATCGGCATGGACGCGATCGCGGCGTACGAACACGACCTGATGGAGTACGGAACCCGAGCGCTCGAAAACATTTCCGGGCTGCGCTTAGTCGGTACGGCGCGGGAAAAGGCCGGCGTACTTTCCTTCGTGCTCGACGGGGTGCATCCGC
>CAZCPL010000561.1:0-1907 GCA_964500255.1 uncultured Solibacteraceae bacterium | reverse complement strand
GCGTGCCGCCCGGTGCCGTCTCCTTGATCCACAATTCCGCCGGCGGGATTCAGTTGGTCCAGTGCCGCCTGCAATTTCGCCCGTGCGGCGGCAGCCTCCGTCGAGCCACTTGCCGCCAGCGGCTCCTCGAAAGGCGCACGGCTCATATCGAACAGTTCGCCCTTCTGATTCAGCTTCCATTTGGCATCCCGCACGTACCACTGCCGCGCCAATTGGATGAACACCCAGTCTCGCGGACGTGTCTGCTGCCCGCGCCACTGTGGCGCCAGGCTCCGCCCATCAATGACTTTTCCTGCCGGCAGAGAAGCCCCCGCCAGTTCGGCGAACGTTGGAAGAAAGTCGGTGGAATCGGTGAGCGCTGGGGTCACCTTGCCTACCGCCGTGGTTCCCTTCCAATTCACAATCAGGGGCACCAGCGCCCCGCCTTCGAGCATGGAACCCTTCTCGCCGGAGAGTCTGCGTCCCCCTATTGTTGCGCGCTTCGCGGGTCCGTTGGCCGTGCCGTTGTCTCCCACGAACACGATCACCGTCTTCTCTCTCAACCTGAGCCGGTCCAGTTCCCCAACGAACTTGCCTACCAGCTTATCCATGTATCGGATGTTGTCGCCGTAGAGGTCCTTGCTGTCCGAAGGACTGTCTGGAGTGGGCAGAATTTCCACATGAACATGCGATAACGAGTAGTACAGGCAGAACGGCTTGTCCCGGTGCCGGGCAACGAAATCGGTCGCGAACTCGTGCATGACGTCCGGCAAATACTGCTTGTCGGTCAGCGGTTTCGACTGGCCATTGACCACGTACTTCCGGGCTTTCTCCTGGCTGTTCCAATACGACCCGCTGCCACGGAACTGTAGATGCTCGTCAAAGCCAAAATCTGCCGGACCTAGTGGCAACTGGCCCCACTTGCCCACGCAGGCGCTCTTGTATCCAGCCGGCCGCAGCACCTTCGGCAGGAAAGTCTCCTGCTCTGGCTTGATTTCTCCGGTCGCATCCTGATTGGTGGCGCCGGTGCGAAACGCATAACGCCCCGTCATGATCAGGGCACGCGACGGTCCGCACAGGGGCGCCGTGTAGGCGTTGGTGTAGCGGATGCCGCTGGCTGCCAGGGCATCGATGTTGGGAGTCTTGTAGTTGTCCGCGCCATAGCAACTCAGCTCGCCAATACCGAGGTCGTCGGCGAGAATGAAAACGAAGTTCGGCTTCGTGTTAGCGCCGTGCAGCAAACCCGCGGCACCGATGGCGCCCAGCAGGTTCCGTCGTGAAATCGTCGTATTTGTCGTCAAGCTATCCTCTTCCGGTGGTGGCCGGTTTGGCCGCCTGCCATCCCTGTTTCCACTGCGCCATTAGCCGGTTTACCAAGTCCGCATTCGCCGGCGCCTTCGCGATGTTCTGGTTTTCCTGCGGATCGCTCCGATGATCGTATAGCTCCACGGCTTCTACCTTTGCGTGATCCTGGCGGTCCACCCAGACCGTAAAACGGTAGCGATCGGTCCGCATCGAGTAGCCCATCAGCTTCTTGCCGCGCGGGTATTGGCTGAACGCCGCGCTCTTCCAGGGCCGCTTGGGATCGTCCAGCAAGGGCTTGAAGCTGATGCCCTCCAAATGCTGCGGCAAGGGCAGCCCGGCCACATCGGCGAGCGTGGGGTAGATGTCGACAAACTCCACCAGCGCCTTCGACGACTGCCCGGCGGCCTTCATTCCCGGGGCTGAAAATAGCAGTGGCGCGTTCGTGTCGTTCTCGACATTGCTGTGCTTGCACCATTCGCCATGCTCGCCTAGCTTCCAGCCGTGATCCCCCCACAACACGATCACCGTATTTTTGCGAAGGCCCAACCGGTCCAGTTCATCCAGCACCTTGCCGATCTGCGCATCCGTGTAACTGGCCGCCGCGTAATAGCCGTGCTTGAGCT
>CAZCPL010000560.1:0-1915 GCA_964500255.1 uncultured Solibacteraceae bacterium | reverse complement strand
CTCTATGAGTTTCACCGCAACGTCAAGACCGCCGCGAACAACTGGTTTTCCAATCGCGCAGGCATCGCCCGCGAGAACCTGATCCGCAATCAATACGGGGCCTCTTTGGGCGGGCCTATGATCAAGAATCGCGCGTTCTTCTTTCTCAACTGGGAAGACCGCAAAGATCGTTCGGCCTCGGCAGTGTCGCGCATTGTGCCCACCCAGTCGTATCGCGATGGCATCATTCAACTGCGCACCAACGCCGGCATCCAGACTCTGACCGCCGCGGAAATCCGCCAGGTGGATCCGATCAAGCTCGGTGCCAGCGCCTACATGATCAACGAGATGAAGAAGTATCCGCTGCCGAACGACTTGCTAAATGGCGGCGATCGGGGACTCAACTTCGCCACCTTCCGCTTCAATGCACCGCTCAAGCGCGACGATCGTGCCTATGTCGCCAAGATGGATTTCAATCTCGACAAGGCCAGCATGCACACGCTCAGCTTCCGCGGAACCCTGGCCGACAACATCCGGGATGACACGGCCAATCTGGCTCAGTTTCCAGGACAGGAAGCCGCATCGAAGATTCTCGAAAACCATCGCGGCATCTCTGCGCGCTACACGGCTGTGCTCACGCCTTCGATCGTCAATGTCTTCACCTATGGGCTGACCCGCCTGGGATCGGAAACCTCTGGGGTTCGCGGCGCCTCGATCACCTTCACGCCTTCGACGTTCACGGCCTTTCCCCGCGCCATTACGCGCATTCAGCCGACACACAACTTCGTCAACGACACCACTTGGACCAAGCGCGCGCACACCGTTCAGTTCGGCATCAACTTCCGCGTGACCACGAACGATCGCGTGCAGGACAACAACTACCCGAGCTACAGCTACGGACGCAACACTCTCAAGGGCCTGGGCGCGGACATCAATGGATCGGTGCTCGACTTTCTCAAACAGCGCACCGGCAACTCGGCTCTGACACTGTCCGAGGGAACGCTCGCTACCAACGCCTTTGGCACAATGTACGGCATCGTTAATTCTTATAGCGGAACCTACAACTACAACGTTGACGGATCCGCCAACTCCTTCGGAACCCCGGTGATTCGCTCGTTTGCGAACAAAGAATACGAAGCCTATGTGCAGGACGCATGGAAGGTCCGCCCGGATCTGAACATCACTTTGGGCTTGCGCTACGGCGTTTATCAGGTCCCTTATGAACGCAACGGCGTGCAGGTGGCAACAACGACCGGTATCGATCGGTACTTCGCGGAACGCGTCGGCGCTTCCATGGCGGGCATCCCCGGCAACGCCACCCAGAACGCCTTTCTGACCTTTGCTCTGGCGGGTCCCACTCGCGGTGGCCAAGGTTTTTACAAGCAGGACAACAACAACTTCGCCCCGCGCGTTTCGATCGCCTGGGCTCCGCAGGATTCGACGTTCGCCAGCAAGATTCTCGGCAAGGGAGCTGTGCTGCGCGCCGGTGGCGCGATGGTTTACGATCGCTATGGCAGTTCGATGGCGACCAGCTTCGCGGCTTCGGGATCGCCCGGCTTGGCCACCACCGTCACGCAGCCCTCCAACACCGATTTCACCGATTCGTATCGCTACACCGGTGGCGGCTTGCCTGCTCTGCCTGCGGCCGCGCAAGGCGGATTTCCGTTCACGCCCCCCGCGGTGGCCGGCGGTTTCGGATCGTACTCTGGTGTGAATTCGAATCTCGTAGCGCCCTACTCGATGCTGCTCAACTTCAGCTACACGCGTCCGCTGCCCGGCAAGATGACGGTGGAAATGGGCTACATCGGGCGCCTTTCGCGCAAAGGAATTCTGCGGCAGGATTACTTTCAGCCGCTCACACAGTTCCGCGATGCGAAGTCCGGCATGACGTGGGCAGAGGCCTCCGGTATGTTGCGCGATGTGTTTGAAGGTGGTC
>CAZCPL010000559.1:0-1923 GCA_964500255.1 uncultured Solibacteraceae bacterium | reverse complement strand
AACAACAACGCATCGCCACCTGCCTCACCTCCCTCGACGACCTGATCACCGCCCACAGCGCCAAGCTTTCCGCCCTCAAGACCCACAAGCGCGGGCTGATGCAGCAGCTTTTCCCAAGTCCAGAAGAAGAATGAGGGATAGATGTTTCCACCACCCAGCACTACCATGAGCACTATGACGCCAATCAATGACAAACAGTTTCCCCGTGGGGCGGAGTGGGTCCGCGTGGATTTCCATCTGCATACGAAGGCGGACAAGGAATTTAAGTATGCCGAAGACGCCAATTTATACAACAGCAGTTACATTGATGCCCTTGATGTGGCAGCAATCCGGCTCGGAGTCATTACCAACCATAACAAGTTCGACTTCGAAGAATTCAAATCCCTCCGCTCAACGGCTAGGAAGAGGGGTATTGGTCTCCTGCCGGGCGTGGAACTTTCCGTCAACGATGGGGGGAACGGGATTCACACGCTCGTCGTGTTTTCCGATGCTTGGCTTGAAAATGGGCACGACCACATCAATCCGTTTCTCACGATTGCTTTCGAGGGGAAAATTCGCGCGCAATACGAACAGGGGAACGGACGTTCGTCACTGAGCCTCATTGACACGATCAAGAAGCTCGAAGGCTACCACAAAGACTTCTTCCTCGTTTTTGCCCATGTGGAGCAGCCCAGCGGGCTGTGGCATGAACTTGATGGTGGTCGTCTTTCTGAACTGGGGCAAAACGAAACGTTTCGTCAACGGACGCTCGGATTTCAGAAGGTCCGCACCCGTGATGGCGCGGGAAAAGGAAAGCCGAACCGGGTGCAGATACAGCAGTGGCTGAAAAACTGGTATCCCGCTGAGGTCGAAGGAAGCGATCCGAAAGCCATCGAAGAAATCGGGAAGGGCGAACCCTGCTACCTCAAGCTCGGAGAGCTCTCGTTCGAGGCGGCCAAGTTTGCCTTGTTTGATCATGAGCACCGGGTTCGCTCCACGTTGCCCGAACCCCGGCAGGCGGTGCTTTTGCGTCAGGTGCGTTTCGATGGCGGTGCCTTGGACGGGATCGCTGTGCCGTTCTCGCCTTCGCTCAATTGCCTGATCGGCCCACGTGGGAACGGCAAGTCGGCGGTGATCGAGTGTCTGCGTCATGCCTTGGGTTTCCGTGAGGTATCGGATGAACAATACAAGTCCGGACTCGTTCAACGAATGCTTTCACCTGCGGGCAAGGTGGTGGTGGAAGCCGTGGATGAATTCGGGCGAGATGTGCGCATCGAACGCGAACGCACAGGCCAGCCATCTGTTTATCTCGATGGGGTCTATCGCGACATCTCTCCGGGCTCGATCCTGAAAGACATCCTCTATTTCGGGCAGAAAGACCTTTCGACAAGATCGGAGTCCTTCGACGAGAGCTTTCTCGATAAGCTGCTGGCCGACCGGCTTGACCCCAAGCCCCAGGAGGAGGCAGCACTGATCGAAGGCGTCCGCCAAGCGGCACGCCAACTGAAGGAAACGCTGGAAACCACGGAGAGGATTGCCGCACTGTTGAAGGAGAAGAACGAACTGGACGCGCAGCTTCAGGTCTTCACGGACAAGGGCGTGGACAAGAAGCTCGCCGAGATGACCCTGTTCGACGGCGACCGGCTGGCGGTCGTCTCCTGGCAACAGGCATTGAAAGAACTAGGCACGAATCTCAAGGAATCAGCGGATTGGGACGATGCGGATGCGTCTTTCCCGACATTGAAATCAAAGCACTCCGCGCCAATCGCAACCAACCTTGCCGCAGCCAAGGCGAAATCCGATCAGGCCAGAGAGAGCGCACAAACGGCACTCGCAACCTTGCGGGAAGCATTTGTCGCCGTAGGCGAGGCGTTACAAAAACTGGCACCGGTGCAGGAGGAGATGAAGCAGGAGGTGGCACAGCTTCAAAAGACACTCAATGAG
>CAZCPL010000558.1:0-1939 GCA_964500255.1 uncultured Solibacteraceae bacterium | reverse complement strand
GATCATCTGGGCGGCGCGGCGGATCTGGCCAGTGTGACCTTCAGAGAAGACCTTGTAGCCGGGCAGGTGGATTTCATCGACGGGCTTGTAGTGTGCCTGGCCCTGGAAGATGTCCTTCGGAATGTCAACGAGCACCGGACCCGGGCGACCGGAAGCGGCAAGATAAAACGCCTCGTGGATGATCTGGGCGAGTTCTTTGACGTTCTTCACCATGAAGTTGTGCTTGGTGGCGGAACGGGTGATGCCAAAGGTATCCGCTTCCTGAAAGGCGTCGGAACCGATGAGCGAGGAGGTCACCTGGCCGGTGATGGCGACGATCGGGATGGAGTCCATCATTGCGTCGACGAGTCCTGTAACTAGGTTGGTGGCTCCGGGGCCGGAGGTGGCGCAGCATACGCCGACCCTGCCGGTGGCACGAGCATAACCCTGCGCAGCGAAAGCGGCGTTTTGTTCGTGGCGTACCAATACGTGGCGGAGCGGGTTGGAGTAAATCGCGTCATAAAGAGGAAGGGTGACGCCGCCCGGGTAGCCGAACATGCAATCGACGCCTTCGCGGGCAAGGCATTCGAGCAGAATTTCGGCTCCGCTCAAGAGCTGCCCTTGCGTTCCTGCGTTACCTGAAGTGGTCTGAGGCATTCTAATGTATCAACTCTCTTTGGTTCTCAACTCACTGAACTTGCTGGTTTTGGTGGAATGCGGTCCGAAAAACAAAAAGGGCCACCAGGTGGCTGTTTACCCCGCTGGCGGCCTGCTTCGTTGTTGGAAATTCCGTCAACCGTTCAGGCGGGGTAGTCGGGTACGACCCCTACAGTAATTCGCCGAACGGGCGTGACCTTTACGGTCGAAGATACAAGCACGATGTTGGTGCTGAGAACCGGTTGGTTTGGCGCTTCCATCATGCTTGTCTCTGGATTTGAGAGTAACTCGAAAGCGGACTAAATGCAAGAGTCGATGTCCATAAATTCGACTTATCATTACATTCACTACTACTGTTCCAGAAAACAGTTTTGGCGATGCCGGCTCAGGCTACCAACAGACCAACGCACTTGAGCACGGCAGCCTTCAATACCGGAGGACACTTGGGGTGAAGATCGAGCCTGGGCCACTTCGCATCCAAATAAATGCTGGTATTGTTGCTGAGCGAAAGTATCATCCAATCGTAGGTGATGGTCTGCTGCGCAGGACTGACGCGGCCATCCTGCACGCCGCCGCGCTGTTTTTGATGCAGTTCGATAGCGACGGTGAGGGGATCCGCCTGACTGCCGACATAGGAGCACCGGGGTCACGGGCGTCATGGGATTTGCGGCCAAGCAGTTGTAGCAGAAATGCGCGAGTTGCACGTCATCGACCTTGTTCGACATCCCGGACCGCCGTGTGTTTCCACCGTCCAATATTGCAAACGATTCCCTTTGCCATGTCTGTTTCTCTCCTTGAGGGCTGGCATCTTGAGCGACGGCAGCTAGTTGACAAGCGTGATTTGTGCGAAAACGTTTCAGTGAAGATCTCGGTGACGGAGGTGCTTGGTTCCTGCTCCCGCAACCCACCAGCGCCGGGGATTGGATGATATCTTGGCAGGCGGTCAGGGAGGCAGGAGAAGGTGGTAAGCATCGCGGCTGATGACTTGTAGCGGAGCAAGTCCGAGGGTTAGAATCACGCTCGGTCGGATGACGGCAAGTTGTCGCCCGGGCACCCGGAAAGCGGCCGGTCTCGGGTCCTCAAGTTGGTGAACAAGCAACCCTCGGGATCGATGCTATTAGCCGAGTTGAGGATTTGTTGAAGATTGCGCCAAGTTGGCTGGTGCGCAACTCGGAGCCGGCGGCCACAGCATCCGATACGTCACGAAAGTAACGAAATCCTGGCCGACGATCATGACGGTGGGCTCGGGCCGCCGGGAAAGAAGTAGGGTCCTGGGAGGATAATTTTGGGGACGGCGCTGGAT
>CAZCPL010000557.1:0-1964 GCA_964500255.1 uncultured Solibacteraceae bacterium | reverse complement strand
TCCCAGTATCTCGCGGATTTCGTTCAGCGACTTGCGTCCGAAGTTCTTCGTCCGCAACATCTCCGCTTCCGTCCTTACCACGAGATCGCCAATGGTTTGGATATTGGCGTTTTTCAGGCAGTTGTACGAACGAACCGACAGTTCCAACTCTTCGACGCTCCGGCTCAGGATCTCGGAGCCCTGCGATGCGCCGCGTTCCGAACCATCGTCGCTGCTATCGGGCAGATCTTCGAAGTTGATGAAGATCGCCATGTGATCCTTCAACAACTTCGCCGCTTGTCCGACGGCGTCGACCGGCGCGATCGCGCCGTTGGTCCAGAGTTCCAATTCGAGCTTGTCGTAGTCGGCGGATCCACCTTGACGGGTGGTTTCCACCTTGAAATTCACTTTGCTGACCGGCGTGTGCACCGAATCCACCGGGATGTAACCGAGCGGCAGATCGTCATCCGAATTGCGTTCGGCCGAGATGTAGCCGCGGTTTTGCCGCAGGCGCATATCGATGGTAAGCTTGCCGCCTTCGGATACGGTGGCGATACGAATATTCTTGTCGAGCACCTCGACGTCGGCATCGGTCTCGATCTGGCCACTCATGATGTCGCCGACCGTGTCCACGACGATGCGAACCGTCTTTACCGCTTCGGTGTTCATCTTGAACGGCACTTGCTTCAGGTTAAGGATAATGTCGGTTGCGTCCTCGACAATACCCGGAATCGGACTGAACTCGTGTTCGACGCCCTCGATCCGAACAGCAGTGATCGCGGCGCCCTCAATCGAACTGAGCAGCACACGACGCAGCGCGGTTCCGACCGTGGAGCCAAAGCCTCGCTCAAATGGCGAGGCACTGAACGATCCGTACCGCTCGTTGAGCGTTTCGGTATCGGCCAGGAGGCGCTTCGGTTTCTGGAAGAATTTCAGCATGTTTGCTTGGCGGTTCCTCACTCGCTCCCACTACTTTGGACCTCGCAGGCAACGGAGGCCGCCCGCGAATGTTTCGCACTCACTTGGCGTACCGCACCGGCGGCCCCTGCCCGCTTCATCTTGGGAAACGGTCAGCCGGAGCGGCCATTTCCTGTCTGGAATCAGCCACTCCGGGATTGCTTCAGTTTACTTGCTGTACAACTCGACGATCAACTGCTCGTTGAGCTGGATCTGGACGAGTTCTTCGCGCTTGGGCTGCTGCACGACTTTCGCCTTGAGATTGTCGCGGTCGACTTCGAGCCAATTTGGATTCGGAGATGCGGCGGTAACGTCGCGGGCATGCAGGATTGCGGGGTGCTGCTTCGAGCTCTCGCGCACTTCCACCAAGTCGCCCGGCTTCACCTGGAACGACGGGATGTTGACCTTGCGGCCGTTCACCTGAATATGACTGTGGCGGACAATCTGGCGAGCCTGGCTGCGTGAAGTTCCGAAACCCATGCGGTAGATCACGTTGTCCAGGCGCTTTTCGAGCATGCTCAACAGGTTGTCGCCCGTGATGCCCTTCATCTTCGAACCCTTCTCGAAGTAGTTGCGGAACTGGCCTTCGAGAATGCCGTAGTAGCGGCGCGCCTTCTGCTTTTCGCGTAGTTGAAGACCGTAACCGACGATCTTCTGCTTCTTTTCTTTGCCGTGCTGGCCGGGGACGAAGTTGCGCTTTTCGATGGCGCACTTGTCAGTGTGGCAGCGCTCTCCCTTCAAGAAGAGCTTCATGCCCTCGCGGCGGCAGAGCCGACAAACGGGGCCATTGTAACGAGCCATTGTTTAGACTAACCTTTCCTGTACTACTTGCTTGTAGGAGGAGCAGTTTACGACCGTCTGGCCTTCATCCTGCTTCACGAACGAATGCCCCACATTCTCATGCGGGGCCAGAACTCAAACTCTGCGGCGCTTCGGCGGACGGCAACCGTTGTGCGGAATCGGCGTCGTGTCCTTAATGTTGCGGACTTCGATTCCGGCGCTGGCAAGCGCGCGGACGGCCGACTCAC
>CAZCPL010000556.1:0-1981 GCA_964500255.1 uncultured Solibacteraceae bacterium | reverse complement strand
ACCTCCTCCTGCTTCGGCCGGTGTGGTTGGTGGTGTCCCGGGCGGCGTTCCGGGCGGCACTGCCGGTGGCGTGATCGGTGGCATCATGGGTGGTGTACCCGCGGCGCCCCCGCCGCCGCCCCCGCCTGTGAAGAAGGAACCCGAGAAACCCAAACTTGATCGCATCCGCGTGGGTGGCAATGTGCAGGCCGCAAACCTTGTTCGCAAGGTCACTCCTGTCTATCCGCCACTCGCCAAGCAGGCCCGTGTACAGGGAACCGTAAGGTTCACTGCCATCATCGGCCGCGATGGTGCGATTCAGAATCTGCAGTTGGTGAACGGCCATCCTCTCCTCGTCCCCGCGGCGACGGAGGCTGTGAAACAGTGGGTTTATCGCCCCACTATGTTGAACGGTGAACCGGTGGAAGTCATTACGCAGATCGATGTGAACTTCACGTTGAGCAGCTAGTTCGCCACAAGGCGTTCGCGGCACTCAATAAGATCAGTCCGAGCAGTCAGTCTATACAACTACTAATTCAACTCGCAGGAGAATCGAATGTTTCTACAGATGCAAGTATGGGGTTTCCTGTTCTTACAGGAAGCGATCAGCTTCGACCTCATGAGTATGTTCATGCACATGGGTATTATCGACAAACTCGTCGTGTTGCTCATGTTCTTCATGTCCGCATGGTCGATTGGTGTCATGATTGACCGGTGGCTGGCTTTCAACGCGGCCCGCAACCAGTCCCGTCAATTCGCGCCGGCCGTCGCAGGCGCGCTCAAGAACGGCAACCTCGATGAAGCCATCAAGGTCGCCGATCGGTTCAACAAGAGCCACCTGGCCAAAGTCGTTGTCGCGGGCTTGCAGGAATTCAAGGCCCACCAGCAGAGCAGCGAAATTTCGGGTGAAACCATCGAAGCCTCGAAGCGCGCCCTCGAGCGTTCCGAAGCGATCGTGCACGCCGAACTCAAGCGCGGTATTCCCACCCTCGCCACCATCGGCTCATCGGCGCCGTTCGTCGGCTTGTTCGGAACCGTCATCGGTATCATCAACGCCTTTAAGGGTATTGCTTCGGAAAAGGCCACCGGTCTCGCGGCCGTCGCCGGCGGTATTTCGGAAGCCCTTGTGACCACGGCAGTCGGTCTCATCGCGGCTATCCCCGCGGTCTGGGCGTACAATTACTTCTCCAACCGTTTGGAACAGTTCGATGTGGAAATGGGCAACTCGAGTTCTGAGTTGATCGACTATTTCCTCAAGCGCACCCAGAGCAAGGCCGGCGCCGCCAAGTAATTCGGCGCCACAAACGCGGTTCAGCGAGTTGAATCGAGCCGAAGGCGGATGGCCTCTCTCAGAACGGACGGCACATCCGCCCCGGCTCTGAACTAACTCTCGAATACGAGGAGAACTCATGAAGAAAATGAAGGCCCCCGAGGCAATGTCAGAGATCAACGTCACACCTATGGTGGACGTGATGCTTGTGTTGCTGATCATCTTCATGGTCATCACACCCATGCTGAGCAAGGGCATCACCGTTGATCTGGTGAAGACAAACAATGCAATTGCCATGGTTGCAGCCGACAAGGAAGACGCCATCATGGTTGCAATCAACAACAAGGGCGAAGTCTTTCTAAGCCCCGGCAGCTTCAAAACCACGGCTGATCAACTTCCGGCGAAGGTGAAGGACCTCTTGACCAATCGACCGGACAAGACGGTGTACATCAAGTCCGATTCCCGCGCACGTTACGAGCGCGTGGTCGACGTGGTGGATAATCTTCGCGCCGCTGGCGTGGATCAACTTGGCCTGCTGACTGAAAAGATCGACCCCAAGGCCGGCCAGTAGCGGCACCGAGAGAGAAAACAGGAGCATAGAATTCTATGTCAATGGCATTAGGCGGCTCAGGCCCAAAAGCCGATATTAACGTTACGCCGCTCATCGACGTCTTGCTTGTGCTGCTGATCATCTTCATGGTCATCACACCGCTGACACCTAAGGGTCTGGAG
>CAZCPL010000555.1:0-1995 GCA_964500255.1 uncultured Solibacteraceae bacterium | reverse complement strand
GACGTTAGCGGAACCGGCGTTGTCGATCTCGATGTCCGCGTGCAGGGTTCCGCCAAGAAGCCCCGCTACAACGGCAAGGGCCGGATCGACAACGCTCAATTGAACCTTCCTGGCGTAAACAAGCCTGTCACCGTGTCGCGCCTCGAAGCGCGTTTCGAAGAGGACGGTTTGTCGATCGATCGCGTGGACGCGAATCTTGCAGGCTCGAAAATCCAGGGCACTGCGGCGATCCGCAACTTCACGGAACCAATAGTAAAGTTCGCGTTGCAGGTTGACCGATGGAACACCGTCGAGATGCAGCAGCTTTTTTCGATTCGCGCTAGCCCCGCGGACAAAAAGCCTTCGGCGTTCGCCAAGGCATCTGGAAGCGGCACAATCGATATCGGTTCGCTGGCGATCAACGATCTTGTGCTCAATCAACTCCATTCGACTTGCGTTCTCGATCACGGGGTGTTGACGCTTGAGCCCCTCACCGCTGAGTTGTTCGGAGGCGGCATAACCGGGCGCATCGTCGCTGACCTGCGGCCTGCATCGCCCGAGATCACCGCTAAGGTAAAGATGGATCGAGTGGACGCCAACAAGCTGGTCTCCGCGGCGACACCGCTGAAGCAAGTTCTCTTTGGCAAGTTCAACGCGGATACGGATCTGAAGCTGATCGCGGGTCCTGACATGGCGAAATCGTTGAATGGTGCCGTGGTGCTGCGTCTCGCGGACGGCAAGCTCGCGGGTATCAACATCATCAATGAGATCTCGAAGTTTGCGAAGTTTTTCGGTTGGAACAACGCGCAGCCCGCTATCACAGACTTTGTGAAAATGGGCGGAACGCTTCGCCTCGTCAACGGCGTCGCTCAGACCGATGACTTGGACGTACAAATGAACGGAGCCAAGTTCAGCGCAGTGGGAACCATCAATCTGGTCGACCAGACTTTAGACATGCGCCTCGGGACGGTGCTCGATAGTGAGTTCAGCAAAAAGGTTGGCGGCAATCAGATTGGCGGGATGATGGTGACCGCGATGGCCGATGAGCGCGGGCAATTGATCATTCCATCGCTTTTGCGAGGGTCTTTCGCGAAACCGATTGTGACTCCGGATACCGAACAGTTCGCCAAATTGAAGCTCAAGTCTTTGGCGAATCCGGCGGGCTTCAAAGACACCAGAGAGAAGGTGCAGGGGATCGTGGACCTGTTCCGCAAAAAGCAGCCGTAGGCTCCTAATGCGGATGCTTCAGCAAATGCTGCCGCAGCAGATCTTTGCCGTAGTCGTTCCCATTCGGAGTCCGCACCACCGCGTGCACATGCTCGCGGATGGGCGTCTTCACGCCCGCCATCATATGCCGGATCCCCACAGGTGCCTGGTGATCGAACTCCACCAAAATCACGGGACTGTGCACGCGATAGTAAAACACACTGTCCGCTTCGGTCTTGCCGATCCAGGCAAAGTACGTCGCATCCAGATGCCGCTTCACTTCGGACATCTTTACCTTGGCGTGGCCTGCGTCCATGTTGTTCACATACTGCTCGACGAGGTCGACCAACTGCGCCTTCTGCTTGGCATCGAGGTCCGAACCGCGAATCCCCTGGTAGTCGATGTTCACGTTGTCTTTGTAAGCCTCGGTCAGCGCGTTGTTGCCGGTCTTCCCGGACATCAGAATCGCCTTGCCGCGTTGTTCCCCTGAGAGCGCGTTGATCATCGCCAAACCCTTGCCCTGCTCGCTCTGCAGAATCGCCGTGCCCTTGTATTTGCCGGAGGTCGCGATCACCGGTTCACTTCCCACAAACAGCGGCGTCATCACCACCTGCTCGCCCAGCACGAAGTAATTGACGATCAGGTGATGCCCGTCAATCTGCCAACCCCACGGCTCTTTCGACGACGGCTTGCCCATGATCGTGATGCTGTAGATCCACTCGCCGTAATCCTCAAAATTATTGTTGTTCAACTCGCCGAGCGTATGATTCAACCGCATGATGTCGCGCGACAACTTCAAACCCTGCGCAC
>CAZCPL010000554.1:0-2002 GCA_964500255.1 uncultured Solibacteraceae bacterium | reverse complement strand
ATGAGGAATGGCGGTTCACTAACGTCTCTCCTATTGCCAGAACACAATTTTCGGCTGCGCCTTCCGATTTGAGCGGCTGGGGAGAGGGACAGATTGAGCAGCGGCTCGTCCAGTGCGAGGGTTGTCCTCGTCTGGTGTTCATCAATGGCCGCTACTCGCCAGAACTCTCATCTCGAAAACTTCCACTGGGCATCCATGCTACCCCGCTTCGGGAAGCGAACGGTGCCGCAGCATTGCATTTGGCGCGTTACGCGGACTACCAGGATCATGCGTTTGTGGCGTTGAACACCGCTAAGTTCGAGGATGGTGCCTGCATCGAGATTCCCCAGGGGACAGTCGTGGAGGAGCCGATTCACCTTGTGTTCCTTGCGAGTGGCGGCGACGTGCCGGTCATTTCTCATCCGCGCAATCTGGTGGTGGTCGGACTTGGCAGCCAGGCAACGGTAGTTGAGAGCTACATAGGCCACGGCGCAAAGTATTTCACGAACGCGGTTACCGAGATCGTGGCCGGCGAGCGCTCGGTAGTGGACCACTACAAGCTGCAAGAGGAGGATGAGCGGTCATTCCACGTAGCTACCCTCCAGGTGCAGCTCGGTCGCGACGCGAATTTCTCGACGCATTCCATTTCGCTCGGCGGCGGCTTGGTAAGAAATGACATCAATGCCGTGCTCGCGGAAGGAACGGAAGCTACCGTGAATGGCCTTTATCTGCCGTCCGGCAGCCAGCATGTCGACAATCACACAATGATCGATCATGCGAAGCCCCATGGCACGAGTCATGAGTTGTACAAGGGCATCCTTAGCGGAGCATCCGCCGCAGTCTTCAATGGAAAGATCATCGTTCGTCCGGACGCACAGAAGACGGATGCCAAGCAGACCAACAAGAACCTCGTTCTGTCTGAGGACGCCACTATCAACACCAAACCGGAGCTTCAGATTCACGCCGACGATGTACGTTGCACGCACGGGGCGACGATCGGCCAACTCGATCAGGAGGCCATCTTCTATCTGCAATCGCGGGGCATCGGGAAAGAACAGGCGCGCGATCTGCTGACGTATGCCTTTGCACGCGACGTTATCGATCGGATCAAGGTGGAGCCGCTCCGCGTCCGTTTGGAAAAGATTGTATTGGAGAGGTTGCATGCCAACAGTAACTAACTTCGATGTGAGCGCCGTTCGGGAGAATTTTCCGATTCTCGCGCAACAGGTGCATGGCAAGCCGCTCGTCTATCTTGACAGCGCGGCGACGAGCCAGAAGCCGAAATGCGTAATTGACGCTATCACGCGTTTTTACCTGATGGACAACGCCAATATACACCGGGGCGTCCATGAGTTAAGTGAACGCTCCACCCTGGCTTATGAGGCGGCGCGCGGCAAGGTGCGGGGGTTTCTGAACGCGGCTAATACGCAGGAGATTATCTTCGTACGCGGCGCGACAGAAGGCATCAATTTGGTAGCTCAGACCTATGGCCGAACGCACGTCGGCGCTGGAGATGAGATCGTAATATCGGCTCTGGAGCATCACTCGAATATCGTGCCCTGGCAGATGCTTTGTGAGGAGAAGAAGGCGGTGTTGCGGGTCATTCCCATCAACGACCGTGGTGAGATCGAACTCTACGCTTTTGAAAAGCTGCTGAACCCGCGAACGAGGCTCGTCGCGGTGAGCCACGTTTCTAACGCGCTGGGAACCATCAATCCAGTTCGCGAGATCATCCAAACAGCGCATGAATTTAACGTTCCGGTGTTGATCGACGGCTGTCAAGCAGTTCAGCACATGAAGGTGGACGTTCGGAATCTGGACTGCGATTTCTACGTTTTCTCCGGCCACAAGGTGTTCGGGCCCACCGGCATCGGCGTGCTGTATGGCAAAGCGAAGCTGCTTGAGGAAATGCCGCCTTGGCAGGGCGGCGGCGACATGATCCGCTCTGTTACGTTCGAGAAGACAACTTACAACGATCTGCCGTACAAGTTCGAAGCTGGTACACCGGATATTGCCGGAGCCA
>CAZCPL010000553.1:418-2015 GCA_964500255.1 uncultured Solibacteraceae bacterium | reverse complement strand
TCCTTGGGCGACGTCGGCTGCCGAAAGCGCCATTCATAATTGTTCCAACCATCGCGCCACCTGCCGGTTTGCAGTTGCACGAGTGCCAGATTCCAGTTCGCTTCCGGATGCCTTGGATCGAAGCCCAACACTCGCTGGTACGCCTCTCGCGCGTCCTCTACCCGTCCGAGTTCGAGCAAGACATTAGCCAGATTATTCCGCGCGTCGACATGATCGTGTTTTCGTTTCAGCAGCTTTTCATAGGTGGCTGCGCATTCCTCGAATTGTTGGTGCTCCTGCAGGGCGAGACCGAGATTGTACTGGGGTTCCAGAAACTCGGGTTGCAGATGGGCCGCCTCACGGTAGTGAGCCAGCGCCTCTTCAATCTGCCCCGCCGCCTGCATCAGAATCGCCAGATTGTTGTGTCCCTCCGCATAGTCCGGCTTCAACGCAAGCGCCTGTTCGAAAGACATGCGGCTTCGGCCAAGATCGCGCAGCAGCATGCGGACAACGCCTAGGTTGTACCAGGCTTGGGGAAACCGCGGTTTCAGCTCAACGGCGCGAAGATAGTGACTCGCCGCATCGGCGTGCCGTCCGGCCGTATGAAGTAGATTGCCAAGTTCAAAGCAGGTCTCCGCCGCTTCCGGCTGGAACTCAAGGCTGAGCGCGAACGATTCGCGTGCTTCCTCGAACCGTTGCCGCTCGGCGAGTTGCCGCCCGAGCCGGTACAAAGACTGGCCCAGTTGTTGTGCAGTGAGATGCATGGTTGTGTTGTTTCCGGTGGTCGATCATCGTCTGGATGAGAATGCCATCGCCCGGCCCACGCCCGAGCTCCGTCAGGGCAGACGGATCCGCAAGACGTGAGAAGGCGCTGGTCTTCTCCAGAAGAAGTCTTGAGAATGAGATTCGGAGGACGGTTGCGCAAGAGCGGCCCCTGTCTTTGCAGGCAGTGGACCGCCCTTGACCGTTGTGTCTTCCTATCTAATCTCTACCGATTGGATTAACCACGGAGCAGCGATAGAACTTGCTGCGGCGCGGAGTTGGCCTGGGCAAGAGCGGCGACGCCGGCCTGCAACAGGATCTGCGCTTTCGACAAGTTCGCCGCTTCGCTCGCCAGATCGGCGTCGCGAATGCGGGATTCGGAAGCCGCAATGTTGCTCAATTGCGACTGTGCCAGATTGACCGCGTAGTTGAACTGATTCTGGCCACGTCCGACGACCGCTTGTGAACGGCCCAGTGAGCTGACCGCGTTGGACAACGCCGTCACCGCCGAGGAAGCCAGCTCGGCCGTCGAGAGGTCGGCCGTCGATCCGCCCGCCACCGCACCCGCCGAATACACGAGACCCTGCTGGGCGGATGTACCGAGACCAGCCGCGGAACCAGTTCCCGACGTGCTAAGCGAGACATTGAAGTTCGTCAGCGTGCTCTGGAAACGGACCTTGTAATTGGTGCCGTCGTAATTCTTCACCGCCACGATTTTCTTCAGTGTCTCGTTGTTGCTCTGCTGCAACTTCGAGTTGATTGTCGCGATCGCCTCGTCGATCGAACGTGCATTGCGGCCGTCCGCGACATTGTTCGACAACTTGACCGCCAGTGTCTGTTGGGTGCCCGATGAGTC
>CAZCPL010000553.1:0-408 GCA_964500255.1 uncultured Solibacteraceae bacterium | reverse complement strand
CGCGGTCGTCGCGT
This sequence comes from uncultured Solibacteraceae bacterium, assembly GCA_964500255.1. Taxonomy (GTDB): domain Bacteria; phylum Acidobacteriota; class Terriglobia; order Bryobacterales; family Bryobacteraceae; genus F-183. The sequence continues at coordinate 394 of CAZCPL010000553.1, read as the reverse complement.
TCAACCGGAAAGCCGATCCGTTGGTGGACTGGATCGTGATGATCGTGCCGTTGTCGCTCGCGAAGATTCCCGCCCCGCGCGTGTCCGCGTCGGCCGCCAGCGCGTCGTTGAGCTTCTGTGTCGCGATCACGATCGTGTCGGTCGACAGATTCGTGATGGAGAACGAGTTGGTTGCTCCCCCGGCAATCGAGATGTCGAAGGTGTTCGCCTTAGCCGCCGCCGTATAATTGGTGCCAGCCGTAATCGTTGTGTATTCGAACGCTGTGCCGGCCGCCGTGGTGTTCCTGTACGAACCCAGCCCCAGCCGGTTTTGATCGTCGCCCAACGCCGAGACGTTGAACGTCTCGCCGCGCTTCGACGTAAGGCTGATCGTGCCGCCCACGCTGGTCAGACC
>CAZCPL010000552.1:0-2016 GCA_964500255.1 uncultured Solibacteraceae bacterium | reverse complement strand
TCACCGACTACATCAGCCTGGGTGTCGTGACCGCGGCTTTCCCCGCGGAAAAGATCCACGCGGCGTTGAAGGCAACCGGCAAGCAGAGTGCTCGGCAACGAGATCTCCCGGCGCATGTGGTTGTTTACTATGTGATCGCGCTGTCGCTCTACATGGGCTCGTCCTATCGGGAAGTACTGCGCTGCCTACTTGAGGGAATTCAATGGCTGCTGAAGCCCTCGGCGGCGGCCATCAAAGTGACGGGGCATTCCGGCATTTCGCAAGCGCGCGCCAGGTTGGGGTGGGAGCCGCTTCAACTACTGCACGATCAGTTGGTCAAGCCGATCGCGGTGGCGGCAACCAAGGGCGCATGGTATCGAACCTGGCGTTTGATAAGCCTCGACGGCAGCACTTTGGATGTAGCGGACGAAAAGGGCAATGACGAGGCCTTCGGACGCCCGGGAACCAGCAGGGGTTTGAGCGCCTATCCAAAGATCCGTTTCGTGTCGTTGCTGGAAAACGGCACCCATGTGCTGTTCGGCAGCCAAATGGCCGATTACCGCACGAGCGAGGTCGCACTGGCCAAAACGGTGTTGGGCAATTTGAGCAAAGGTATGCTGTGTTTGGCGGACCGAGGGTATTTCGGGTTCGAGTTGTGGCGGCAGGCTGCGACGACAGGCGCGGATTTGTTATGGCGGGTCAGAAAAGACATGGCCTTGACCTGCACCCAACGGCTTCCCGACGGATCCTACCTCAGCCGCATCCATCCAACGAAACAAGACCGGCGGCAAGGCAAAGGCGGAGTTGTGGTCCGAGTAGTCGATTACCGGCTTGAAGGCGTGGACGGAGCGGAGCCGTTGTACCGACTGGTAACGACAATACTCGATCACGACATGGCGCCCGCCCTCGAGTTGGCAGCCTTGTATCACGAACGCTGGGAGATTGAAAACACCTTCGACGAACTCAAAACCCACTTGCGCGGGTCGCGGATCGTTATGCGCAGCAAGACCCCGGACTTGGTCCGTCAGGAATTCTATGGATTGCTCATGGCGCATTTCGCGGTCCGGAACCTCATGCACGCTGCGGCTCTGACCGCTGACGAGGACCCCGATCGGCTATCGTTCCTGCACGCCGTCCGTGTTGTCCGCCGCAAGATGAGCATCAGCGGCGCTATTCCCCCCTCAGAACCTCCAACGCTTTCAGCGGACAGTCTTGGCTGAAGTCCTCTCCGAGCCGCTTGCCCCTCGTCGCTATCGATGCAACCCTCGCGGCGTCAAAAGGAAAATGAGTAACTATCCGTTGCGCTGCGGCTACAAACGCTCTCCCGAGATTGACATCTCATCCGCCATCAGAATCTATTACGTGACGTGTATTGCGCCTAGATCCGGAAGCCCTGCTAACTCCCGTAGCTTCTTGTGCTGCAGAATCTTCTCGAAGTTCCCCTGTGCGTCATACGACAGATCCCAACCGTCACCCAGAATTTCCAGGTCCGCACGCTTCTCGATCTCACTCCGCAGATTCGCACTGAGCGCGAGATGTCCGATCTCGAGCGAATTGCCGATCCACCCAATTGTGACTTCACTCGAATCGAACTTGCCAACCGTTGGCCACAGCACGTCCAGATTCTCGCGGTCGCTGGGGAAGTTGATCGGCGTCCGGATCGCGGCCGGAGTCGATGCCGTGAGTGAATTGATTCTCGTCGGAACCCAGTCGATCTTCGGCAGCATCTGGCTATGGAGCATATCCGCCATCCCCAGGCCCACCGCATTGCCATAGCTTTGGTTGCTGAGGTCGCGCAAATAGATCCGCTTGATCTCAGGTGCCGTATCCCAGGGATTGTACTCGCCATGGACACTGCGATTCACGACCTTCGTATCCATGCCCGCTCCTGAAAAAATCTTGCCGATCTCATCGAGAATCAGGATGTCGAGCGCGAATGGGATCCGGCCCATCCAGCTCTTGGCGAGTTCGAGCAGTTCCTCTTCTTTCGATTCCATCTGGTCCACCGGAACGGCTGTCAACTGGGCGGTATTGTGT
>CAZCPL010000551.1:0-2018 GCA_964500255.1 uncultured Solibacteraceae bacterium | reverse complement strand
CCGATCAGTTCGTCGCGGGTACAACCGGTGAGCGCCTCCATCTGCTTGTTGACGTCGGTGATGATACCGGCCGGATTGGTGGCCAAAAACGCATCGATGTTGGATTCGATCAGCGATCGCGTGTAAAACTGATGGTCGCGCAGACGCTGATCGAGCAGCAGTTGCTCGGCTTCGGCATTTTTCCGCACGGTATTGTCGGTGCCGATCAACAGATAGCCGATGATCCGCTCGCGATTGTCGCGCAAGGCTGTCACCGAGACCAAAGCTGGAAAACGGCTGCCATCCTTGCGAATGTAGGTCAATTCGTAGATGTCTTCGATGCTTCGGGATGCCTTAAAGACGAGCGCCTCGAAGCCGGGGGTAATCGGCGTTTCGAGTTCGAGACTTAAGGCTTTCGCTCGGGCGATCACTTCCTGCGGATCGGACATGTCCGCGGGTGTGATCCGGTCGACCACCTCGGCGGCCGTGTAGCCCAACATCCGCTCGGCCCCGACATTGAAAATCTGGATGACGCCGTTTGCGTCGGTGGCGATGCTCGAGAAGTTGGCGCTGTTGAAAATCGCGCTCTGCAGTACACCGGCTTTCAGCAGCGGCTCTTCGGCCTGCTTGCGGGCGGTGTTGTCGGTGACGATCAAGAGATAGCCGACGATCTCGTTGAGGCGATCGCGCAGCGCGGTGACCGAAAAACCCGCCGGAAAGCTGCTGCCATCTTTGCGGATGCAGGTCAGCTCGTAAGTATCTTCAATACCGCGAGCAGCCTTGTAGGCAAGCGATTCCAAGCCCGGCGCGATCTGAACCGCCAATTCCACGCTGAGCGCCGCGGCGCGGGCGGTGGCTTGCTGGCGATCGCCGAAGGCGGCGGGGCTGAGAAGGTTCACCACTTCCGCGGCCGGGTATCCCAGCATTCTCTCGGCACCGGCATTGAACAACTGGATCAAACCCGTCTCGTCGGTGGCGATCTTTGCAAAACTGACGCTGTTGTCAATTGCGCTTCGCAGAACTTCCGCCTTTAGAAAACTTGCTTCGTCCACTGTGACCGTCATCTACACCAACCCTCCACCCAGACTCTTGCAGTGCACGGCTCTGGCCAGATATGAATGCGAGAATACACGAGCCGAAGTGGTGGATTCGCGCCGCAGCCAACGTGACCGCAGGCGGTCACGTGACCGTATATGGTCATTGCACAGCCTTAGAAATCCTTCCGGGAGATGTTCAGTTTCAACATCATCGCGTTCAGCGTCGTGCGATGCAGTCCCAAACGAACGGCAGCCGCAGTGACCACCCCGCCGCTTTCCCGCAACATGCGGAGGATATGATCCCGTTCCACTTGTTCGAGTGTCACGCCGGTGCCGACAACTTCGGCGGCAGCAGGGACGTCTTCCCGCAATTCGTCCAGCGGGGCTTGCAGGGTAGTACCAGACGTGAGAATGACCGACCGTTCCATGAAGTTTTCCAGCTCTCGAATGTTGCCAGGCCAAGTCCACTTTACAAACGCGCGGATGGTGTCGGATGGAATCTTGTCGATCACGCGTCCCATCTTGTCCGCGTATTTCCCGGCGAAATGCCGCATCAGCGCCGGGATGTCGTCAGGACGGTCGCGCAGCGGAGGCGTGGTAATCGGAAAGACTTTGAGCCGATAGTAGAGATCGCTGCGAAAGAGCTTGTCCCCCATCATTTGGGTAAGATTCCGATTGGTGGCCGCTACCAGGCGGACATCGATGGGAATCGTCTTGGTTCCGCCCAGCCGCTCGAAGGATTTCTCTTGCAATGCCCGCAGTAGCTTTGGCTGCAGATCGAGGGGGATATCGCCCACTTCGTCCAGAAACAGGGTCCCGTGGTGCGCCATCTCAAAGCGGCCTATCTTTTGCGACAAAGCCCCGGTGAAGGCACCGCGCTCATAGCCGAACAGCTCACTTTCGAGAAGCCCGGTGGGGATGGCGGCGCAGTTCAATGTGACGAATGGCAGCTTGTTGCGCGGACTCAACCGGTGGATAGCGCGCGCCACCAACTCTTTGCCG
>CAZCPL010000550.1:0-2028 GCA_964500255.1 uncultured Solibacteraceae bacterium | reverse complement strand
GTTGTGGCCGAGAAGCTAAAAGCCCTGGGTTTCGATGAGGTAGAGACCGGCATCGCGAAGACCGGCGTGGTTGGTATTTTGAGGGGAAAGAAGCCCGGTTCTGTGGTTGCCTGGCGTGCCGATATGGATGCGCTGCCCGTGATTGCGGAGGTGAAGGTTCCTTACAAGTCGAAGAATCCCGGTGTGCATCATGCCTGCGGACACGATGCGCATGTGGCAATTGCGTTGGGTGCGGCAGAGATGTTGTGCAAGATGCGCGATGAGATCGCGGGCACGATTAAGTTCATCTTTCAGCCTGCGGAAGAAGGCCCGCCTTCAGGTGAGGATGGCGGTGCTTCGATGATGGTGAAAGAGGGTGTGCTCGAGAATCCGAGGCCGCGTGCGATCTTTGGCCTGCATGTTTCCACTTGGATGGCGGCGGGGAAGTATGGTGTTGCGTCCGGCCCCGCGATGGCTTCCGCCGATTCGTTTGAGATCACTTTAAAAGGCAAGCAGGTGCACGCGGCGATGCCGCACATGGGTGTCGATACGATTGTGGTGGCGAGCGAGTGCATCATGGCCTTGCAGGCGATTCGCAGTCGGCGTATCGATCCGATGGAACCGATGGTGCTGACAATCGGGTCGATCCACGGGGGCAATCGAAACAACATCATTACCGGCGAAGTGAAGATGGAAGGCACGCTGCGCACCTTCAATGAAGGTGTTCGCGAAGGCGTGCGGACGATGATGAAGCAGACGCTGGCGGGCTGTACCGCAACCCATGGAGCTTCGTATACGATGACCTTTCGAGAGCCGGCGTATCCGCTGACCTACAACGAACCGGCGCTTGTCGAGGAATCCCTGCCGCTGATGCGGCGACTTGAGGGCACGAACATCGTGACCGTGAAGCCTGTGACCGGTGCAGAGGACTTTTCGTACTATCAGAAGGTCATTCCGGGTTTCTTCTGGTTTCTTGGTGCGTCGAATGAGGCGTTGGGAATCACCGCAGCGCATCATACGACGGACTTCAACATCGATGAATCGATTCTGGTTCCAGGAGTGCGGATGGCGGTGAGCCAGTTGCTGGACTACTTGGATCGCCACCAGAACTGATTAGGATCGTTCGCTGCGGACAATCTTCCCATCGGGTGCCAATTCCATAGTGAAGTCGCGCCAGTAGACCTTGCGGTCCATCAATCCCGCCACCCAAACCGCAGCGGACCATAGATCTCGCAACGGCACGAAGGCCAGCATCCACGTGTCGCGACGCGCACGCAAAACGAGCAAGCTCGACACTAGCGCTAACAGCATTCGCACGGCGAGCACGGAAAGCGCCGGCGCGATTGATCCAGCAGCCATTCCCAACACCACCCACACGCTGGCGAACGTCACCGGCAGCCCCATGTATCCACCTCCGCGGCATGCGCGGATCGTGCGTGCCCAGCGGACCTGATGTTGCCACGCATCCAAGAAAGTCGCGGCACCAAGATGGGTTTCGACGACGGATTCCGAGAGATAACACTTCAGGCCCAGTGCATGGATCCTGTGGCCGAGTTGGTAATCGTCGGCGATGTAATCGGCAATCGAATGGAAGCCTCCGATGCGATCCAGATCCTTGCGGCGCACGGCGAGTGTCGATCCGAAAGCGAACTCATCGATTCCGACGAACGGCGCGACGAGAGTGCTTGGCGCAAAGTCGGTATCGACGCCGATAGCCTCGAATTTGCCAGCGAATGACCAACCAGTTGCTCGATAGAGACAAGTGACAAGGCCGACATCCGTCCGTTCGAGCGGGGCCATCACCTTGCGCAGATAGTCTGGATCCACGCGGATATCGCTGTCGTTCACGAGCAGCATCGGATAGCGGGCAACCCGTGCAAGATCGATCATCGATCCGACTTTGCCATTGAGCGTTTCGGTAGTAACGTCCACGATTCGAATGCTTACCAATGGAAACTCGCGGATCAGCCTCTCGATATGCGGCACCGCGGTATCCGTTGCGCGGTCGCGGATTCCGAAGAGGATCTCGAATTCCGGATAGTCGATGAT
>CAZCPL010000549.1:0-2059 GCA_964500255.1 uncultured Solibacteraceae bacterium | reverse complement strand
GCGTTCCCCGCATCGCGTTCATCAACAAGATGGACCGGGTCGGCGCCGACTTCCAGCGCTGCATCGACATGATGATCGATCGCCTCTCCGCCAAGACCCCGGTGGCCATCCAGCTTCCGATAGGCGCCGAGGACAAGTTCGTCGGCGTCATCGACCTGGTCGAAATGAAGGCCTACCGGTACCCCGACGAGACCATGGGCGCCGAGTACATGACCGAAGAGATTCCCGCGGACATGCTCGACGACGCGAAACTCGCGCGCGAACATCTCATCGAGACGGTCTCCGAAGTCGACGATCACCTCACCGACAAATTCATCAACGGCGAAGAGATCACCATCGCCGAGCTGAAGGCCGGCATCCGTCGCGGCACCATCGCCTTGAAGCTCTTCCCGGTGGTTTGCGGTACAGCGTTCAAGAACAAGGGCGTCCAGCCCATGCTCGATGCCGTCATCGCCTATCTGCCTTCGCCGCTCGACAAGCCGCCGACCGTCGCGATCGACCCTGACACCAAGCAGCCCGTCGAGCGTCTCACCAACGACAGCGCGCCCTTCGCGGGTCTGGTCTTCAAGATCATGACCGACCCCTTTGTCGGGCAGCTCGCCTTCATCCGCGTGTACTCGGGCCAGATGAAGGCCGGCGACACGCTGCTCAACGCCACCAAGGGCACGCGCGAACGCATCGGACGCCTGGTCAAGATGCACGCGAACAAGCGGGAAGAGATCAAGGAGATCTACGCCGGAGACATCGCGGCCGCGATCGGCCTCAAAAACGTGGTCACCGGCGACACGATCTGCGACTCCGACGAACCCGTTCTGCTCGAAGCCATCCAGTTCCCGGCCCCCGTTATCTCCCTTGCCGTCGAGCCGAAGACGAAGTCAGACCAGGAAAAGATGGGCACGGGCCTCGGCAAGCTGATGCAGGAAGACCCGACCTTCAAGGTCGAGAGCGACCCCGAGACGAACCAGACAAAGATCTCGGGAATGGGCGAACTCCACCTCGAAATCATCGTCGATCGTCTGAAGCGCGAGTTCGGCGTCGAAGCGAACGTGGGCAAGCCCCAGGTCGCCTACCGCGAGACTATTCGCAAGAAGACGCTGGCCGAAGGCAAGTGGATCAAGCAGTCGGGCGGCAAGGGCCAGTACGGCCATTGCAAGATCGAAGTGAAGCCCAATCCGGGTGCCGGCTTCGAGTTTGAGAACGACCTCACCGGCGGCTCAATCCCCAAGGAATACATCAAGCCCATCGAAATGGGCGTCAAGGAAGCGCTTGAGCGGGGCGTGCTCGCGGGCTTCCCGATGGTCGACGTCCATGTCCGCCTGTACGACGGCAGCTACCACGATGTCGACTCCAGCGAAATGGCGTTCAAACTCGCGGGTTCGCTCGCGATCCAGGACGGCGCCCGCAAGGCCAGCCCGGTTCTTCTCGAGCCCATCATGCGCGTCGAGGTGACGACCCCCGACGAGTACACCGGCGTTGTTTCCGGCGACTTGTCCTCGCGTCGCGGCCAGCTTCAGGGCAATGAGTCGCGCGGCGGCACCAACATCATCAACGCGATGGTCCCTCTTTCGAACATGTTCGGTTATTCCACAGACCTGCGGTCGCGCACGCAGGGTCGCGCAACGTACAGCATGCACTTCGAGAAGTACGAAGAAGCGCCCAAGAACGTCGCGGAAGAAGTTGTCGCCAAGTCGTCCGGCAAGGCGCAGCGCACCACTTAGTCCGCAGATATCCCCTTTCACTTTTCAGTAAGCAACCTCAAGTAGATCCTCAGGAGCAAGACCCATGGCTAAGGAAAAATTTGATCGCAGCAAGCCGCACGTCAACATCGGGACGATCGGTCACGTCGATCACGGCAAGACCTCGTTGACGGCAGCGATCACCAAGGTTCTGGCCACCCAGAACCCAAAGAACACCTTCAAGGGGTACGACCAGATCGACAACGCTCCCGAGGAGCGGGAGCGAGGCGTTACCATCAACGCGTCGCACGTCGAGTATGAGACGACCAATCGTCACTACGCTCACGTCGACTGCCCCGGTCACGCCGACTACATCAAGAACA
>CAZCPL010000548.1:1544-2071 GCA_964500255.1 uncultured Solibacteraceae bacterium | reverse complement strand
GGTGTGAACTATCTCCTTACTTCTTGATGATAAAACATGAGTGTGTATCTGTCAAGTAGTCTTATCGCAATCCTCCAACTAGCCAAGTTGCGCTCTTCCCCCGATAATGTCTGTATCCCCTGCCGCGACATCGTTCCCGACAAGGGGTTCCTTTAGTTACAGGCACGTTATGCACAGAATCTATCTTTACCTCTTCCTACTGCTTCCGGCATTGGCTTTGGGCCAACAACAGTCTTATATTGTGGAACTTACGGACCTTCCCGCGTTGGATCAGATCCGCAGAGGCAGCCATCGGACGGCAAAACGCGAGTTTGCGGCCGCTCAAGCTCGCGTTCGCGGCAGCCAGGAAACAACCATGCGCGCAGTCTCCAACATCGGCGGTCGAGTTGCCCATCGGCTTGACACCATCGCCAATGCCCTGATTGTCGAGGTTCCGGATGCGAAGACGGCAGCACGTCTTGCGGGGCTGCCGGGAGTGAAGCGCGTCGAGGCGGTGATTGCGGGCAAGGCTGTGATGGATCGCGTGC
>CAZCPL010000548.1:1121-1534 GCA_964500255.1 uncultured Solibacteraceae bacterium | reverse complement strand
GGGAGGCGTTGCCAGGCGGCCCGGACACCGCTGGGGCAGGAATCAAGGTCGCAATCGTCGATACGGGCGTCGACATACGCCACCCGGGGCTGTTGGACGAGACACTGAGCACGCCCGATGGATTCCCCAGGTTCAATGCCATTAACGAAGAGCTCGACAGCGCGGCGCTCACCAACTTCAACAATAAGAAGATAATCGCGCTACGTTCGTACGAGAATCTGGTGGACCGCACGATCACCAGCCGCAGCAGCGCTCGCGATAACAATGGTCACGGCACCGGTGTGGCTTTTGCCGCCGTCGGAAGAAAGATCAGCGGACCGGCGGGTTCCATATCGGGCGTCGCACCGATGGCGCATTTGGGAGTCTACCGTATCACCACGGGCGAATCCGGATCTTCGAATACCGCCGCCACC
>CAZCPL010000548.1:0-1111 GCA_964500255.1 uncultured Solibacteraceae bacterium | reverse complement strand
GATGCCGTGAAAGACGGCATGGACGTCATCAATTTAAGCTTTGGATTTCAACCTGTCTTCGATGATTTCAATGAAGACGTCGCCCGGCGAATCTATGATGCGGGCGTGATTTTTGTGAGTGCGGCGGGCAATAATGGATCGGGATTGCAGTCCGTTGCCTGGCCGGCGTCATCGCCGTGGGTGCTGGGCGTTGGCGCGTCGGGCAACAATCGGCTTGTGACCCGGGCGATCATCACACCATCGACTGGCCCTGAGATGCTGGGCATCAACGGCAGCGCATCGCGGGCAAAGGGGAAGTTCACAGGTACTCTGCGGGATTCCGCTGGTTTTCCGGCGAACGAACTCGCTTGCGATCCCTTTCCGGCGGATTCGCTGAAAGACTCAGTGGCGCTGATCTTGCGCGGCACCTGCACCTTTGAGCAGAAGCTCAACAACGCATCCCGCGCAGGTGCGATGGCGGCCATTGTCTACAATCCTGTGCAGGTGGATGTTGGGCTCACGATGTCGCAAGCGGACAACGCTACACCCGCCACCTGGATCAACAACGATATGGGATTGATCCTGAAGCGGCTTATCACAACGAATGAAGGCCTGACGGTGAATCTGAATTTCTCGCCGCCAGTGAGTCCGGATATTCTTGCCGATTTCAGCAGCCGCGGACCCACAACCGGCCGATTGCTGATTAAGCCCGATGTTGTTGCAGTCGGCGAAAGCGTTATCACTGCCGCGCCGACAACCTGCTGCCTCGAACAGAGCGACATCGCTCCTGGGCTCACCTATACGCAGGGCACGAGCCTTTCGTCACCTGTCGTTGCCGGTGCGGCGGCGATTCTGAAGCAGTCTCGCCCTGGGTTAAAGACACAGGATTACCGTTCGTTGCTGGTGAATACCGCAACCGCGCTGCCTCTCTCCGATGCGAACAATCGTGCGGCGATTCCGCAGGAAGCCGGTGCGGGACGTTTGGATCTGAGCCGCGCTCGGTTGGCGACGGTTACGGCCGATCCGCTTTCGATCAGCTTCGGCGGCGGTGGCAGGAACGCTCCGGGTTCTGTGAAGAGATTGAAGTTGACCAACGTGGGCGCGGATGCGGATGTGTTCGCGATCTCGGTCG
>CAZCPL010000547.1:0-2080 GCA_964500255.1 uncultured Solibacteraceae bacterium | reverse complement strand
ACGCCGAAAGGGCCTCTACCGTTGGAATCCGTGTTGATATACGCGACCGCTTTCCGATCGAGTTCCGCCTTGTTCTTTTCCACCCACTCGGTGGATCCGATCATGCCAAACTCTTCGCCATCCCATAGCGCGAACACAATCGTACGCTTTGGCTTCCAACCGTTCTTCACCATACGCGAGAGGACACGCGCCGTTTCCATCAAAGAAGACGCCCCGGATATCGGATCGCTTGCGCCGTTCACCCACGCGTCATGGTGGTTCCCCAAGATGACCCACTGATCTTTGTCAACGCTGCCGGGAATCATACCGATGACATTGTGTACAGGCTTCGTCGACCAATCGAAATCCAACTTCAGGCGCACGGTCGCTGGCCCCGGACCCACATGATAAGTCAGGGCCAAAGCACCGCGCCAACGTTCGGGGGCGACCGGTCCGGCAAGTGCGCGCAACAGCGGCGCGGCATCGCCGTAGGAAATTGGCATCACCGGAATCTTGACCAGCGTCTTCGCCTCTTCGCGGCTTAACTTCTTCGCGCCCTTTTCGGACGCCCAGCCGGGCGACAGCGGATCTCCGGGATATACGGCCATATCCATCACGCTGCCGCGCTGCACGCCTTGCGGAGGCCGGTAAGGGCCTTTCGGATAGACGTCGCCGCGATAGTAACCGTCTTCTTTGGGGTCCGAATAGAGGATGCAGGCGATCGCGCCGTTCTCAGCCGCGAGCTTTGGCTTGATGCCGCGCCATCCGTTGCCATAACGCGCGATCACGATCTTGCCTCGGACGTCGATGCCGAGTTTCCTCAGCGTCTCGTAATCGTCCGGAGTGCCGTAGTTGACGTAGACCAGTTGTCCAGTCACGTCGCCGGAAGCCGAGTAAGCATTGAAGGTCGGCAACTGGCCCGCGTCGGAAGTATCTTTGTCTTCGGGCAAGACCGGTTCCTGCAGCTTCGCCTTGAAGACTGTGGGCGAAGTCATTTCGAGAATGCGCGCCGTCGGATACGGCATCAAGCCTTCGAACGACTCGATGCGGGCGTCGATGCCCCATTCCTTCATCAGTGCCGACGCGTATTCGGCAACCGCGCGCGAACCGGCTGAACCCGCATGATGCGGATCGGCGGACATGCGTTCCATATAGGTGCGGATGCGTTCGGGCTGCGCCATTGCGCGGGCCTTCGCTTCACGATCGCGCTGGGCGGCGAACTGGTCGGGAGAGAATCCGCGAATCGGCGGGGCAAGGTTCGATGGGGCCGGGCTTTGGGTCAGAGCGGTCTGAACGAGAACGAGCGAGAGTGCCAGCGAAAGCAGCAGTTTCATTTTCAGAGCTTCGTTTGCAGAAACGTCACGAATTCCTGCGAATTCTTAGTCAAACCGGCGAAGGTCGCCACAATCCGTTCGTCACCGTCGACAAGCGCGTAATAAGGCAGCGCCACGGTCTTGAACTTCGATTCTTGCACTTTCTGGTTCTCTTCGCTGGTCTTGTCGGTTCCATCGGTGAAGAGTTCGAGCAACACCATGTTCTCGATGGCAGCCTGCACTTCCGGCTTGGGGAACATGTTCTGGCGCATCCAATGGCAGTTGGTGCAAGCGTAACCGGTGAAGTTGATCAGGACGAGCTTGTTTTCGGCCTTAGCCTTGGCGATGGCTTCTTTGTACTGATCCTTCATCCACTTGTTCGCAGACGTTGCCGCGGGGCTTGCGAACGCCGCGCCCTCGGTAGGCGAAGGGATGTAGGCGTCGAGTTCACCCAAGCGCCCTCCGAACATGCCTGGGATGAGATGGATCCCAAACATCAACAAAAACGCGCCGGTCAGCAGCCGACCAACACCCATACGATCATTCGGACCAATGCCTTCGAGCCGCAGAAATCCCAGCAGATACAAGCCCGCCAGCGAGAATAAGACAATCCAAGCGGCTAGGAACCGTTCGCGGGTCAGAAAGCCGATCTGGAGCACCGAGTCGACGTTGCTCAGATACTTCAACATGCCCGCAAGCACGAGGAAACCCATCACGACTTTGACGCGCAACATCCAGCCGCCGGACTTCGGCATCCGCTTCAGATACTGCGGAAACAGGGCCAACAG
>CAZCPL010000546.1:0-2133 GCA_964500255.1 uncultured Solibacteraceae bacterium | reverse complement strand
CTCGCGTCTTGATCACTTTCCGCAACGACATATTCAAGGACTCCACGGCGTTCGTAGTACAAATCACCTTCTGAATATCCGCGGGATAAGCAAAGAAGGGCGCTAGGTGCTCCCAGTTTCTATCACCCCACGATTCTTCAGTTCTGTCAGCACTTGCAGCCAGAACTTTGCGCCTTCGGCATTGTTGCCGCTCGGTCCCGCCCACAACCCCAGCACCTCCTTGTTGCCGTCCATGTTGACGCCGATCACCACGTAGATGGCCTTGTTTCGAACCTGCCCGGCTTCCCGGATTTTAATCATCAGCGCATCCAAGTACAGAATCGGATATTGCGAATCCAGCGGCCGGGTTTGCCATGTCTTTACTTCGTCCATCACCGCTTTGGTCACATTCGAAAATCAGCGTCGGACTTACTTCGAGTTTATAGATTTCCTCCAGATGTCCCTGAATTTCTCGTGTAGCTGCCTTCCCGATCCCGTGGCGTCTCCAGCGCCAGTTCCCCGAAGTCCCCCTTTAGCGTTTTTGTCGTTGCGCCGTTACGCGAGTTCCCTCCGTTTCGTCCTCTCGGGTCATGTTTCTCGTAGCCTAAGTATGTCCGGATTAAGCAAGGCAGTTCGCTCGCCTAGCGGACGGTTCGTACTTGAGCCGCATCTATGCATCCTCCCTGGACAAGTGGCGAGCGCGCGATGGAGTGGTGGTGCGCGTGATCGACTACGGATTGGAGGGAGTCCAGGACGCGGAGGCGATGTACCGGCTGGCCACCACAATCCTGGACCCGGAAAAAGCGCCCGCTGAAGAGTTAGCCGCCCTGTATCACGAGCGCTGGGGGATCGAGACTGCGTTCGACGAACTCAAAACTCATTTGCGAGGCGCCCGCGTCGTTCTGCGCAGTAAAACCCCAGATCTCGTCCGGCAAGAGTTCTTCGGGCTGCTGTTGGCCCACTTCGCGATCCGGGGCCTCATGCACGAAGCTGCCTTGAGCGCTGGCGAAGATCCTGACAGGATCTCCTATACTCACACCGTACGCGTTGTCCGTCGCAAGATCGCCGCCTTCGGCGCTATTCCTCCCTCGGGAGAGAAAACGATTCCATGAGCGGGTACTCTCCGAAATCCTCGATGAACGCGTTGTCTCCAGCCGCAATCGGAGCAATCCCCGACGCGTGAAACGTAAGATGAGTAGCTACCCCCGTCGTCGCCGCACCAATGGATCACCACCGCCACTCAAGACCAAGAGTGTCGTCAAAAGTCGTAAGTGACGAGTATTGGGTTTAGCCACGAGCTTAACCAATTCGGGAAGACGCATTTGAATCTGTTCTGAGCCGTATTTTTCCGTAGCACAGGGCGTCCATCCTGTCGGTGAAATTCCGATCGCAGCGCTCGATCAACGAGAGGCCCCTCGAACAGCGGTACCACCAGGATGGTGTGGCATCGGCAGCCAACTCACGCGTTACAGTAGTGGTTTGGCAAAAGCACTCGTCACCGGCTCTGGAGGCCTCATCGGATCCGCCTGTTCGCGTTATCTCTGCGAACGTGGCTGGCAGGTCACAGGCGTCGACAACAACATGCGCCAGGAATTTTTCGGTGCCCAAGGATCCACTAACGCGGTCGTCCAGGACCTCGTTCATAACGTCAAGGGATACGCTCATCGCGCGGTCGATATACGCGACCGTCAGGCGATGCGCGATCTGCTGCAGAACGAGCGTCCGGACTTCATCGTCCACGCCGCCGCGCAGCCGTCGCACGATCGCGCAGCCGCGATTCCCTATGAAGACTTCGACGTCAACGCCGTTGGAACCTTGAATCTATTGGTCGCCGCGAGGGACTTCTGCAAAGAGTCTCCGATCTGTTTCACCAGCACGAACAAGGTTTACGGCGACCGGCCCAACTATCTTCCGTTGGTCGAAAAAGAAAAGCGCTTCGATTATGCCGACGGCCTTGACGGCATCTCAGAGTCGATGTCGATCGATCAGTGTCTTCACTCGCTGTTTGGCGCATCGAAGGTCGCGGCGGATGTTCTCTGCCAGGAGTTTGGCCGTTACTTCAACATGCCGGTGGGCGTGTTTCGCGGCGGCTGCCTGACAGGTCCGGCGCACTCGGCGGTGGAACTGCACGGCTATCTGGCGTATATCGTTTTG
>CAZCPL010000545.1:383-2142 GCA_964500255.1 uncultured Solibacteraceae bacterium | reverse complement strand
CGTTTACCGCGCGCAGGACCCCACGATCGGACGCATCATTGCCATCAAATCCATCCGTCTCAATGAGTTTACGGATGCGGAGGAGCGCACCCGCCTTCGCGAACGTCTCTTTCGCGAGGCCCAATCCGCTGGCATACTCTCGCACCCGAACATCGTCACCATCTACGACATCCTCGAAGAAAACGGCCTCGCCTATATCTTCATGGAATTCGTCAATGGCAAGCCGCTCGACGACATCCTCAGGTCGAAGGAACTCCCGCCCAACCTCCAGTTGATCGAACTGCTGGCACAAACCGGTAGCGCACTCGATTACGCCCACAAGAAGGGCATCATCCATCGTGACGTGAAGCCCGCCAACGTCATGGTGCACGAGGAAACTGTGGCCAAGGTCTGCGACTTCGGCATCGCCAAAATCACCTCGCAGTCGATGACCCAGACCGGCGTAGTCATGGGCACGCCATCCTACATGTCGCCGGAACTGATCAAGGGCGAAACCCTCACCGGGGCTTCCGATCAATTCGCGCTCGCCATTATGGCTTATGAGATCCTGACCGGACGTAAGCCATTCACAGCCGACTATCTGCCGACGCTTTTTTACAAGGTTTGTTCCGAAGAGCCGCCCTCGGTTCATGAACTGAATCCCACGCTTGGGCCTCTCGCCGATCGAGCCGTTCGAAAAGCACTCGCCAAGAAGCCGGAAGATCGCTACGCCACCTGCGCCGAGTTCGTCACGGTTTTGCAGCGTGCGCTTGCAGGTACGCCCGAGTGGACCCCCATGGCAAAGGGACCGATGCCGGTTGCTGACGAGACTACTACCGGTTCCGGCGGACGCCTCGCAACGGTCTTTGCTGAACCACAGGCAGCTTCGCAAGCATCGGGTACCGAGCCTCCCGTTGCCGCACCGGAACCCGTCGCCGAACCGGCCGATCATGCCCGTGCTGCCGAGCAGACCACACCATCCATGCGGATTCCCATCCGCGACATGGAAGCCCAGAAACAAGCCGCAAGATCATCCGGACCCAACAAAGGACTACTCGCAGCAGGAGCTGTCGCCTTACTGGCCATCGCGGGCTTCTTCGGATACACCCAGATGAGTAAGCCGCCGGTCGACCCAGTGCCGGATCCAGTTATCGCAAAGCCGTCAGGCAAGGACAAGAAAGGCGCGCTGCCTGCAGCCAATGGCAAGAAGGCTCCAGATCCGGCAGTACCCAAACAGGCTGTCGCACCGGCAACTCCACCGGTCGCCAAACCCAGCGAGCCACCGCCGTCGCGCGGTCAAAAGGATTTCGATGTCGCGTTCGCAACCGCACCCGCTGGCGCGACCATAACGGCAGACGGATCCCAAACCTGCACCGCGCCGTGCCCGCTGAAGCTCACGCTTGGGCGGCACGGTATCCAGATCGCTTTGACCGGACACCTGACGACATTCAAGACAATCGAAGTTCCCCAAGTGTTGGATCTATTCGTCACGTTGCCCGAAGCCACCGGCGTTCTCAGTGTGATCAGCACACCGCCGGGAGCCACCATCATGGTAGATGGGAAATCCAGACCTGAGAAAACACCGACGAAACTAACCCTTCGCGAAGGTCCTCACAACATCGAAATCGTTTCCGGCACCTTGCGGTATTCACATGACGTGAACATTCAGCAGGGCGGAATTCACCAAGTAAAGGCCCAATGGTAATGATCGACTATTCTCAACTCTCGCGCCGCAACCTCGTGCGCCTACTCGCTGGTGCCGCCGCGGCCCCCGCGATCC
>CAZCPL010000545.1:0-373 GCA_964500255.1 uncultured Solibacteraceae bacterium | reverse complement strand
CCGCGTGGGCACCCGCCGACAAAAAAAAGACCGGCATGATCGTCCGGTCCACCCGCCCTGAAGACTTGGAAATGACGATCGACGGCTTCAACACCGACATCACACCGATTGAGCGATTTTTCGTCAGGTCCCACCACTACACGCCCAAGGTCGATCTCTCAACCTGGAAGTTGAAGATCTCTGGTTTGGTGGACAAGCCTCTCGAACTTACCTTCGAACAGATACAGAAGATGCCCAAGGTCGAGACCGTGTCGGTGCTCGAGTGCGCGGGCAATGGCCGCGGGTTTTATGAGCCCTCGATGGCCGGCCTTCAGTGGGAACACGGAGCAGTCGGCAATGCCAAGTGGGGCGGGGTCAAACTCGCCGACGTCCT
>CAZCPL010000544.1:0-2146 GCA_964500255.1 uncultured Solibacteraceae bacterium | reverse complement strand
GTTTGGCCGTCCACTTGCTGTAGACGCTTTGGGCTCGAGATTCCTGAGGCCATTGTCAACTCGGTTGACGAGAGCGCGAAGATCTTGCGCGAAAGGACTTCACCTATGAGCTTTGATCGCCGAACATCGTCGAGTCGAGGAAAGATACCTTGGGCGGCGCCAGCAATGATAATCACCGTAGCGGTCTTGGTGATCTGGCCGGTTTGGGCAGGCCTCTACACGGACTGGCTCTGGTTTCAGGATCTCAATTATGGGGTAGTCTTCTCGACTGTTCTTGGAACCCAGGCCATGCTCGGACTTGCGGTAGGACTATTCGCCGCCGCTTTCGCCTGGCTCAACTTCAGGTTAGCAGTACGCTTGAGTCCAACCACGCAGCATTTTGGCACTTCCTACGGTACGCCTGAGGAAGGGACGCCTCTTTCAGAACTCGCTGCCATGGGTGGCATGATCCATCGGTTCATTATTCCCGCGTCACTCGCGATCGGCGTATTCGCCGGAATGTTTGCCAGCTCTCTGGCGAAATTGCGCTCAACGCGAAAGACATCCAAGAGAGCCAGCGGACAATCCAGAACATTCGCCTGTGGGATCAGCAACCCCTGCTCGACACCTTCGGGCAGATCCAGGAGATTCGCACGTATTACGAGTTCGATGCCGTGGACAATGACCGTTACCGGATCAACGGCGAGATCCAGCAGGTTATGCTGTCGCCGCGAGAACTACTAGCCTCATCTCTTCCGAATCGGAACTGGCTCAACGAGCGGCTTACCTTTACGCACGGTTTCGGCCTAACGGTTGGCCCCGTTGCCAAAGCTACCGCCGAAGGACTACCTGTCTTATTCGTCAAAGACATTCCGCCTGTTTCGTCAGTCCCGTCACTTAGAGTGGACCGTCCCGAAATTTACTTCGGTGAATTGTCACACGACCCGGTTTACGTCAAAACAAATGTGAAGGAATTCAACCACCCATCGGGCGAGGAGAACGTCTTCTCCAGCTTCACCGGAGACGGTGGCGTTTCCATCGGATCGACTTGGCGGCAACTATTGTTTGCAACGCGATTTGCCGACATGAAACTGCTCCTGTCGGATGCTCCCACTTCCGAAAGCCGCGTATTGTTCCATCGCAACATCGTCGAGCGATTAGGTCGAGTCGCCCCGTTTCTACGGTTCGACAGCGATCCCTATCTAGTGATTTCCGAGGGTCGGCTTTTCTGGATCTGCGATGCCTACACGATGAGCGACCGCTATCCGTATTCTCAGCCAGCGAGCCGTGACGGTCTCAACTACATCCGAAACTCCGTGAAGGCGGTGGTCGATGCCTACCGCGGGAATGTGAGTTTGTATGTGGCCGACGAACGCGATCCAATCATCCAGACGTACGCCAGGATCTTCCCGGGTATTCTCCGGCCTCTTTCGGACATGCCTGCGGACCTGCGCGCACATCTTAGGTACCCGGAGGACATGTTCAAAATCCAGACAGCGGTGTACTCCACCTATCACATGGACCAGCCTCAAGGCTTCTACAACAAAGAAGACAAGTGGGCCGTTGCTTCGGTGAATGCTCCGGTCGGAAACACGGCGCCTCAGCCAATGGAGCCTTATTACACGATCATGAAGCTGCCCGAAGAGAAGACGGAGGAATTCATTCTCATGTTGCCATTCACTCCGCAGCGGAAGGACAATCTCGCAGCGTGGATGGTGGCGCGAGCGGATGGCGAGAACTATGGCAAGCTGGTCGTGTACCGATTTCCTAAGCAACGCTTGATCTTTGGTCCGAAACAAGTCGTGGCCCGTATCAATCAAGACCCGGAGATCTCGCGGCAAATCACACTCTGGAGCCAGGCCGGCTCCCAGGTCATCCTCGGTACTCTCATGGTGATTCCGATCAAGGAGTCCCTGATCTACGTGCAACCGCTCTATCTGCGAGCCGTTACTGGCAAGATCCCCGAACTGCGGCGCGTGATCGTGGTCGCTGAGAACCGCATAGCAATGGAGCCGACGCTCGACGCGAGCTTGGCGCAAGTCTTTGGTACTGCGGCCCCGGTTGGCACGCCCCCATCAAAGAACATCCTGACTGGGGTCCAGGAAACAGGGGAGCGAGCCGACGCGCCGGAGAAGCATAGGTTGAACGCGCAGGCCAAGTCTCATTA
>CAZCPL010000543.1:0-2163 GCA_964500255.1 uncultured Solibacteraceae bacterium | reverse complement strand
GAGCGAGTGGAGGTCGCGGGTGACGCCGCGCTGGTCTTTCAAGGTGAAGTCGGGAAAGGGGGCACCGACGGCGGGTCCGATGTTGCGGGCGCTTTGGGCCTAGGCGCCGGTGGTGGCGAGCAGGATGGCCAGTGTTCTTTTCCGCATCGTTGCCGGGAACACCGATACTATCATCTTTCATGAGAGTCGGCGCGGAGTTGGGCGGCTTCTGTTATCGCCTGGCTGCCTTTGTACTTGACGCCAGGATGCCAACCAGCGAAGAGCAGGTCAAGGCCCTGGTGTTGCGTGCCGATTTGCTCGAACTCAAAGAGAACGATCAAGTCGTGAAGAACTTTCCGTTCTCAAAGTGGAGGCGGTGAAGAAATGACTTGCGCTCTCATCCTTTCGGCGACAAGTCCTGGCCGTCCAGACCTCTACAATTGCAAGGCCGGGGAGACGCAACGCGTCGAGCAGGTCGTCGTTTCCATTTCGAGCGATGACGAAGGCTTGCCCTGAATCCTGGCATCTATCGGGTGAGAGTGTTCAACGGCCCCGCATCCACCTGCGTGCAGTCAGTACATCTCAGCTCGACTGAAGCACAAGAGCACACACTCGATCTAAGCAGACCGCCGGGCAACGACGAACCACGAATCGCCATGAATGACGATGGCGCGGAACTGTCGGGAATTGCGGGCGATTCTAACGGCACTCCCGCCTCGGGTGCGATCGCGATGCTGCTCGCCGACAAACCCGGACCTATGCGGATTCGCTCCGCCGCCGCCGATACCGCTAGCCGTTACGTCTTGAAGAACATCATGCCGGGCGCATACAAAGCCGCAAGCGTCGAACTCCGATCCATGCCGGATATCGCCTTGAGTGGATCCTTCGGTATCCTCGAACAGCAGGCGGAACAGATCGATTCGAAGTCTGGAGACAAGGCCACTCGCGATATAGGGAAGCCAGCGCGACAATAGAAGCATGCACGCGCTGCTTCTTCTGGCGACTCTGCAGGCTCAACAGCCGCAGTACCCTGCCTATCCCACTGAGACCCCGGCCAAGCTCACCATCCCCGACAGTGCTTTCGAGTACACGCGCAAGCACGTCATGATCCCTATGCGCGACGGCGTGAAACTCTTCACTGTCGTAATCGTCCCCAAGGGAGCGAAGCGCGCGCCGATTCTTCTCACGCGCACACCCTACGATGCCAAGTCGCTCACCAACCACGCACAAAGCTCGCATTTAGGGCCGATTTTGCAGGGCTATGACAACGCCAACGATGTGATCGTCGACGGTGGGTACATCCGCGCCGTGCAGGATGTGCGAGGCAAATACGGATCGGAGGGCGACTACATCATGAACCGCCCATTGAGCGGACCCCGCAATCCCACCCCCGTCGATCACGCCACCGATACCTACGACACCATTGACTGGCTCGTCAAAAACATCCCCGAAACCAATGGGAAAGTGGGCATTCTCGGCATCTCCTACGATGGATTCCTGCCTCTCATGGCACTGGTAAATCCGCATCCCGCTTTGAAAGTCTCGGTGCCGATGAATCCGATGGTGGATGGTTGGCGCGGTGACGATTGGTTCCACAACGGTGCTTTTCGCCAGCAAATGATGGACTATATCTGGAACCAACAGGGCACGCGCGACAACGATTCGGTGCTGGGATGGTGGTCCACGCACTACGATCAATACGACATGTTTCTGCAGGCGGGAACGGCCGGTGAACTGGCCAAACGCCGCGGACTCGATCAAATGGGCTTCTGGCGGAAGATTGTGGAACACCCCGCCTACGATGGATTCTGGCGCGATCAGGCGATGGATCAGATTCTCGCCAAGCAGCCATTGAAGGTTTCCGTGATGATGGTGCACGGCCTTTGGGATCAGGAAGACATTTACGGCGCGCCCGCTGTCTATAAGTTGATCGAGCCCAAAGACACGGCCAACGACAAGGTGTTTCTAGTGATGGGACCCTGGTTCCACGGCCAGCAAATCGGCGACGGTTCATCGCTTGCCGCGATTAAGTTTTACAGTGACACCGCGCTCCACTTTCGGCGCGAGATCCTGCGGCCGTTTCTCGATCAGCATTTGAAGGATGAAGCTCCAAAGGCGAACATTGCTCCAGTGATCGCTTTCGAAACCGGAACCAACAAGTGGCGCGAGTTCAACGCGTGGCCT
>CAZCPL010000542.1:0-2172 GCA_964500255.1 uncultured Solibacteraceae bacterium | reverse complement strand
CCCCAGGATGGCATGATCGGCAATATATGGATCACTACTGGTCGGATCGAGTCGTTTGAGCTCGTCCTTGTTAATCACCTCTGAAGTCTGCGGGTAACTAAACTCACGCTTGATGGCCCTCCAGGGTGCCAGCACGTGCTGGACCCGTTCCTCCAATTCCGCGCCTTTAATGTCAAAACGATGCTGATCGACATTCAGATCAACGTCAAATTCTCGTTTGACATAAGCGCCCACAAGGCGATTCAACAAGACCTCAGAGGCCACAGGGGAGCTTTGATCATTGGAGTCCAGCACCCGGCGAATGGTGAGCTTTTGGCTAGTGATTGCAATATGTACTGCAAAAAGGGTTAACGGAGCCAGCTTTGACTTGCCACCTGCAGCTGGCAAAACTATGCAGGGGTAGCCCAAAAACAAAGTGTGTTGACCGGTGCTGTGCAGGCTGTCGCCTGCAGCTTTTTGCATTCGATCCAGCTTTTTTATGGTCGCAGAACGGACCCCGTGGATCGCACCCTCAAAACGACCTTCTAACAAGTTACGCACAAGGGACTGCGGATTCGAGACACCGTTTGAATTGCGGTCAACCGCCGGAAGATTTGGTTGAACGCCACGAAACAACTCATGCAGATCGATGCGGTGCGCGCCAGGCGAGAAATGAAGCAACGGGCTCCTGGCCAGTTTGCGATCCATATAGTGCTTGCGGTGGTCGCTGACAACTTCCTGAATGGTAGGCATCAATGCCTCTGCAATATTACGATTGCCAGTCCAATCATTCCGATAGATGCTACCAATCCAGCGATCAGAAATCGCACTAACTTGACGTGGGACTGTTGAGTGTCATCGGAAAAAGATTTAATTTGCAAGCCAATTGTGCTCAAGCCTTCGGTGGTTTGTATTGCGTGCACGGCATGCGAGTTAGCTAACACGCCAATCTTCTCTGTGATCGTAGACTGTGAGTTTTGGAGTTGGATATGCGTGTCCTTGAGTGCCGTCTCCAGCTTATCTATTTTTCGTTGCGTCGCAGAGTCCAGTGCGGTGATTTGTGCCTTGTTTTCCACTCCAAAGGTATCTACTGTACTTTTGAGAGAATCCAAGAGCTTGGCGGTGTCTTCGAGCTGTTTAGCTTGGCGCTTTTGCCCTTCAATGAGCTGCAAAAGCACGGCTGGCAGGTAATCAAAATCGTTACCATCGCCGTCCTGAATGCGTTTGGCATGGGGTTCCAGCTTGGAGAGAATCTTTTGTTCAATTGTCATTACTTTGCCTCCTTGAATTCAACCATCGTCCGGCGTCAGGCCCTTACACAGCAGGTACCCGATTTCGTACACACGACACATTATGTTGTGGAGGATAGGGTTTTCAAACACTCTTTTCCGTCCCGAGTGCCGCCGGCGAGGCGCGGGATCACCGACTGACCCCGAGCAGGAACTCGGCATTTCCGATTGGCTGGACCCCGACACCGGCAAGCCGGCCGAAGGCACGCACACGCGCATCGAAGACCGCTGACGGTTCGGTCTGCCTGGCCGAACTACGCGGCGCGCAAACAATTGACGATCTTCATCCGGGCCGCGCGCCAAGCGGCCACCAGCGCGGCGCGGATGCTTTCGGTCCTCATCAGCACAGTGGCGAAGACATAGACCACCAGCGCCGTGCCGGCGGCGGTGAGTAGCGTGGTCACGCGGCGCAACCACAGGTTGCGGGCGATGTAGGTGAAGGGGACGGCGGCCATGTCAGTGTTTGCCTGGAGCTGAGCGTGGTCGCCGCCTCCTGGCCGGCGTGGAAAATGAGTCGCATCGACATCGTCGCCGGGTTGCGGCATGTGGCTTGACGCTGGGTCGGTATTACGTGAATCGAGCAGCCTGACGGCAGAGTTCCGGAGTGAATGGAGTGGCACAGGGAATGAACGCCACTCAGCTCTGATTGTTCAAGGATGGCATGCCACGTGCCTTGCGTTCTTACTTTTCGCTTCTGGAGCTGGAACGATGACGTGAGATGCCGTGAAGCTGCCCTCCGAGAGCGTCAGCTGATGGCCGGTACCGGGTTTTCCCGAATGTCGGCTGCCTCGCGGTCCAGATCGAACGACAGCAATCTGACGTGCGGATCAGCGAAGCGGCTGGCCGCCGTCGACCCAGACCGGGTATCCGATCGCCCAGATTGACCGCCTTGAACCGGACCGCG
>CAZCPL010000541.1:0-2182 GCA_964500255.1 uncultured Solibacteraceae bacterium | reverse complement strand
CTCCTGGTGCGTGTCGTTGGGCGTGCAAATATCGATTAGATCGACATCCGAAGCCTCCACGACCTTTCGCCAATCCGTCTCCACACGTTCGTATCCCCAGTTATCCGCGAACGCCTGCGCCTTCTCGGCGTTGCGCGCGCAGGCCACCTTCAATACGGGCCTGTGATGTACAGGAAAGAAATCCGTGAGCCTCTTATAAGCGTTCGAATGAGCACGGCCCATAAAGCCGTACCCAATCATGGCGACTCTCAGTTCTTTCATGCGCCGTACTTCCCGATATATCCGTCGAGAGCCTTCTTGCACTGCTCAGTGGCTGCCCAGGCATCGGGATAGAAGCAGAGATCGACGGTCCACCAGTCGTGATTGACCCGCGTCGCAGCCTTCAACAACTCGGGGATGATCGCGTCGAAGTCGAGCACACCCAAGCCAAACGGGGGATGTGCGCTGGTCTCGTCCGCGCCCGCCGCGTCCTTGTGGCAAGTGTTGTCCGAGTCAATCAGATGGATGTGATTGATGCGTCCAGCCAGCTTGTGGATGAACTCAATCTGATTGCCAAAGACTTCCTTCTCGCCTTCCTGGCGCGAACCATTCACGCCAACCATCTGGCCGTGGCAGGTATCGTACATGATTCCGAAGTTGTCGCGATTCACGGCGTCGTGAATCCGCACGATGTCGCTCGGCTTGTTGAACGCGAAGCCGGGTTCGAATTCCCAGCAGACATACTGGCCGTTGTCTTTCGCGTAATCCGCGCAGGCCTGCCAAGTCTTCACCACGCGATCCATCGCCGTTGCATAGTCGACGTCTCGATGAATGGTGGGAGGCTGCACAGTGTCAACGCGCACGCCACCGATGCCAAGGTCTTTCGCGAAATCCGAATTACGCTTGAATTCGTGGATGTACTTCGACTGGTCGTCTGTGTTGATCAGCTTCTCGCCCCACAGGTTCGCGGCGATGCCGGAAAAGGCGAGTCCGTGAGAGGCCATCCTGGCCTTCAGTTCATCGCGTTGGCCCTTGCTGGCAAGTGCGCCGCCCCAACCTTCATCGGATCCGCCGGGATTGCCGGGGTTCGGATGAGGCGGAAAGGCGCCCAGTTCCACGCCGTCAAAGCCGAGGCGCTTGAGGGTCGTGAGAACTGTGTCGAAATCGATAGGGTTTGCAGCGTAGGGGCCGATGGTATAGGCCCAGGATCCGATGGAACTCCGTTTGGACATAGGTGCGTAGCGAGACTATCGCAGTTTGCGCCCCCAATGCAACTGCCCTTCGAGCCCGCGCGAAGCGTTCCTTTCTCGAGAACCTGCGGCGTGACTGTTACCCTCAATCTTGAAGAGAACAAATGATCGGCAGTACCCTGCGCGGCCACTCCTCGGAGTCGGTGCGATGATCTTTCAACGGGGACAGATCCTGCTCGTCGAACGCGGCAAAGAACCGCTCAAAGGCTATTGGTCGTTACCCGGCGGACTTGTCGAAACCGGCGAGCGCCTGGAAGAGGCCATCGCACGCGAGGTGCGCGAAGAGACGGGACTGTCGGTGAAGCCCCTCTATCTCGCAGAGGTCTTTCAGCGCATTATGCGGGACAATTCCGACCGCACCGAATACCACTATGTACTCGCCGATTACGTCTGCAAGATCGAAAGCGGCCAAGTGAGGGCGGGAGACGATGCAGGAAAAGCCGCGTGGTTTGCCATTTCGAAGATCGGTGACCTCTTGTTGACAGAAGGAACGAAAGAAGTCGTAAAGCGGGCTTATGCGGATTACCAGCAGCGAAACGCTCGAATTTGAAGCGCTGAAAGAAGTCATCGGGCGCTATGTGTCGTCCGCGCTCGGCAGACGCGAACTCGCCAAGGCACGTCCGCTAACTGAAGTAGGCCGCATTCGGGGATTCCTCGATGAAACGGCCGAAGCCCTCGATTACCTGCGTCTTGCGACTCAACCCCAACCAGGCGGACGCAGTAGCGGAGCTATCCGCTTGCGCTTCGACGCTCCTTCGGAAATCGAACGGACCGTTCAAAAAGTCCGCATCGACGGAGCCCGCCTCGAGGGCAAAGAAATCTTCGATCTCTGCGCACTGCTCGATCGCGCTGGCGAGGCACGGGCCCAGTTTACCGGCGCGGCAGAGCGATTTCCCATCCTCGCGCGCCGCGCGGAGCCCATCGCGGACTTCCGGCCACTCTTGCCCGAGAGA
>CAZCPL010000540.1:1877-2203 GCA_964500255.1 uncultured Solibacteraceae bacterium | reverse complement strand
AGTCGACTTTGATGTTCTCGGAAGATCCCAAGCGCTGCACCTCGCGCTCCTGCAATACGCGCAAAAGCTTGGTTTGGACACCGAACGGCAAGTCTGTAATTTCGTCGAGGAAGAGCGTGGACCGGTTGGCTTCCTCGAATCGTCCGATGCGCAGGCCTTGTGCACCGGTGAATGCCCCCTTGGTGTGACCGAAGAGTTCGGCTTCCAGTAGATTTTCTGGAAGTGCGCTGCAGTTGACCGCGACTATCGGATGATTGGATCGCGAGGAGGCGGCGTGGATCGCGCGGGATGCCATTTCCTTACCCGTGCCCGTTTCGCCGGTGATC
>CAZCPL010000540.1:0-1867 GCA_964500255.1 uncultured Solibacteraceae bacterium | reverse complement strand
GGACGTTGCAGCGGCGAGTGGCGACAAGGCGGATCACTTGAGCGACGTTCTGCATCGCTGGGCTGGCACCGACCAGAATCTTACGCCAATGCTCTTCGGTGGAACGTTCTTCGATAGCCAAACGCAGACCTGCGACGAGGTCGTCGAGATCTTCGCTCTCGCCTTCCGATCCGATGGTGTCTGGGCCGAAGTATTGGGTAGCACCTGCCCTGATGCAGCGCGTCGCTTCGGAAACCGAGCCATTGCGGCTTCGAATAATGACCGGAACATTTGGAGCAAGTCGCGAGGTCTCTTCAAGCATCGTCTCGACGGAACAATCTTCGAATGGGGCGCAAAGCAGAACGCAATCGAAGATGTGGCGCGTGAGCATCGCGCTGGCATCGGCTCCCGTAACGGCCAGCCGGACTGTCGCAGAGGGCATGCGGAGCAGTAGCCGGTCGTCTTGTGCGAATGGTTGAGAAGTTACGAGAAGGATGTTCATAAGTGACGGAATCTTGCCTGTGACGAGTTTTGGTCAGTACCGCGGACCTGCACATCCATCGACGCCTCAGCGAGAATCTTTACGGGTAATTTGGTGCTATCTCCTCGTTTTTAAAGGACTATATCTTTCTCGGGTGAGATGACGGTTTGTCCGTGCTGTCCTACCAAGGCCGAAGACGAGGGAACTGGTCAAGCGACGGCGTCGAGAATTGGCGAACCTGCAAACCCAAGCTGACCAGTCGTCTCAGCGGTCGCCAAGTTTGGAGCGATCAAGTCCCCAGCGCGAACAAGGCGCTCATGGTTCCCGTACTGCGGAACGGATACTACACTGGAATCGGCGCGACTTGCCTGCGCAAAGAGCTGTGCGAAACAAAATCGAAAGATTGAACGGCGCTTTTTGAAACATGCCGTTCGTACGGTTCGATGGTGGCCGATCCACGTAAAGGACCAAAGTTCTTCTGTGCGACAACGCCAAATCCAAGTGTCATTTGACCGCATGTTAGCCTGAAGATTCATCCTCATGAGCGATCTCAAAAAGACTCCCCTCAACGCAACACACCGCGCGTTGGGAGCAAAAATGGTGGACTTCGGCGGCTGGGACATGCCGGTCCAATACTCCGGCATCATCGACGAGCATCTGACCGTTCGCACCGCCGTCGGCCTGTTCGACGTCTCGCACATGGGCGAAATCGAAATCCGCGGACCCCAAGCTCTCGACCTCGTCAACTACATCTCCACCAACAACGCCGCGAAGCTCAAGATCGGGCAGGCGCATTATGCGGGGTTGCTTTACGAACACGGCGGATTCGTGGACGACATTCTGGTGCACAAAGTCGCGGACGATCATTACTTCATCTGCGTGAACGCCTCAAATCAGGACAAAGACTTCGAACACATCGTTTCGCACAACGACTTTGAAGCGACCGTTGAGAACGCCGGCCCTCGCTATGCGCAAATCGCCGTGCAAGGTCCTAAGGGGCTTGCGACCCTGCAAAAGCTGACCGCTACCGAACTCACAGCCATAAAGTATTACTGGTTCGCAGACGGCGAAGTATCCGGCACAGCGGCGCGTATCGCACGCACCGGTTACACCGGTGAAGACGGCTTTGAGGTTTACGTCACCCCGACAGAAGCTCCGCGCATTTGGACCGAATTACTCGATGCCGGCGCCGAATTCGGTATCAAGCCCGCAGGATTGGGCGCACGCAATACCCTTCGCCTTGAATCCAAGATGGCGCTCTACGGCCACGAAATCGACGCCACCATCAATCCTTACGAAGCCGATCTCGCCTGGGTCGTCAAAATGGATAAAGGTTGCGATTTCGTCGGCCGCGCCGCTCTCGAAAAGGTCTCAACGCCAACGCGCAAGCTGGCCGGATTCCAGATG
>CAZCPL010000539.1:0-2214 GCA_964500255.1 uncultured Solibacteraceae bacterium | reverse complement strand
TGCTCTGAAAATCCTTCGCGAAGACCCGTCAACCATGCACATTCCCGTTGTCGCAGTCAGCGCCAATGCAATGCCCCAGGATATCGAAAAGGGCCTAAGCGCTGGATTCTTCCGGTATGTCACGAAGCCAATCGAAATCAATGACTTCCTGAGTACGCTGAATCTGGCACTGGAGTTTGCGGCGCTGCAATTACCCGCCTCGGTCGCGACACTGGCCCCGAACGGGCAAAAACCAAACCCCTGAAGACTACAACCAGGGCGCAAGAGGATGCCACGCGGAAGCGTCGTGCATCCGCAAAAAATGGGACTCCAATCCGCACGGCAAATGCGGCGAACAAGAGCGGCAAGGAGTAAGGCGTATACGAGAAAGGCCAAATACGTCCCGGCATTTGCAGTTCATTCAATGAACACACCGCCGCCAATTCGCATTACCGGCGATCCGGCCTTGCACTGGATCCTTCTCGTCGCCGGAGCCTTCGCCGCCGTGTATTGGCTGCGTGCTTTGCGACTGGCGCGGGACCTATCCATCCGGGTTTACCACAATCCCGCGTCCGGCCTTGGTCGGTTTCTCCGGAATTGCGGCTGCACAGCGAAGACGGCCAATTCCGAACGTTCTATTTCAGGGCGGGCACAACGGGCATTCTGGTCATCCACGCGTTCGTGAAGAAGACCCGCCAGACTCCGCCCACAGAAATCCAGTTGGGCAGGAAGCGATTGAAGGAGATGCAAGATGATCAAGACTAAGCCTGTAGTCGCAAGAACGCCAGAAGCTTTGGCTCGGACGCTCGGGCTCAGCGGCGCGGAATCGCACCAATGGCGGGTGCAACATCCTCTGCTCAAACGGCTCAGGCAGATTGTTCGTAATCAATCCCTCACGCATGCTGAAGTGGCCCAGCGTGGCGGTTCGTCGCGCACCAGGGTCACGTCAATATTGAACGGGAACCTCGATAACGTGTCCAGTGATTTGTTGATCCGTCTGGTAAGCGCATTGGGCTACCGGGTCCGGGTGTCCGTCTCGCGTATCGATTCCGCCGCGTAGGAACACCAGATAACCTGTAGTTTAGATCCAGGAGTTTTAGGAGGTGAGCGTAGTGGGTTTTCAAGCGCCATCCGCTGAAGCGGTTTACAGGTATCTTTTCCGGCTCGATGAGGGCAACCGAAGCCTCACGGACCGCTTCAATTGGGGCATTGTGTTTGTCAATGATAGTTCCAGCACGTGCAAGTAGTTTCTGACATCGTATTGTGCGGACGTATGTTATCGGACAGCGGATAGAATCCGCTTCATCTTCTTTTCAGAGATGCGGAAGGAAGAATTGGATCGAATCTTCAACGAGGAATGCGCAGTCGCACTTCAGTTCTCTCCAGTTGGAAAACAGGCATCGCGCGGGGGCGCGCTCAACCCCCACGGTTGAGGCCGAACCCCACGTTTTCACTTGTGAATTCTCAGGTTTCTCCAGTTGACAGGTCGCGTTTGTTGACAGGCCATTCTAATAAGGGAAATCCGTTCTGGAAGGCATCCAACTTCCAGTTGATGGGGATCACGAACCCTTAAACACGAGTTCCGCCGCCACCAAGATCGATCAACTGATTGCGCGACGCTATTGCATTGACTCCATATTGCGTTAATGCTATATTGTGAACGTGGCGTGGGAAGTCGAATTCACCGATGAGTTTGAACAGTGGTGGAACACTCTGTCCGAATCGGAGCAAGGAAAAGTTGACGCCAGGGTGAGCCTGCTTACAGAATGAGGGCCGAACCTCGGGTTTCCATTCTCTTCCCAGGTAAAGTCTTCGAGTTTTCCGGAAATGAGGGAGCTTCGCGCGCAGGCTGGTGGAGATCCGTTACGCATGCTATATGCGTTCGATCGACGGCGCACGGCGATTCTCATGGTGGCGGGCGACAAGACCGGCGATGACCGTTGGTACGAAACCAACGTGCCCATCGCCGACCGGTTGTTTGAACACCATTTACAAGCGATTGAGAAAGAGAGGGCTGAACATGGCTAAGAACTTTCGGGAAATCCGCGCAAAGATGTCCTCTGCGGCAGGAGCGGAGAGCGACGCCGAGCACCGCCGCTTGATTGAGGAAATGTCCCTGCATCAGTTGCGCAAGGCGCGCGAGTTGACCCAAACCAAAATCGCCGAGGACTTGCACATGGGGCAGGGTGACGTATCCAAGCTCGAACGGCGCACGGACATGTACGTCAGCACGCT
>CAZCPL010000538.1:0-2216 GCA_964500255.1 uncultured Solibacteraceae bacterium | reverse complement strand
TGCTCAGTAAATACAACCGGCGGACTGTCTCAACTGATATTGGCACGGAGGGGGGGGCCGAAGCCGCGGAGCGTCATGGTCTCGCACACGACAAGATCATCCTGAGCGCCAAAGTAAGCGATGTTCAGAACCCGATACAGGTCTACGAGGCGCTCGCGGAGCGCTGCGACTTCCCACTGCACCTTGGCCTTACCGAAGCAGGGCTCGGCGCGAAGGCATCGTTGCGACTACCGCGGCTCTCTCCATCCTATTGCAGCGCGGCATCGGAAATACGATTCGTGCGTCTCTCACACCGCTACCGAACGGGGATCGTACCGAGGAAGCCCTCGTCTGTCAGCAGATTCTACAGGCGCTTGGCCTGCGCAGCTTCCTGCCGCAAGTCGCGACAGCCACCGAGCCTGCGGTAAAGCCCGATTGCCAGACCGGCCGCCGAGAGAATACACAAGTCCCTTGGGAGGCGCTTTTCGGCTAAACCAGCCGCATTGAACTACCTCGAAAGACCTGGCGAAGAACGGTCGATTGAGGAGATGATCGAGGAAAGGCTGTCCCCGATGATCGGAAGTTGTATCGCCGAAAGGGCTACCACCGCCAATCGTCGCCCGACAAGATTCTGTCCGCAATTCAGGGTCTGATCGCCCGTGACCAGCACTTCGATTCCTTCGGTCCCGGCCTGCCGTCAGCAACTCGCCATTCTTCAAACCGGCCCAACCCATGTATGCGGCGGTCACGACATCATGTTGGCCCAAAAGCAAACGCAAGGCGTGGTCAAGGTTCTCATCGAGAAGTACCTTCACTGGTGCTGCCGCTCACGCTGGGCGTGGGCGAATCCTGAATGGCTTGTGTGGCGGCGGGGACGATCTGATCGTTGCCGGCGGGTGCCGAAATTGAAG
This sequence comes from uncultured Solibacteraceae bacterium, assembly GCA_964500255.1. GTDB lineage: Bacteria > Acidobacteriota > Terriglobia > Bryobacterales > Bryobacteraceae > F-183. The sequence continues at coordinate 1,326 of CAZCPL010000538.1, read as the reverse complement.
GTTGACGCGGGTTAGGTAGTCCGGACGAGGTGGCCCGAGGGTGACGTTGTCGTACATGGGTTGAAGCAATGCGTCGAGCATCTCGATTGCGTCCCGATCGAGAACGCGTGTAGGCCATGGGCGAGGATCGACTTATTGCGCTTCGAGAGTTCGAGGATCCATACGCTGCGCGACAAGGCAGAAACTATTGGCGGCTCGACGCGCTCGAACGGTGGGTTTCGCTAGCCACCCTGTTGGGTTCCGTTTCAGGTGTGTAAGTCCAAATGGACGCCTCGAGTGTGAGAAAATAACGGATTCATGACCCCTTTCAGACTGGATGGAAGAACCGCCCTCGTCACCGGCGGAGCCAGCGGTATCGGCGAACAGACCACTCGAGCCTTGACCAACGCAGGTGCGCAAGTCATCATTCTCGACATGAATCTCGCGGCCGGCGAAAAGCTAGCCGCCGAACTGCCAGGCGCATCCGCCATGCAGTGCGACATTACGAATGAAGAGCAAGTGCGCGAAACTTTCGCCAAGATTCCCAAGCTCGATATCCTTGTGAACAACGCGGGCATCGGACACGTTGGCAACTGCGAAGAGACCGAACTTGCCGACTTTCAGCGCCTCTTCCGCGTGAACGTCGAAGGGCTGTTTCTGATCACGCGTTCCGCGCTGCCGCTGTTGATCGCGACCTATGGGTCCATCGTGAATATAGGATCTGTCGCGGGACTCATTGGCGTAAAGAAACGCTTCGCCTACTGTGCCACCAAGGGTGCGGTTGTCGCCGCCACGCGTCAGCTCGCAGTCGATTATCCGACGCAAATCCGCGTGAACTGCATCTGTCCTGGAACCGTCGATACTCCCTTTGTCGAAGGCTATCTGGAGAAGTATCATAGCCATGAAAAGGAAAAAGTACGCGCGGAACTCAACTCCCGCCAGCCCATCGGACGTCTCGGCAAACCCGAGGAAATCGCCCACCTCGCCGTCTACCTCTGCTCGAAGGAAGCGGAATTTGTAAACGGAAGTGTGATTTCCATCGACGGCGGCTGGACTGCGGCGTAACGGTCGCGTTATACTAAAGCTCGTAGCCGCTAGTTGTTAGACATGTGCGCCCGTAGCTCAGCTGGATAGAGCGTCTGGCTACGAACCAGAAGGCCGGAAGTTCGAATCTTTCCGGGCGCACCATTTCCTTCCCAACCGCCACCTGAAAATACCTAGATCGCCCGTTGCAGATGACATTTGCATCCACGATGAGTAGGATCGGGCCTTGAGCCAGCACCGCCGCCTGCACCGAGTCGCCAAAGTTCTCGCGATAACATTGGGTTAGCCCCATGATGATTCGCT
>CAZCPL010000537.1:0-2220 GCA_964500255.1 uncultured Solibacteraceae bacterium | reverse complement strand
CCATCCGGCGCCTGGACGGTGACATCGAGATAGACGACGTCAACGCCAGACTTGAATTGCGGCTGCCGGCCCGCGGCGATCGTCACCGACGCCAGCAGGCCAGTGACGACGAGTGCGTATTTCATCGTGCTCCTGGATGACCATCGCGGCCGGCTGAAACCTGGGATGGCCCTCCCTCTGGCTGAAGGCCAATCTTACCGCGGTGCGCTGAAGGCTTCCAGCAACATCGGCACCAGCGCGTGCATCTCGCCGGCATTCGGGCGCTCAGGCGCGAGGCCGCTACGAAGGCGCACGATTCGACGTCGAAGTCGACGCCCTGCTGATCCTGGTGTTGTCGCTATTCGTGTGGCGGTACGACAAGGCCGGGGTCTGGGTGGTGGTTATGCGAGTACGCGAATACTTCAATCGAGAGTGCTTAAGTCGATAAGCGAAATCTGCAATGTGGTCCGCTTCCGCAGCCGCGAACGTCGCCGGATCGCGGGCCGCCACATGAAACAACAACGGCCCCAGAAACTGCGCTGCCCAGAGACTGCCTGCCAGTCTGATCGCGAGCCCGGCGACAACCATTACGCTCACGCGATGAAACACCAGGCGCACGATCCCGCGAGACGATAAGCCGTATTGCGATTCGGTGGGTCACGGCAGGTCGCCGTTACGCTGAGTCAACGCATAGAGGCCTCGGGATCTTTCTGGACGTTGCGTGGCATCACCGCGTCGCGACGTCCGCACACCGCGACGGCTACCTGGAGGCGAAGCGCCTCGGTTTTGGCCAGATTCTGACGACAGTCGTCCCGACCGCCGACCTGCATGCTAAGGTCTTGAGTGAAGTAGATAGCCAACTTTGGATAACTCAGGAGGTAGCGATGGCAGATTACTCTGCTCAGGACTTTAGGGATTTTAGAATTCCGCCAGGGATGACGAAAAAGATAGCTATTGCGGGGGTCGTGATTGCCGGCCTCGTTGTGGTGGCGGGAATCACGGGGACAGTCAGCGCGGGACAAGGAGGCGTCTTGCTGCGTTTTGGCGCCGTGACCGGGGACATCAAACAAGAAGGTCTCTATTTCAAGTATCCGTTCGTTGAGCAGGTAGTTCTGATGTCAACCCAGATTCAGAAATACACCGCTCCAGCCAGTGCCTCCAGCAAGGACTTGCAAGTGGTTGCCACGGAAATCACCTTGAACTACCAGTTGGATGCCAGCAGCGTCGGGGAAATTTATCGCAACATGCGGCAGGATTATGAAAACCGGATCATCCAGCCGTTTACCCAGGAAGCGGTCAAATCGACCACGGCCAACTTCGACGCCGAGCAGTTGATCACACAAAGGCCCCGGGTGAAAGATGAACTTCAAAATTTGATAACGGCAAGGTTAGCTCCCCTTGGTATCAGAGTTGTAGAACTGTCCATCACCGACTTTCGGTTCACACAAGTCTTCCAAGACTCCATCGAGGCGAAGGTGAAAGCGGTCCAACAAGCCCTGGAGGCAGAGAACGCCTTGAAGCGGGTGGAGTTTGAAGCGCAACAGGCAATCGTCAAGGCCCAAGCCGAAGCCAAGGGACTGGAGCTCCAGAAAGCACAGATCACGACGCAGTTGCTGGAGTTGCGGCAAATTGAGGTTCAGCGAGCGGCCGTGGAGAAATGGAATGGCGTGATGCCCTCGGTGGTGACCAGTGGAGGACCGGTACCAATGTTGGACGTGTTTCGCCCACGGCAGTAAAGTGAAATCACCGAACCACGCATCCGCTTCCGCGCGAAGCGTCACCTGAGCGGCTGAAGAAAAACGGACGATCGCCCGGATCATTTCGTCTCCCGCGAGCAACTCGCGGTCGTTGTGATCGGCGTCGGGAAGCTCGAGGAGCGTCTTGGGAGCCGCTGCGGCATCGTACAGGCGCCGACTGTTCTCAGTCGTGCCCGCCTGCGATGACCAGCAGCGGCACTCGGATCCGGCGAATCTGATCGATCGCCGCGAACCGGTCCCGGAGAAGGAGGCGCACCGGCAGAATACGGATAGTGATGCTGACCCATGTCGGCCATCGATGTGAAGGGCGATCGCAGGACGAGCGCCGCCGGCGGGTGCTCGACGGCGAGGGCGACAGCCGCCATCGCCTCGATAATCGACGAGCAGAACCTGCAATCCGTGCCGATGGAGCGCCGCCGCCAGGGGACCCCGGGACGATAAGCCGTATTAGCGGCCTCAACTGTTAACGGAACGCCCGTTCTCA
>CAZCPL010000536.1:0-2223 GCA_964500255.1 uncultured Solibacteraceae bacterium | reverse complement strand
ATCGTGATCTGCAATGGAAATAGCGGATTTTTCAACTCATGCGCCAACCGCCGCGCCAGCTCGCGCCACGCGGCCACGCGCTCGGCTTGCAGCATTCGCTTCTTCTGATCCACCAACTGCTCGGTCATCTGATTGAAGTCGCGCGCCAGTTGCCCCACTTCATCGCGCGACTGGACCTCCGCCCTCGTATCCCAAGCGCCTTGCGCAACCGCTTGGACACTCACGGCCAGTTGCTGCAGCGGCTTAGTCACTCGATAGGATGCCCAAAAGCTCAACAGCGCGCCCAGCAGCACGCCGGCGGCACCGACTTGCCAGGCAGTCTGTCCAATCGTCGCGCGGATCTCCTGCAACTCTCTCTGGGATTGCCCCACAAAGATCGTCGCTAGCGTCTTGCCGTCAACATCCTTTAGCGGAATATCCGTGATCGTGGAATCGGCACCGGTGCGATCTCGCTTCCACGCCACTTGCATCCCATCCGGTGCAGCCAGCGCCTTCAAGAAATCCTCATCCAACCGGAACCCGCCAGCCACCCAAACATAGCCCGCATCGCCCGGAGTCCGGCGTACCGCAAACAATCCCAGCGCAGGGCCCTCCGCCATCTCTTCGAAACGCAAAAACGGCGCAGCCTGATGCCACGCCCGCTCTCGGATCCAATTCTGTTTGTATCCAAACCTCGCCGGCCAGTGCGCCGAACTGATGATCGCCCCATCGGCGCTCAGCAGTTCCAGAAAGTTCAAGCGCTGTTCGGTCGCCAGTTGCTCCGCATCGTTCACAAACGGCGCGACATCCAACTGCCCTGGAATGCCCGTCACCGTTTGAGACGAAGCGATCGCCTTCACGCGTTGCACAAGTTCATCGCCGCGACGTTCAAATTCCTTGCGGAACTGCGTCACCACGGCGGTCGCGCGACGGCGATCGCGATCTTCGAACGTGCGCGTAATCGTCGCCGTTACGAGCCACGCCACGAGCCACACGCTCGCCGCAACCGTGAGCGTCGTCCCGATCAAGACTTTCCAACGAAAGCTCATAGCAGCCCACTCACGAATCTAACCAGATGCTTTCGGGATGAATCTCCGCCGACTTCCCATCATGCGCGGATTCCCACCCTCGCACCCGCGAATGGATCGCAAACAACCTCGGAACATGCACCACCGGAACCAGCTTTTCCATCGCCGCCCGCTCTGCTTCGAATCCACTATAAGAACCCAAAGCCTCACGACGCAGATACAGTTCACTCACGCGCCCCGGCTTGGTCTGCAATACCAGCCCGGCATCGCGCGCGTTCACTGCCACACGATCCGCCAACTGCTTCGCCAACGGATCCCCCGGAGCGTAACCCAACACCAAAGGACCCGCAGTCTTCAACAACCCTTTCGCGCGCCCCAAGTCCTGCTGCGTGTTGAACACAAACGAATACCCGGACATCCACTGCGGCAACAATCCGCCAGCAGCCTCACCGCGCCCTTGAAACATCACCTTTACGATAGACTGCCGGTCAATCGCTAAAGATAGCGCCTCGCGCAGCCCGGCATTCGGCGTCTCGATAACGACAGTTTCGATGGGAAGGGTCGACCACAATCGATGCGTATCCGTTCTTGGACGCCGCGCCCCGGCAAGCGGCAACTCCGCAATGTCCGCCTCCTGTGCGGAAGCCAGAGCCTCAATTCCATCGATGTAAGCTCGGCGATCCCAATACAGGTCGAAGGCTTTCAGCGACGCACCTACGCGCTCAAACGGACCACATCGAAACAAAGGATCCGCCACCGCAAAAAGATTCGGAACCGGCCGATCCGCAACCACTGTCAGCATCCACCCTGTAGCCGTCACATTCCACGCCGGAACCAACGCCCGCAAAGCGTCCGCAGCCACAGCCGCAGTCAACGGCGAAGAATCATGCTGCAGAACATAGGGCCGTAACCCAATCCGCCATATGCGCTTGTCAGTTGAGTCAACCGAAGCAGCAAGGCGGCTCAGCGGCTCTTGATCGATCGCAGGCAATGCGGGAAAGAACCGCAACACCCCGCCATAGCGTGGACGTGCGATCAACCCGCTACTGAGTGCAAGAGACAGAAACGCGCGACGCTTCATAGTTCCCCGTTGTGCGGTTATTTACGATCACCGTCACCTGATCTTTCGTCTCACTCGGCCACACCGCCGTCACCGGACCATCCAACACCAACGGAACCGTAGTTGGCTTGATGTTGCCGCCCACAAATTGAAAAG
>CAZCPL010000535.1:1649-2223 GCA_964500255.1 uncultured Solibacteraceae bacterium | reverse complement strand
ACCTCAATCCTGTACCTGTCGTTCTTCGCGGCCTACCAATTCTATGAGCTGATCCCTCAATCTGTAGCGTTCATTCTGCTGGTCGTGACCACGGCCATGACCGGTGCGCTGGCACTGCGTTACAACGCCCGGGCGACATTGATCCTTGGACTTTTGGGAGGATATGCCACGCCCTTTATGCTTTCGAAGGGCGAGCCCAATGACCTGTTCTTTCTGGGCTATTTGTTTCTATTGAACGCCGGGGCCGCCACCGTAGCACGGATGAAAGGCTGGACCAGCGTCGAGACGATCGTCTTTGTCGGCACCTGGCTGCTGCATTTGGCCTGGACCGAGAATCGTGGCGAGAAAACGGATCGGCTGCTCGGCGCGACCTTTACCTTACTCAACTACGGCATCTCTCTCTTCAGCGGCCACGCTTGGATTCTGATCGTAGGCCAAGTGGTTTCGGGCATGTTTCTGGGGTATGGATTCCGCCAGGAATGGAACAGTCTCGCACCGATTCTGGGCGTGGCCCATTTCGCCATGGGGCTGTATTTCGCGAATCGCCGCGCGATCGCCTTTGGCCGCTCCGTTG
>CAZCPL010000535.1:0-1639 GCA_964500255.1 uncultured Solibacteraceae bacterium | reverse complement strand
GCCCAACATGGCGCAGCATCTCACGTTGCTGAACGCAGCCTTTACGTTCGTTTTCCTGGCGACGCTCGGATACACGGTCTTTCGAGCCTCGCGAGGTATCCTGCACCGGTTCGATCTGATCGCAGCGGCGGTCGGTGGGGTGGTCTATTTCTCTGCTTGCGTCACCCTACTCGAAGGCGAGTACAAGGCATACCTCGGGCTGTTCACTGTCGCGGTTGCCGCCTGTTATCTCGCTCTTGGCTATCTAATCCGCCTCTATACACCGGTCGAGAAGCTAGACAAGACGGGTTCTTTGCTGGCCGCGGGATTGGCTTTGGCCTTCCTCGCACTGGCCGTACCGATTCAGTTGACCGGTTATCGCGTCACGCTCGGCTGGGCGATACAAGCGGCGGCTCTTTCGTGGATCGCTTACAGGCTGAAGGACGCACGGGTGCTCATCGGATCGACGATCCTCTACTTCCTCGCCATCTCGCGCTTGGCAGCCGAGGACTCTCAGCTTTACTGGCCACCCATCGACGGTGGGTACACCCTGTTCTTCAATCCACGTTTTATCACGTATCTGAGCGTCTGCCTCTCGTTATGGTTTTCGGCTTGGTGCGCCTCGAAGTTCGAAGAGAAGCTGGTGAAGAGCGTTGCCGGGCTGGCCTACATCCTTGGACATTTCTTCATGATTGGTGGACTCCACCTCGAGTTCTTCGCCTACATCGATTCCCGCACGGACTTTACCGCGCCGACCAGCTTGAAGACTCTGATCAGCAGCATCGTCCTGGCCGGTTACGGATTCCTGTTCATCAGCTTCGGATTCGCTCGCCGGGCCGCGCTGCCGCGTATCCTCGGGCTGATCCTCTTTGGCATCGTCGTGCTGAAGTTGTATCTCTACGACATCTGGCTGCTCGACCGCATCTACCGTATGATCGCGTTCATTGCACTGGGCGGCATCCTTCTGGGCGGAAGCTATCTGTACTCACGGTTCCGTGACAAACTGGGTACTCTGATTAGAGAACCTGAATAAGAATGCGCAAAGTCCTTCTGTTGTTCGCCTACACGGCAGGTCTGTGGGCCGATTTTTTACCGTCGGCTTGGCAGTATCGAAAGCGTCTACCGGTCACGCCGGGGCAGCCTGTCACCGCAGTCCACATCGACCGGCAGGTGTATGTAAGTGGGCAGCCTCGCTTGCAGGATATCCGGATCATCCACGGAACCGAGGAGGTTCCGTATATGGTCGGGCGGCAGTCCGGCGCCAAGGAAGACAAGCAGATTCCGCTTGAGGTTCTGGATACCTCCGCGACTTCTGAACAGGTTCAATTCGTTCTTGCGCTGCCCAAAGTCACACGCCACAATCAGATCACGATTCAGACGCCGGAGACCAACTTCAAACGCAAGGTCCGGGTGGAATCTTCAAGCAACGGCAGAACAGGCTGGGCGGTGATCCGCAAAGAGGCATACATCTTCGACTTCACGTACGAGGCGCAGCACTCGTCGATCTTGTCGATCGAGTATCCAAATTCGACGCAATCGTTCATAAGAGTCACCGTGGACGGCTGGACGGATCCGAAGTCTCTGGCCGGGGCGACGGTGGCGCTTTCCGAAGAGCGCCCACCAGTGCGCGAAGTCATGCAGACTTTCGACAAGCTGACAC
>CAZCPL010000534.1:0-2225 GCA_964500255.1 uncultured Solibacteraceae bacterium | reverse complement strand
TGTCGTGGGCGTGACCTACAACGGCTTCGATGGGCTTTCGGCGTATCATTCGCTGCAGACTACGGTGGAGCGGCGCTTCACCAATGGCATTGGCTTTCTCACCGCTTATACCTGGTCGCACTCGATCGATAATGTTCCCAATGCGTTCGGCGGCGGCGACAATGGCCCGATTCCGCAGGATTCGCGCTATCGCCGTGTGGACCGCGGCACCAGCGGCTTCGACATCGCGCACCGGTTGACGCATTCGATGAACTACTCGCTGCCATTCGGCAAAGGCCGCAGGTGGGGCAGCGACGCGAATGCTTTCGCGAAGATGGTGTTGGGCGGTTGGGATACGAACGTGATCTTCACCGGCCAGACGGGCTTGCCGTTCACGCCCGTGTTGGCGACTTCTGTGAGCAATTCTGGTGCGAGCCGACCCAATCGCAACGGCGTTGGAACGCTCGACAATCCGGACCGCGCGAAGTGGTTCGACACGACGTTCAATACCGCTGGTTCGGTGTGGAGTGTGCCCGCCGTGTTTACGTTCGGAAATAGCGGACGCAACATTCTGCGGGGGCCGGGCCGTATCAACTGGGATTACTCGGTGTTCAAAGACTTCTCGCCGTCTGAGAAGTGGCACATGCAGTTCCGGGCGGAGTTCTTTAACCTGTTCAACACGCCGCAATTCGATTTGCCGAATCCGGCCCTTGGAAATCCGAATGCTGGGATCATCACCAGCACGGTGGGAAATCCGCGGCAGGTGCAGTTGGGCTTGCGGTTCTCTTTCTAAGGCAGTTGCTACGCGCAAGGGCGGTCTGTCGAAAGGCAGGCCGCCCTTGCGCGTAGTGGAGCGCGCCTACTTGGTGGCGGTGCCGCCCTTCAGAGCTTCCGCCTCGAGCAGCCGTGCGCCCTTGAGAATGTTGCTGAACGAGTAGTTGCCCTCGTGGCAGGCGTACTCGAAAATGCGTCCATCGGTCAACGGCCACGGCATTTCGCCGCTCCATTTCGCCGTCCACACGGTCGGATCGTCGATCGTGAACTGATACAACAAAGTCTTTGCATCGATGCGGCTGATCTTCTCGATGACATGCAGATTCTTGTCTGCTCCGTATAGTGCCGGTGTGTCGTTGAAGTTGGTCGTATCGATGACGAGCACATCGCCTTCCCAATGGCCGATGGAATCACCGAGCCAGCGGGTGATATCCGGCGGTTCATGCTTGCTGTTCATACGCACAATGCGGGCGTCGTGAATCATCTCATTCTGGATGACCACGGTGTCCTTGCCCTGCACGATTTGCTTGAGGTTGTTGTAAAAGTAATTCGGAAGAGCCGGAGTGGTGGCGCTTTGCCCAAACGACATCATGCAGCGTTCCGACAGGGGACGCAGTTCGGGATCGTCATAGGGACCCGGGGTCACATTGTCCTTGACCCACCATGCATCGCCGCGATTCGCTCGCTCGCGCCTCATCCTGACCGAGGCCTTCTTCATGGCTTCCGCTGTCATCGGAGGCATACGCCCGTTCGGCGGATCGACCAAAATCGACGTCCGCCACTTGCCTTCGAGCTTGAACGCGCTATTGCCGTAGTCTACAAAAACACCGTTGTATCCGCCCACATTGCCTGCCGCGCCTTCCGATCCGTCGCCACCCTTTGGCGGAGCCGCGCGGTTCGGATCCGTCGCCTGATTCAGTTTCGCCATCTGATCGGCCATGGCCTTGGCTTGGGCCTTTGCCTCGTCATCCGTTAACGCCTTGCGATCCGCCAGGCTGGGAGGCCGCATGACCGGCGTCAACGTTGTGATGTCATATATACCCGAAAAATCCGGATGCCCATCCGGCGTCCTCGGACTCTGCGCAAGCGCGAGGAGCGGAAAGATCATTGCAATGAGTGCCGTTCGCATGGTTCTGTCTCCTTCACTGAAACTAGCAGGGACGCGGGTTGCCCGGTCAGTACCCCAGCGACCATTCTTCCACATATTCCGGGTGTCCAGGCAGCGGGACTGTGGCGGACTATTGCGGAACCGGGCGCCCCATCGACTTGTAGATATCCTCAATGGTCTTGATGTTCGTCTTCGCTTGTGCATGCGTCGGATCCAGTTCCACTGCCTTGCGGAACGCGCGCAACGACGCCGGGTATTTGCGCATCGGTGGCAGATCCGCGTTGGTCATCGTCGCGTTGCCCTGCGCGACATGCGCACCAGCCAGCGCCTTCTTCAACTCAGCCGACTTGGGATTCTTCTGGTA
>CAZCPL010000533.1:0-2242 GCA_964500255.1 uncultured Solibacteraceae bacterium | reverse complement strand
GAGGTTGCCCCGGATGGAACGGTCATCCGTTACGGGGCTGGCCCGGCTCTCATGTTGTCCTTTGTTCTCTTGGGTGCGGTGTGTGCCCTGGCCGGCCTGTGCTACGCCGAGCTCACGGCCATGATTCCCGTTTCGGGCAGCGCCTATACCTACGCCTACGCAACCCTCGGTGAGTTCGTGGCCTGGATCATTGGCTGGGATCTCATTCTCGAATACGCAGTTGGCAACGTGGCGGTGGCCATCGCGTGGTCCGGCTACTTTGCGTCATTCCTGCGCTTCTTTGGGATCGAAATTCCATTCTGGCTTTGCCACAGCTACCGCGACGTGGCGTTTTCGTACCCCGACCAGATGGACAAGCTGCCGGTGATCTTTGGACACCACATCGCCATCAATGTCCCCGCCATCGCCATTGTGGGTCTCATCACCTGGCTTCTCGTGATTGGGGTGAAGGAAAGCGCTCGCGCCAACAATGTGATGGTTGTGATCAAGCTCTCGGTTCTGGCCTTGTTCATCGGTGTTGGCTTCTTCTATATCGAGCCCACCAACTGGGTGCCTTTCGCGCCCAATGGCTGGCGGGGCGTGATGAACGGCGCGGCCATCGTCTTCTTTGCCTACATCGGCTTCGATGCCATCTCCACCGCGGCCGAAGAAACCAAAGACCCTCAACACTCCATGCCGCGCGGAATCCTTTGGTCGCTAGCCATCTGTACCGTGATCTACGTGATCGTGGGTGCCGTGGCCACCGGCATCGTCCCCTATGCCCAGCTCAAGGGCTCCGACCCCTTGGCCCGCGCCTTTGAAATGGCGGGCATCGGCTGGGGTCAGGTGATCATCTCGTTTGGCGCGATCGTCTCGATGAGCGCGGTTCTCTTGGTCTTTCAATACGGCCAGCCCCGGATCTTCTCGCGATGAGCCGGGATGGACTGTTGCCCCCATTCTTCCGACGACTCCACCCGAAGTACCACACACCGCACGTCACCACCATCGTCACCGGCCTGGTGGTGGCCCTCGGCGCCACCATCCTCGACGATGACGAAACCTACGACCTCACGAACATCGGCACGCTCTTCGCCTTTCTGGTGGTCTGCCTCGGTGTGCTCGCGCTTCGCCTGAAAGATCCGGATCGTCACCGGCCGTTCCGGGTGCCGCTTGTGTGGCTGGTGGCACCCTTGGGCGCTGCCGGTTGCCTCTACACCATGTATTACCTCCCGACCCTGGCCTGGGAGCGGTTCGGTGTCTGGCTGGTTATCGGCACCGTGCTCTACTTTGTTTATGGAAGGCGGCATTCTCTCCTGAGCGCCGAGCGCGATCAGACGAGGCCGAAGACGTGAAAGCAGCACTGAAGCGTCTCCGCTACTCCCAGCCGTTCAATCGCATCGCTACCAGCACAATCCGGGGTGTTTGCCGGCTTGTGGGGACCACGCCCGAGGTGTTTCCCCATCACTTGCACCGTGTTGGGCACGTCTTCGAAACGCTGCCCAACGGCGAGGTCCTGCATCTTTTCAGCAAGGGCGATGATTGGGTCAGCAACCACGTGTTCTGGAGGGGTTGGAAGGCCTACGAGCCCGGGACCATCGATCTGTTCTACAGGCTGTCCGCGCGGGCCGAAGCGGTGCTCGACATCGGAGCCTATGTGGGTTTCTTCACTCTCATCGCAGCGCTCGCCAATCGCAAGAGCCGCGTTTTTGCCTTCGAACCGATGGAACCGATTCACCGGCGGCTTATGGAGAACGTTCAACGGAACGGTCTCGGAAACGTCCAATGCTTCAACGCTGCGGTAAGCGACACCGAAGGGACCGCGCGGTTCTTCTTTTCGGGCGCGGCACTTCAGGAGGGCCTGCTGCCGACCAGTTCCAGCCTTTCCGAAGCGTTCATGGCTGGGGCTCCCGGCCTGACCGGGGTCGACGTTCCTCTTATGACCGTGGACGGGTTCGCTGACGAGTACGCCCTCACCCGTATCGATCTCATCAAAATCGACACAGAAACGACGGAACCAAGCGTGCTCAGGGGGATGCGACGTGTTCTCGCCCGAGACCGCCCCACCCTCATATGCGAGGTGCTGCAGGGTCGCGTGGATGCGGTCGCTCTGGAGCTGGAACTGAAACCCCTTGGGTATCGTTACTTCCTGCTCACGCCCGCAGGCCCTGAAGCCAGGGAGTCCATCGAAGGCCATCCGGAGTTCCTGAATTACCTCTTCACCGCCAATCCTCAACGTGACCTCGCCTAGGCAAGGCGTCGACGC
>CAZCPL010000532.1:0-2243 GCA_964500255.1 uncultured Solibacteraceae bacterium | reverse complement strand
TCGTTGCTCTTGCCGCCAGCCTGGGTCAATTCTCGCGAGCATGCATGGGTCGTTCTTCGCGAGCGCCGAAGCGCACAACGTGGCAATCACGTTCGTACTGAATCCGCCAACCAAGACGGATCACGGCAGCAGCCTGCTTGGAACGGGCAACACCCGGACGCTGCACGTCACCGTGCTCAACTCCGGCACCACGCTGCTGCGCAATGTCGGCTCGACCTTCAGCGTCAATGCGGGCTTCTCGATCACAGGTGCGCCGTCAGCCGCTGGCGTGGATCTGGCGCCGGGCGTCTCCAGGGTGTTCGATGTGACGGTGAACAAGACCGGGACCAGCACCGCGTTCGCCTTCTCCATCGTCACCTCGGGAACGAACCTGCTAGGCGGAACCCATACCGACAGCACGGGTATGAGCATGCCATTTCAGTAGGCGAACATTGCGCACGCGATGAGAGACCATTCCAGGACGATGCGGGATCGACTACCACGACCGCATTCTGAAGATTCGTCCCTGTTCGTTCTCATCATGCAGTGTAAGAAACGATTTCGTCAGCGTCGAATACGGCTGGGCCATCCTTGCCCCGTTTCGGGAGGTCGGAGTCGATGAGAGTGATCACTGACTGGATCCCCAGATCGGCGTACTGATGAAGAATTGCGAGAAGGTTCTCCTTCTTTCTGTCATCAAGCGACTCAAACGCGCCGTCATGGAAGACAAATCGAGGGAACTTTACTTCCAATATCTCCGTCACCGGCTCGCTCGCTCCCTTGGCAAGAAGTAAGGGATGTCCGCGTTCAGCGACACACGCCTGCGGCGTGGATGATATCGTCACAACTCCATCCCCAACGAAAGACACTCGCCCTGTTGGGCGAGGATGATGCTTCCGTTCCTCGACTCTCGTTGTTCTCCGGCTTGTTTCCGGCACTGGCAACTCTATGGGAGCGCTGGTGGGTCACTTCTGGTGAGCGCCGAAGCCCCCCACAACGTTCAATCTCCTGGCAATTGCCCCAGCACAGCACAGGAAATTTCCGGTAACACCGGTACGGCGGGCTTCAGCCCGCGCGGAGATTCATCTCCGCCACAGCCAACTCTTCGCAGAGGAAGCTCCGCAGGTTCGCTTTTGTAGATGATGGAATTCTCCACGGAAAAGATGCGAACACCGGCCAGAATTCTTGGGTTCGGTCGCGCTTCGTCCAGCAGGGTCTTCTAGGTCGTTTCGAAAAACACCCACATGTCCATAGAAAAAATGATAGAGTCACGGGCACCCCCAAACCGAAGTTCGGCTCGCTATTTGGAGGAAGTAGGATCAATCGAATCGCCCTTGCGGCGATGTTTCTCGCAGGTCTGGCCTCGGCCGCGCCTGTTCTCTACGTTGCCACACTCAACGGTGCCAGCGAACACCCGACATCCATTGCTGGTCACCGTCGCGAACGGCAACGCTGGCGTAGCAACACCGACCCCAACGTTTCCTGGTTTCCCGGGCGGCGTGACATCGGGACTCTATAACTCGCCAGTCTTCGACCTTACGCTGGCCTCCAGTTGCCGGGCCGGCTTCATCACCACCACAGTCTCCGCCGCGGAAGCAATGCTCATCGCCGGTATCGCGGCGGGCAACGCCTATCTCAACATCCACTCGACCAATTTCCCCGGCGGTGAAATCCGTGGTTTCCTCGCCGAGGCTCCCGAACCCGGCGAAGTGGTAAAGTCCTGATGTCCGGTCGCATGCTTTTTGAAGCTGATCTTAGTGGCTTCCGCAACGCTCCTGCGCACAGTGACATACAATGCGTCAGCCAACTCGATCTCAAGAAAGAACACGAACTCTTTGAAAAGAGCGTAGTGCTTGAAAAGGAAGAAGTCCTTGCCCTTGCTCTCCAGGAAGCAAAAATCGAGGAGCCGACCTAAGGTTGTCTTGCCAAGATTGTGCGTATCCTTCTTGCGATTCTCCGGGACCCGAATCTCGGCCAGGACAACGTTGAGACCCGGGGCGAAATCGATCGGCTCGAAAATGTTCGCGAGATTGGAGTACAGCCTAGACAGCTTCATTGGGTCTTACGTATTCCACGGCATCTGTCTTGGCGTGATAGTCAATCAGGCCAAGCAGGAATAAAACATCTTCCAGGGGCAAATCGAAACATTGGCGAATCCGCCCGCATTCAAACGCTGGCTGCAAGCGCTGTTCGAACGGGGAGGAAGAAGCAACCGTCATGCTGACCCATCTCGACACCTCGCGGCTCGTGCCCCGCCCCACGCC
>CAZCPL010000531.1:0-2258 GCA_964500255.1 uncultured Solibacteraceae bacterium | reverse complement strand
TTTCAACTCGATGCGCGCGCCCTTCATCTGGTCGAGCACGGCGCTAAGGGCAAAGCCATCGCCGATCTTGAACGGAAACTCGGCGAGCTTCTGGCCGAGCGGTTCCGATGCGTCGTAGCGGAGTCCCGTGACTTTGCCCCCGCCCTTTTCTTCGACGGTCAGAGATTTCAGGACATCGTTCATGTCGCTGGCTTTGAAGTCCAGACGGACGGTCTCTCCGGCCTTCACCTCTCCCGAACGGGAAAAGAATCCAACGCCATGCTTGAACAGAATGACTTCCCGGACTGGAAGTTCCGCGGCGGTGACTGCCAATGTCGGTAGCAAGATCGATGCGACGATTCGTTTCACTGTGTTTTTGCTCAGCATTTGCACACTCCACGAGAGAGATGTCTTGATCGTGGAAATCCTTTCAGGCTCGGTCGTTCGGTCTACCAGCCAGTAGGATATCAGGTGAATGCCTGTGTGGGGCTATGTCCTTGACAAACTTGCGTTTAGCCGTCACACTGAAGGTGGATAAACCATTAGCGTTGGTATTTGTTTGTCGATTCGTACTGTAACGGTTTCGCTGGTACTAGCCGATGAAAGAAATGGGAGTGGATTCTTGACTGCAAATCGATGTCTCTTGATCTTCGTCGCAGCGGCTTGCGCTTGGGGTCAGGTCTATGAGGGCCCAGCAGTCCTTGCGAGAGGTTCTGGTGGCAGTGCGCGCCCGTACGGGCAGCGGGCCGGTCGGAGTTCGAGGATTCGCGTATCGGCGGATCTGACGGCGACATACGATACCGGGTTTATTCCCTACCAGCTTGATTCGAACGGCAACCTGTTCAATCCCGGGGCGCTCTACGGATTTGAGGCGGCATTGGGAGCATTCGGTACGAAGCGAAGCCGCTTCGGATCGTTCGGTATGGACTATCGCGGCACTTTCCGCCATTATCCACAAGGGCAGCAATTTGCCGGTAGCGACAATTTCGTCGGCATGGAAATCAAACAACAGCCGTCCAAGCGGATGACCCTTGAAGGTCACTTGACTGCAGGCACCTCCAATCGGGTGTTTTCCTTTGGCAACCTGCTGGTTGGCAATAACCTGAATAGCTTTCTACCTGTCAACGAAGTCTTCGACAACCGGGTTTATTTTCTGCAGGGCGGCGCGACACTGAGCTACCAGTTCAGTGCACGGTCGTCGATTACAATGGGCGCGGATGCTTTTGCGATTCGGCGCAATACCGGTTCACTGATCGGCGTAAACGGCTACACGCCGAGGCTCGGCTATGGCTATCGTCTGACTCGTAAGTTGCAGATCGGAACCGTCTACGCTTTCCAGCATTTTGATTACCCGAGAGCTTTCGGCGAATCCGATGTCCACCTGATCAACGGTGTCATCGCGTATGATTTTTCGCGCCGCTGGGCCGTGGAAATCGGTTCTGGCGTTTTCCGCGCCGACAGCGCCGGAACTCGCACAGTGCTGGCCGATCCCGTGCTTCGGCGGTTGTTGGGCTTGACGTCCGTGGTGGAATCTTTCTCGTCGACTTACACACGACCGTCTTTCAACGCCAGTTTGCGCGGTTCGCTGCGCAAGTCCTCGTTGGTGATGGGTTTCAGCCAGTCTCCTAGCGGTGGTAACGGCCTCACCTTGCTGGGCGAAGCCAGGAGCTTTCTGGCCAACTATAGCTATTCCGCAGACCGCAGAACCTCGTTTGGACTCACTTCCAATTACACGTTGTTGGGGAGTTTGAGCAACGACGTCGGTGGAAAATTTGGAACGCTCTTCGTCGCCGGGTCAGTGAATTACTTTGTCACTCGGAGCCTCGGTTTGACCGGATCGATCTTTTACCGGAACCTGAATGTTCCCCAGTCCACTCAACCTCGCAACACCTATCGCATCAGCTTCGGCGTCGTTTGGTCACCCAACGACTTCGGTTTGCCTGTCTTTTAGGAGGCTTCCTCTGCGGATCTTTCTTGTTGACGACGAACTTTCGTTGCTGCACCTTCTCGGGCAATATTTCATTCGGACGGGACACGAAACGATTACTGCGAGCACCGTCGCAGAAGCCATGGCTCTATTGAAAACCGGCAACGAACTTCTACCGATCGATGCCGCGGTGATCGACCTTTCTTTGCCAGACGGTTCGGGTGAAGACGTTGCGCGCGCCCTGCTTGCTTTCGATCCTGCAATCCGGATCATCATGGCGACAGGTTATGCCTATGAACCGCCAACTGCGCTTCGCGGTAGAGTGGCGATTTTACAAAAACCGTTTCTTCCG
>CAZCPL010000530.1:0-2283 GCA_964500255.1 uncultured Solibacteraceae bacterium | reverse complement strand
CGTGATCCGTCGGCTCTAACTCCAAATATTCACTGGCAAAACGCACCCATGCGGGGGGTATACCGGCCCACCCTTGAGGCCGCTCCCGGCCCCTTGCCGCTAGTGGGCGGAGGGAGGACGGGTGTCGCCGTGCCCCTCGCCCGCAGGCGCTGTACCTTTGTTTGGCGGCGGGAGTTTATCCGTCGCAGTCTGGTTCACACCCATACTGGGCGGACCCTGCGGCGTGAACTTCGCCTTGTTAGACGGAGTATCTGGATTGCGATTATCGACGTCAAGGAGACAGAAGGTCAGCAGCAGCCCTAGGAACATGAAGCACGAAACCAACAGAATTCCGTTGATCGGCTTGTCGTCCTTGAGGTGCATGAAAAACAGTGCGACCAGCGAGGCCTTGATACTGGCGATAAACACCGCGATCACGAGGTTTGCGGATCCGAAGTCGAAATAGGATGCGCCAACTGTGACCACCGTGAGGAAGAGGAGGGCCAACAGGATGACGAGATAGTATGTAAACCCGCCGTGGCCGTGGGCTTCGTCGTGTGCGTGTGCGTGTGCTTGTGCGCTCATTTGCGTGAATCCTCTAGGAAATCAGGTACATCAGCGGGAACAGATAGATCCAAATCAAATCGACGATGTGCCAGTAGAGCCCTACGAGATCGACGGGTGTGTAATAGCTGGCATCGAACCGGCCTTTGATCGAGTCCTTGAGAACCCAGCAGAGCACTCCGATACCACCGAGGATATGGAAACCGTGCAGGCCGGTCATCATGAAATAGAACGCGAAGAAGACCGATTGGCCCTTGGCCATGGGATCGGTATTCGGCAGGTAGGTAAAGAATTGACCCGGCAGGAGGCCGTCGTGGATCTTGTGTTCATACTCGAAGTATTTCACACCCAAGAATGCGACAGCGCAGAGAATTGTGATGATGAGGTAGGTGATGAGCTGTTTTTGCTTACTCTTCGAGGCGGACCAGACGGCCATCACCATCGTAAACGAGGAAACCAACAGAACGATCGTATTGAACGCACCGAGACGCTTGTCGAGGTGATGATGCGCTTCCTTGAACTCTTCGGGCCACTTGGCTTGGCATAATCCGAAGCCGACAAAAAGGACACCGAAGAGCAGGATTTCCGTGGACAGAAAGAGCCACATTCCGAGCTTCGAGGCGTCGAGTTGCTGTTCCTTCGTGTGGAAGTGATGTTGAAGATTGGGATCGTGATGCGCTTGGGCATCGGCGAGATCAGCGGCGTGTGAACTCACTAGTGGATCTCTCTTTCAAAGCTCACAGGCTTGCGATAGTCATACGGAGCACGGGTTAACACCGGCTGGCCGTGGAAATTGTGCTCGATGGGCGGAGACTGTGTCTGCCATTCGAGCGTGGTTCCCTTCCAGGGGTTGTCCGGAGCATCCTTCGGACGGCGGAACGACGCAATCAGGTTGAAAAGCGCCAGGAAGAGTCCGGCACCGATGATCCAACTTCCCACCGTGGAGGCGATATGCCAAGCCTGGAACTCAGGCAGGTAATTGTAGTAGCGTCGCGGCATGCCGTTCGATCCCATCACGAACTGCGTGAGGAAGAGAACGTTGAAGCCGATGAAATAAAGATAGGCCGCGATCTTGGCCACTTTTTCGTTGTACATGCGGCCGTACATCTTGGGCCACCAGTAGTGGATGCCCCCGAGGAACGCGGTGATCGTGCCGCCCATCATGACGTAGTGGAAGTGGGCGATAACGAAGTAGGTGTCGTGCAGATGGATGTCCACCGAAAGAGCGCCGAGGAAGATGCCGGTCAAGCCGCCGATGGTGAACAGCAGCAGGAAGCTGACGGCCCAAACCATGGGCGTATCCATGGCAATGTTGCCGCGCCACATCGTCGCCAACCAGTTGAAGACTTTGATGCCCGAAGGGATCGCGACAAGAAAGGTAAGGAACGAGAACACCAGGCTCGCGAGTTGGCTTTGGCCGCTTGGGAACATGTGATGTCCCCAAACCAGGAAGCCGATGAGTGCGATCGCGACCGACGAAAATCCGATGGCCTTGTAGCCAAACACGGTCTTCTGGGAGAAGGTCGGGATGATCTCCGAGATAATCGCCATGCCCGGCAGAATCATGATGTACACGGCCGGGTGGGAGTAAAACCAGAAGAAGTGCTGAAACAGCACCGGATCGCCGCCCTTCGAGGCGTCAAACACGCCGATGCCCCAGGAGCGTTCGATGGTGAGCAGCACCAGCGTGATGCCGACGACCGGAGTCGCAAGAACCTGAATGAGTGCGGTCGCATAAAT
>CAZCPL010000529.1:0-2291 GCA_964500255.1 uncultured Solibacteraceae bacterium | reverse complement strand
TACGAAAACTGGTATCGGTGAGTCTCGAACGCAAAGGCTATCGGGTCTTGACCGTTGAGGATGGCGTGATCGCCCTGGCGAAGCTGGAACAGTTTAAGCCGGATTTGGTTCTCCTCGACATCAGCCTGCCGAAGGTCGATGGGTATGACATTTGCAGGATTTTGCGCAGGCATGACGGTCTGAAGAAGGTTCCTGTGGTGATGCTGTCGGGCAAAGACGGCTTCTTTGACCGGGTCAAGGGCAAGATCGCGGGCGCAAACGATTATCTGACCAAGCCGTTCGATGTTGTGGCCCTGTCGAAATCCCTCGAAAAGCACCTTGGGTCTAAGTAAGTAACTTTTCGACTACAGACTCGGGTGAAAACGGTCGATAAGAAGCTGTAGTCAAGCAGCATGTCGAAAACGATCCTAGTTGTGGATGATAGCCCTTCCGAAGTGAGGGTGATGCTGTCTGCGCTCGAAGGCCGCGGCTATCAATTGCTAACCGCATCCGACGGCGAAGAGGCGTTGATGAAGAACAAGGGCTTCCGTCCCGACCTCATCCTGCTTGATATTGTGTTGCCGAAGCGCAACGGCTACCAGATTTGCCGCGAAATCAAGTCCGACAAGCGGACCACCCCTCCGAAGATCGTCATCGTCTCTAGCAAGAATCAAGAGTCGGATCGGTTTTGGGGTATGAAACAGGGCGCCGATGGTTACTTAACCAAGCCCCTCGATCTAAAGCTTTTGGCCGAGACGGTCGATAATCTTTTGTAGGCACAGCAAGCCTGTTGAAGGCTGCAGTCTTCTGAGACTTTGCCTTGCGCGGAATGCGCCAGCACGCCAGTTCGCCGACACGCGATCGCAGGCCAGCGGATCGTCATTGGCGCCGTTCTCTCGGGCTTCTCCCGCTCTCAACTCCCAAGCCTCAGCGTGGGGAGCCGGAGAGAACGGATTTTTAGTTCCCACGGTCCCTCCCTTCCAATAGCTCCTCCTCATGACCTTTGAACGCAAAGGAACCAGCATTGCGGTCCGCCAGTAAACCGGTGATACTCGATGCCGGGTCCGTTTTGCGCGTGTTAATTCCGAGAACTATCGCTCTTGCCGGTCCAATCGGAGACGATAAGAACCAGTAATGTGGCCGTTTAACAAACTTGGACAAAGTTCCTCTTCGAGCGCCGGAGGCAGAGTCTCGCTGACTGGACAAATCGCCAACTTTGGGGACTTGGAAGAGATATTGGAAACTACGCTTTCCGCATATCGCGGCTCGCTGGACAGCGTTGTGAACCACACGCCCAAAATGCTCCGCGATCAATCCGCCGATCTGAAGAAGAATCTGCGGCAGATTCGTGCACGGCTCGAAGGCCAACCGTCGACGGCCCTTTTGAAAGAGACGGTGAAAGAAGTCGATCGGGAACTTTCCAACTGGGGCAAGACCACCGAGGCCAGTTTCGAGGCTCAGGAAAGAGAGACAAAAGACGCGATGGCGGCGGTTGCAGTGATGGCGGAAGCGCTCGGTTCGCATGAGAAGACTTATGGAGTCCGTTTTCGTGGAATTTCCAAAAAGCTTCGCTTGTTGACAACTTCCAACGATATCTCGGAGATTCGTAAGAAGCTGCAAGGTGAAATTGAGTTGTTGGAGCAGTACGTCAATCAGATGACCCAGGAAAGCGATTCGGCCTTGGGCAGGTTGCGCGATCTCGATAACGCGCGCCGCGCCCGGGCGGCCACAGTCGAGGCCGCTCTGTCCAACGCCGGGAAACCGGCCAGGAGCTCCGACCCTTCAGTTGGATCCATTGCGGACAAGATGAAGCTATCGGAAGCGATCCGGGCACAGATTCGAACCGAAGACCGCGTGGCGATCGTCCGCCTTTCTGCCGAGGAATCCATTGCCTCCAAGGGTCACAGCCTGATCGTCGAACGTTTAAAGGATGTCTTCGAATCGCCCTCGATGACAGGACAATGGAACGAGGAAACCTTCGTTTCAATTACTCGCCTGCCCCTGCCCGAAGCGGCCGCCCGTTTAGAGATCGTCGAGCAGGATCTTTCGGTGAAACTGGGCGGCAAGCTCGACGGTACGGTCTTCGAGAAGACTCCCGGCAGCACCGCCGCCGAGTTGTTGGGTCGCTTCGAGGCATCGCCCAAAGCCGCATAGGAAACCACATGATTCGCATCTTGCTCATTGCTCCAAACCCGGAACTTGGCGCGAAGCTCCGTGCCCGCATGCAGGAAGCACCCGGGGCCGCCCGCGTGGTTTTGATCAAGTGTTTCGATCGCTACCCTCCGCTGGCGGAGCTGGCGGGAGCAATGAGG
>CAZCPL010000528.1:2033-2293 GCA_964500255.1 uncultured Solibacteraceae bacterium | reverse complement strand
GTCACAAGGGCGCGGATCGCACGATGCGCGTCGGCGGCCGTTTCCGGAGTCGCGGTCTTTCCAGTACCAATCGCCCACACCGGTTCGTAGGCAATCACGATCTGCGCGAACTGCTCGGGCGTCAACCCCGCGATGCCACCTTCGAACTGCGTCCGCAGTACGACATCCGTCTCGCCGGCTTCGCGTTCGGCGAGCATCTCGCCCACACACACGATCGGCTTCAATCCGGATTCCAACGCTGCGAGGGTGCGTTTCCAGAC
>CAZCPL010000528.1:0-2023 GCA_964500255.1 uncultured Solibacteraceae bacterium | reverse complement strand
CTGTCCGCCCACTTCCACGCGGCTGCCTTTGACAGCATCCACGGCGGCGGCGATGTTGACGAACGGCGGGTAGATCACCACTTCGGCGTGCGTTGAGGACGCAACCAGCGGCACGAACTTCTCGAAAAAGGCCTTGGTATCGGCGGGCGTCTTGTACATCTTCCAATTGCCGGCCATCACAGGTTTACGCATAAATTTTCTCCAGGAAACTCTCGCCGCTGGCGATTGTCGCCGCGCCAAAGTTGGCGGCGACGGTTTGTCCGATATCGGCGAGGCTGCCGCGGATGCCGAGATCCACGCCCTTTTTCACCCGCGGCCCATAGGCCAGCAATGGTGTGTATTCGCGCGAATGATCGGTGGAAGGAGTTGTCGGATCGCAGCCATGATCGGCTGTCAGAATCACCAGATCGCCTGGCTCGAGCTTGGCTTCGAACGAAGGCATCCAGGAGTCGAACTCCTCAAGTGCGCGGGCATAGCCCTCCACATCGTTGCGATGACCGAAGAGCGAATCGAAGTCGACGAGGTTGACAAAAAGCAGGCCTTTCTTAAAGTCATCGAGCGCGGCCAACGTCTTCGCCATGCCATCTGCATTGGACTTCGTTTTTTCATATTCGTCGATACCGCGCCCCAAAAAGATATCGACGATCTTGCCAATCGCACAGACTCGGGTCTTGTTCGCCTTCAACCGATCGAGTAACATGCCAGCAGGAGGCGGAACCGCGTAATCCTTGCGATTCGACGTGCGCTGGAACGCACCCGCAGATCCTTCGAACGGACGCGCAATCACTCGGCCAACTTCATGTTTGCCTTGCAGGATTCCACGGGCGATTTCGCAGATTTTGTACAATTCCCACAGCGAAATCACTTCTTCATGCGCTGCGATTTGAAAGACCGAGTCCGCGGACGTGTAAACGATAGGCGAGCCGGTACGCATGTGCTCTTCGCCCAACTCGACCAGGATCTCTGTGCCCGACGCCGCCTTGTTTCCGAGCGAAGAGCGGCTGATGCGCTGCTCGAATTCGTCCATGATTTCGCGAGGAAACCCATGCGGATAGAGCGGAAAGGGTTTCTCCAAATGCACGCCAACCATTTCCCAATGGCCCGTCGTCGTATCCTTGCCCGGCGATGCCAGCGTGCAACGTCCATAAGCGCCCGCGGGCTCTGAAGCTGCAGGAATCCCGTGCAGCGGTTTGATGTTGCCCAGCCCTTTCGCCGCCAGATTCGGCAACTGCATCGGACGCTGACGAGCAATGTTGCCAATGGTATCGCTGCCCGCATCGCCATAAGCCGCCGCATCCGGCATTTCGCCGATGCCAGCGCTATCGAGAACAATCCAGATAACGCGGTTGAAACAGTTCACTGCGCTTTCACCTCAATGCCCTCTTCGAGCGCATTGTCGATGCGCGCAGCAAGCATGTCCACGAATTTGTCGGGCACATACCCGTTCATGCGGCTCGCGAGTTGACCCTGGCGGTCGAAAATCATAGTTGACGGGATCGAATCGACTCGCATGAGACGTGCCAATCCGTCTTCGAAGTAGACGGCCTTGTTCCACTTTTGCGATTCGAGAAACGGCTTGACCAGGCCCTGTTCTTCGTCGGTGTTGATTCCAAGAAAGACGACGTCGCTGCGGTTCTTGTACTTCTTCTTGACCTCTTCGTAAAGCGGATACTGGCCGCGGCAGGGTCCACACCATGTCGCCCAGAAGTCCATCACCACCACCTTGCCGCGCAGGGATTTCAAGCTTAGGGCCTCGCCGTTCACACCTGTGATCGTGTAGTCCATTGCATTCGCAGCTTCGCGGTTGGGATCCATTTCTCGCAGTGCTTTCCGTTTGGCGGCGACCAGAGCGAGATTGCGATCGTAGGCTGGCAGCAGCAAGTCCCCCAGACCGGCGTCCGTACTCTTCGCTTTTCGCCAACTTTCGATCATCGCTTTGCGGTTGGTATCGCGTTCGGCGTCCGTAGCTTTGGCATCGGGCACGGTGAATGCGTCCACGTACGCTTTCGCAGCCTCTTCATGC
>CAZCPL010000527.1:0-2297 GCA_964500255.1 uncultured Solibacteraceae bacterium | reverse complement strand
CTCGAAAACCTTGCCCAATGTTCCCTCGCCGCTGCTGTATCAAGGCGTTTTGTACACATTGAAAGAGGGTGGCATCTTTTCTTCTTTCAACCCCAAGACCGGCGAGGTGCTGAAGCAAGGCCGGCTGCAGGGCGCATTGGGAACCTACTATTCCTCGCCGGTTGGCGCGGACGGCAAGATCTTTCTCGCCAATGAAGACGGCAAGACCGTCGTGCTGAAGGCAGGCCCGCAATGGGAAATTCTCGCGATCGGCGAGTTCGATGCGGGCATCAAGGCGACTCCCGCGATCGCCGGTGGACGGATCTACTTGCGCACGCACAATGCACTCTACTGCTTCGACGCGAAGGCTACGCAGTGACGCCGAGCTATCGCGTGGGCGTCGTCGATCTTGCGGCTTCATTTTCGAAGGGGTTTGTCGACGATCATTCAGAAATTCTCGTCTCGTGGCATAGCAATCCGCTAAGATAATGGCGGATGTCCCGCGTACTCATTGCATTGTGCCTGGTTATCGTTCCTGTTTGCGGACTCGACAAAGCCCGCCTGGAAACTCGGACCGTCGAAGCCGTACGTAAGTTCGGAGTTACCGGCAGAGGTGTCGCCGTGGCGATTCTCGACCGCGGCATCGATTGGTCGAACAACGATTTCCGCAATGCCGATGGTTCCACGCGCATCGATTCCATCTTTGACATGACGGCGCAGTCGCCGGCCGGAGTCGTGTACAGCCGCACCGCCATCGACGCAGCACTGCGAGAAGGCGGCATCGCCATTCCACATCGCGATGCCGTGGGCCATGGGACAACGACTGCTGGCATAGCCGCCGGCAATGGACGGAATTCACCGGACAGACGCTATCGCGGTTATGCGCCAAACGCTACTCTTGTCGTGGTCAAGATCGTGGCCGGTGCCGCTGCGCACGACGATCAGGCTGCGGAACCCCAGTTTGTCTCCACGGCCAACACCATTCCCGACGCGATCAACTATGCTCTCGGGCGCGCGCGTCAACTCAACATGCCCATGGTGATGCTGCCCAACATCGGCTCCGTCGGGGGACCGATGGATGGCACCAGCGTCCGCGCCCGCGACATCGATGCCAAGTTCGGACCTGGCATCCAAGGGCGCGTCTTGGTCACCGGATCCAGTGACGACGGAGGCGTCGACAACCACGCACAGACTTCCATCGCGCAAGGGCAGACCGTCACGCTGCAGATTGAAAAGACCGACGCTCGCTTACTTCGCTTCGAAGCCTGGTATCCGGAAGCGGATCGCTATGACGTGACGATTCAGCCTCCGACAGGAGCGGCCGCGGGTCCTTTTGCCAGCCCTGCCAACAATCAAGCGGCGGATTCGCGAACGGCAACGGGCATATCGTACCTGCACCGCGGTTCCGCCGTGACCACCGCCGGGGCGATCACGAAGCGCCAGATTCTCGTGGACTTCACCGGCCCGGCAGGGCGTTACACCGTCACGCTGCGCGGCGCATCCGCTACCGGAGCAACGTTTCACGCCTGGCTCAACAATATCAACGGCGGCGGCGAATTCAAGAACTTCATCGTTCCCGGATACACGGTTTGGGATTTGGCCTCCGCACGCAACAACATCTGTCCGAACGACTATGTGCTTCGGGAAAAGTGGGCCGATCTCGACGGTGTGGTGCGGTCGATTCGCGTCGATCGCGTTGGCGATTTGTGGGAAGGTTCGGGCATCGGACCCACTCCCGACGGCAGGCTCGGCATCGACATCTCAGCGCCGGGCAACTCGGTGTTCGCGACCCTCGCTCCGAAGTCCGCATATGGCGTCGGGCGCACCAACAAAGTGCAGGATGGTGGCGGATTCTATACGTTGCAGAACGCAGTGAGCGCTGCAAATCCGCAGGTGACCGGCATCGTCGCGCTGATGCTGGAACTGAATCCGGCACTCGATGCAACGCAGGTGAAAAAGATTCTGCAGGAAACTGCACGGCGCGACCAATATACGGGGCCGGATCCGAATCCCCGATGGGGCTACGGCAAAGTGGACGCGCTCGCCGCCCTCACCGCGACAAGTGAACTTCCGGGCGCGAAGCCTTATTATTCTCTGGATCGCAATGAGATTTCGCAAGACTACACGCGTGGCGGCAGCGTCCCGGATCCACTTCTGGTGCGGATTTCCCCGGGCAACGGTGCGGCGGAAGAATTCACGGTGACGACATCGGCATCCTGGTTGCGCCCGGAACCGGGTGGCGATCCGCTCACGGTGTCGATCGTCACCGATCCTGCCGAACTTGCCAATGGCGATTACAGCGGCGAAGTCACGATCAC
>CAZCPL010000526.1:0-2334 GCA_964500255.1 uncultured Solibacteraceae bacterium | reverse complement strand
GCGCGAGAAACAACCCAAGGGCGACTGACTTGATGGTGAGTTCCGGAGGACGTGGAGACATAGAAAAAGGGCGGGACCGAAGCCCCGCCCTCTTACTCTAAACCAGTTTCTTACTTCTCGATCTTCTCGAGCAGTGAAGTTGACTCGAAATCGCCCTGCGGCGTCTCGATCTTCGCGACGGCGGTAATCGATTTGCCGTCGGTAGCCAACTTCATGGTGTTGACGATCTTGATTTCCATGCCCTGAAAATCGAGCTTCGTGTTCACCACAAGGGCTTCGCCTTCCCACTTGGCGATCACCTTCGCTGGCGCGCCACGCAAGTCGTTCACGGCCTCGACACCATCGGTTGTGTATTTCATGACGATGCTCATCTTCTGGCCGTCGGCGGATTCCTGATCGGATGTGGAAACCAACTTCGGGTCAGAATGATCGATCTTCATCACCTGGGAGACGGGCGGAGGCATCGGCCCGAAGGTGCTCTTTTCGATATTCAGCTTCCACTCGCCGCTGAAATTGGGTTTGTCCGCCGCAACCAGAGTGCCGGCCGCGAACAGAAGTGCTGTGGCAAAGATTCTACGGTTCATCGGAATCGCCTTTCTGAATGACTATTGCTTTTCCATGACGATCTTCAGTTCGAAGTCGCCTTGCGGTGTTCCCAGCGCCGTGACGATGTGCAATTCTTTGCCGTCGGCGGCGAGCGTCCAGTTCTCGATGCTGGAGATTTCCATGCCCTGGGCTTCGAACTTCGACTTCACCACCAGCTTGGCGCCGTCCCACTTGCCGATCGCCTTGATCTCCATGTTGCGGCGCTTCACCATGAACTCCGTTCCATCCGTCTTATAGGTGGCTTCGGAGGTCTGCTCGCCGTTGTCGGTCGTTTGCGTGGCCTTGAACTTCAGTTCCGGATCGGTGTGTGTGATGGTCCGCGATGCGGCGCTGGGGGCGGGCATCGGACCGAAGTCGCTCTTGGTGGCGTTCATCTTCCACGAACCGGAAAAGTTCGGTTTATCTTGAGCGGAAGCAACATTCGCAAACAGAGCGAGTGCGGAGATCGCTAGCAGAGATCTACGAAGAAACATATGACTCCTGGCAGCGCGCGTTGTTGAGCGCGCCTCGATAGTTGGGGATTCTGACGGACATCCTGAGTATAGCCGAAACGTTCGCAAAACACCGTAAATTTACTTTAAGCATTCCCTTGGAACCGGTCCGCCGCCGGATGCGTATCCCTATGCATGGTTCTTGCGGCAATCCTGCTTGCCCTGTCTGCCGACGCGGCGCCCGATGTCAACGATCTGGTTCGCAAAGCGATCGATCGCGAAGTTCGCCATCAACGGCAACTGGCGAATTACACTTGGCAGGAACGTACCGTTTCCAACGA
Organism: uncultured Solibacteraceae bacterium; assembly: GCA_964500255.1. Classification (GTDB taxonomy): domain Bacteria; phylum Acidobacteriota; class Terriglobia; order Bryobacterales; family Bryobacteraceae; genus F-183. Next base: position 956 of record CAZCPL010000526.1, on the reverse strand, counting down.
GACCGACGGCAAGAAAAAGCAACAGGCCCGCTTGTGGGATGTCTTCAATGTCGACGGCACGTCCTATCGAAAGCTCCTCGAAAAAGACGGCAAGTCGCTGTCGGCAACGGAAGCGCGCAAAGAACAACAGAAGATGGACAAGGAAATCGCGCGCCGCAAAAACGAATCAGAGTCCCAGCGGCGCAAGCGTGTGGAATCGGAACGCAAAGAGCTTGAAGAAGGTATCAAGTTTCGAGAAGAGGTGATGAAGGCATTCGCATTCCGCATCGAAGGCGAAGAGAAAGTGAATGGCTATACGGCTTGGCGCGTTGCCGGGGATCCGCGGCCGGGCTTTCAGGCGAAATCTCGCGAAGGCAAAATACTCAACAAAATCAAGGGGCGCATCTGGATCGAGAAACAGTCCAACGAATGGCTCAAGTTCGATGTGGTTACCCTCGACAAGATCACCTTCGGGGGTTTCATCGCCGCCGTGCAACCCGGTGCCACAATGACGGCGCAGCAGATGCGCGTCAACGACGATTTGTGGCATCCCGAGTGGTTCCGCTTGAAACTCAACGCCCGCGCGCTGTGGAAGAAGATGAATGCTGAGGTTGAGCAGACTTACCGCAACTTTCGCAAGTTCCAGACGGAGTCCCGGATTCTCGATGTATCCGAGGTCGACAAGCCGCGTTAGCATGTTCGTAAATGGACCCCGTCCTCGCCTACACGCAATCCCACCAATCTGAGATCGTCGATTTGATCCGCGAACTCGTCGAATGCGAGTCGCCCAGCGACGATCCCGCCGCGGTCAATGGCTTCGTCGAACTCTTCGCCGCGAAAGTCGCCGACATCGCCACTGTGAAGACGCTGCCCGGCGACAGGAAATTCGGCAAGCACATGCGGGTCGAGTTCAAACTGCCGGGACGCAAGAAAGATGGCCAAATCCTCGGCCTCGGACATTCCGACACCGTCTATCC
>CAZCPL010000525.1:0-2359 GCA_964500255.1 uncultured Solibacteraceae bacterium | reverse complement strand
GGTTGAAAGTATAGAGATCGCTGGTTTCTCCGAAAAGCAGCTGGCCAATCGAAGTTCTTCCGAGAAGGTCATCGTTCGAATCGAGTTCAGCAAGGAGCCTCTCCACCTCACTCCGCAACTCCGTATCGCCGGAACACGCACTATCGAGATAGGCGTTCCGATCCGAAGCCATCAGTTCCGCGGCCTCAGCGAAGACTTCCTTAGCTCGACCTGGGCTGTTCGATGACATGGGCACCCTTCGGACTTAGCTCCGCCTTCAGCCAAGTCCGGCCGTACTTCCAATCGCGCTTAACCGTTCGAACCGAAACTTGGAGAAAATCGGCGATCTCTTCGATATCCAGCCCGCCATAAAACCGCATAACAACAACCTGCGTCACGCGGGAATCATGATGCTCCAGCTTTGCCAAAGCATCTTCCAGGATCAGTAGTTCTTCCAGACGATCCTCGGAGATGATCAGGGCTTCATCTAAGGGCACAACTTTCGAGCCACCGCCGCGCTTGCCTGCAAATTTGGTACGGGCATAATCGATAAGAATATGCCGCATAACTTGAGAGGCAAAGGCAAAGAAGTGCACGCGGTCTTTCCAACTCTGTTGCGGCTGGGCAAACAACTTCACATACGCTTCATGCACAAGAGCGGTTGTCTGGAGTGTGTGTCCAGTCCTTTCCCGATGGATCTGGCGCGAGGCGATGGCGCGCAACTCCGCATAAACTAGAGAAATCAGCCGCGATTCCGCTTCCTTATCGCCAGCTCGGACACTATCTAGAAGTTGTGTGATGTCCTCTGCCATGATGTTTGTGGTGGGCGGCCGAGACTCAGGGCCGGTCGACGGCCTTCCAATGTCCATCTATTTTATGGAGAAAATAGTGTTGCGATGAGGATATCAGGATATCAGATTGCGCTTCCGCGAAGCTGTATTCAGATCGAATTGCCGGATCGAAATAGGGTTGGAAAAATAAACGATGCGGGCGCAATTTAGCAAGATGCTCAAAGAGTCTTTGGGCACTTCGCGACGATTGGCCTACGAAGGTCCTGAGCAGGCCCTTTGGGAAGAGGGATTTCGGACCCAAACTAGACGCATCAGCCGGAATTTCTTTGATTCCAGCTACTCGATCGAGTCTCGCGGCCGGCAGCAGCGTCACCCGGGGGCATCTTCAGGTTAAAGCAGAAACCCGCGTGCTTTCGCTGGATGACCATTAACCCGGTGAGGGCATCCCCCATTCGCGCGAATCTGGGCATGCAGCTGACGGCGACGTACATCAAACTGCCCAGTCGAGCGGTGGCGATGGAACCATCGACCCAGGGAACGGCAGATAACCAGGACCGTAAATCGGCTGCTATTTAGCTGATGCCCGCAACGATGAAAGAATCCATCACCGTCGTCATGAACGTATATCCGCGGCTTGCCAGGAAGCGGGGATCACTCTTTACGATCTTCATGAAGTTGCGATGTTCACCCACTAGTCGTCCCACAAGGCAGCCGGCACTCGCGTCCCGTATGTCCTCTTTCCTGAAGTCAAACCCGTGATGCTGGTTGATCCCGAAGATTCCGGAAAACAGCGAATCGCCATCTCTCCGGAAGTCTTTGTTCCGGTCCCTGAAGACCGGTATCTCCTGCGTTTGAACCAGTGCCTCATGCGCGGGATTGTTCTTGTGATTGCCCACGCACCACGCCTTAAACTGCCCGAAGCTGATCCGCGCCGCGCCCTTCGGATTCTCGGGACCCTCCGTGAATTTACGTCCCGGCTCAGTGGTCGCCTCCCACGATCCAGCGACCCGCATAACACCACCCTCCGAGACACGAAGTAAGAAGCGCGTATCGTTGAACTCGTTCGGTGTATTGTCATTGGGTGTGCCGTCTGGGCTCATGCCCTCGACATAGACAATGTTCACGCAACCCGGTTCCCTCGCAAGCCAGAAGTTCCGGCGCTGCATGCCGTCGAGCACGCGCGCTACCAATTCGTTCTCCGCCGACACGGGCCGGGTATCGGCCGTCAGCAGCGAGTCCGCAAGGCGGGCGTCTATACTCTCCACCTCGGTCCCGTCCGCCAGCGCCGCAAGAGCCCACTTCGACACAGGGCCGAACTTGCCGTCCGACGGAGGATCAAGAATACCGATGCGGGTCAGGCAGTTCTGTACCTCTTCGCTCAGACCGGGATGGATGCTGAAGCTCGCAACCGGAACAGACTTATTCTCAGAGATGATGTCGGAAAGGCGCATTCATCTTTCTTAGCGTAAACTGATCGCGAGTTGGGACACGCAGGGTGGCGAAATTGATAAAGCGTCCGAGGACTTCGGCACTTGCGAGAAATGACCCGGGTATGCTCACGGAGAGTGACCCACCGGCCCGGCGGGGCC
>CAZCPL010000524.1:0-2365 GCA_964500255.1 uncultured Solibacteraceae bacterium | reverse complement strand
GGCAGGGTGACGTATCCAAGCTCGAACGGCGCACGGACATGTACGTCAGCACGCTGGCGAGCTATCTTCAAGCGGTCGGCGCGGATCTGGAAATCCGCGCGGTCTTCCCGGATGGGCGCGCCGTTAGAATTACCCAGTTTGCGGAGTAGGAGCAATCCGGCGGTCGCGGAACCGGAAGCGATTTGCGTGGCCGGTTATCTCGCTCCTTGATTTCAACGGGGTTGAAGTGTTGGCTCCCTCTCGTGGATAGCTATCGAACCATTCTCACGAGCCTTGTCGTCGACATCGCGCTGATGGAGAGACTCAATAGCTTGTTGTTGTAATACAATGCACGAACAGAGGACTACCCAGAATTTACTTTCCTGAAGCAGGCTGAACCATCGAATTGAACTATCCCTCTTCAACTGCGGCAAAGTCTCATCGGCGTCATGGCGGTAAGCCTAATGGGCGACCATCCCAGGATTTTAGCGACTCGCTGTCTCGCCCCAACCCGCGAGCGTTGGATTCGAGGCATACTCGATTTAAATCGGCCAGTTCGTAGCCTCCGAAGCCTCCTTTCTCTGGGCCTCCCGGCCCGATATAATCGCGGCAGTAGCCGGCCCGACGGCCGACGCCGGGTTCACTCGGGCAGTATTTTTGCAACCGCGATAGCGTGCTTCGTAACCCTCCATATTCCATCTTGAAGTTCAAGACACACATCGCCTCGGTCCGCAGGACGCCCAATAGGTGCGTGGACGAGAGCTTCGAGACCGCGAATCTGGTGAACACGCGGTTGCGACGTGAAGAGCAGACTGACGATCTCTGGTTCCCGACGAACGTCTTCAACGAACTGACAGAACTCACGCGACGGTCGATATCGGTCCTGCGTCGCGTGAGAGAGGAGCAGGAAGGATTGCGGCTCCGCCTTTGGATACCGCGCGGCCCTCAGCACATGATAGAAGTGCGCGTTGTTGCCCGCGTGACGGGCGACCTGCACGACATGCAGCGGTGATAACGCGTTCAGCAACTTCTCATAGTTCGGTTGTTGCCTTCCTGGTCGGAAATCGACGCATCCCGCGTCGCCTGTCACCAGGATTCCCTGGCCCTCCGCCGTGAAATGCGCGACGTAGCTTAACTGGTTGCTCGGGGTGATGCTCTTGATCAACACAGTAATGGCCTTATCCTGCTTGCTGGTCGCCTGAGTCTTCTTCTGGAAGCAATGCAGGACGTAGATGGATTCCTCGAACCTGGCGACATACATAACACGATAGATGCCGTTCGCGTCCCGAATGCGGATCTCTCTTGTACCGGCACCCACATCGTCGAAGGGCTTCCAGTCTACGGGCTCAAGCCCGGCTTGGACTTTCCCCAACTGAAGCCCGCTTCCTTCCGGGCGTCTTTCGGGAATGCCAGCAGATCGTCGTAAGAAGAGCCTACCCAGCGGATCTCTTTCTCATCGCCCATACAGCGGCATGCATGCAACTTTATACGCGCCTGCGGTCCTAGTCAAGGTGCCGGTGAGCTCTGGTCCGCGGACCCTTGGGGTGTCGGTGTCAACAAGAAAACTGCTGTAGTTGGAAAAATGTCCTCTTGGGACTCCGAGCGGTGGCTCCCCATCGTGGACGCGTTTCGAACTATGGTGGCGTGTCCGAAACTGGCGGTGAGGGCAACGCTCGACCGGATGCGAGACTTTGCGGCCGCTTGAAGGATGGCCAAAGCATTTGACGAACATAGGCGGATTCCTGCGTCACGCCAAGTCAGAATTGCTTCGCGACACCGGCCTGTTTCAGCACCGCATTCGCGGTGTGCCGAGAGAGAATCTTCTGGTCTACGGGGAAGCGCCGTTGCGTGGTCGGGCTGAACCAGATTTCATGATCTCCCCGGCCCGGCCGCTCAAAGCAACATCCGTGTGAGCGAAGAAGCTCCTTCACCTTTGGCGTGTAACTGGCCATCAGGATGCCAGGACGTCACTATCTTCGTGCTCGTATCGTACGTGGAATCGCACCGTCCGCTCGGTCGCCACTCCATTCAGTTCCAACAACTCCGGGATGAGGATTCTCAGCTTCTGCGCCAGAATGTTGGGTGAGCCACCTTCGGCGACCAGCCCGGGGACATCCTCGCTTTCGGCCACCCAGACGCCGGCGTCACTGTCCCATTGGGCCAGGACCTCGTAAACGCCTCGGGGAGTTTCTTCTTCCACTGCGGCCATACTACCACGCCGTGGGCGACGGCAGCGAACGATTCGAAGAGGATCAGGACCCTAGGCTGGCGCGATTTCAACGGTTGAACGGGCTCGCCCGCCAGGTGCAAAACGGCCCTGTTCATTTTCGATGGCTCCCCATCGTGGATTCGAACTGCTAGCAACGGCATCGCCAAGAACGCATGA
>CAZCPL010000523.1:1112-2366 GCA_964500255.1 uncultured Solibacteraceae bacterium | reverse complement strand
ACAGGCTGGTAGGCCCAGTGCCCCTCATAGATCGCGCCTTCTGCGACCCACTGGCGCAGTTTCTGCTTCTGGTCGGACGTAAGCGTCTTGTGGGCTGAAGCCGGGGGCATCATGCGCGCGCCTTCCGCAAAGACACGTTGGATGATCAGGCTCTTGTCGGGATCTCCGGGCATGATCGGGACATCTCCGCGGCGCGTGGGCTTCATCGCCTCTTCGCGCAAGTCCAAACGCAGGTTCGCCATGCGCGAACTGTGGTCGGGTCCGTGGCAGCGGAAGCAGGTGTCGGCCATAATGGGCCGGATGTCGCGATTGAAGCTGATACGATTGTCCGCCGCTGGCAACGAGGCGGCGATGAGAAGCGGAATCCAGAGTCGGCGGCGCATCATGATGTTGAGACATTGATAGCATATCGCCAGAACGAGAATCGTGAGAATGTTTGGCCCTTTCCGCTTGTGGGCCCCGCTTCCAAACTGAGCCGCACTGTGCAACACTTGTGCTCTAAGACGCTGAAGGGGGAACTTAGAATGTCGATTCCAGGCCAGACTCTGTGGGTTCTGCTGCTGCTTGGGCAAGACACGCAGCCAGAAGCAAAACAGGGCGTCTACCAAGGAAAGACCATTGAATACGTCGAATCCGATGGCATGGCGATTGTGGAAGGCGATATCGTGCTGGGTCCGGTCAGCATGGTGCAGCCGATCACGGCGGCGGGGAAGAGACCGACCGCAGCGGTCTACAGGCCATCGCCGCAAGCACTCTGGCCGCGAGGCAAGAACGGCTACGCGGAGATCCCCTACACGGTCTCCGGTGCCGGGCTCCGACTGGATGTTGTGAGGGCTGTCCAGAAGTTCAACGAAACTTCTTTGAGTTTTTTGGGATCGTACCCCGCCATCTTTGTTCCCGATCCAAAGCAGAGTGAGTCTTCAGTAGAGCGGGGATGTGCGGCGAATACGGGTATGATGGTGTTTCGTTCATGAATCGCCTATCAATGTTCGTTCTGGGAGCTGCATCTCTTTTCGCGCAGCCGAAGTTTGAAGCTGAGATGATCTTCACGCCGGAGAGCATCCACAATCACTCGTCGTCCATCGTTGAGTTGAAGGACGGCCGCCTGATGGTCTGCTGGTATCGCGGATCCGGTGAGCGTACGGCCGACGACGTCACCGTCGAGGCTTCTTTCTTTGAAAAAGGCAAGTGGACACCGCGCGTCACCATCGCCGACACACCCGGATTTCCGGATACGAATCCGGTGTTGTGGGT
>CAZCPL010000523.1:0-1102 GCA_964500255.1 uncultured Solibacteraceae bacterium | reverse complement strand
GTTGTGGGTGGATCGGGACAAGCGCCTGTGGCTGTTCTGGGGGCTCGTGATTGCCAACGAGTGGGAAACCTCGCTGCTGAAGTACTATCGTGCGGATTCCGGCAAAATGCCCTTTAATTGGGGCGATTCGATCATTCTGAAGCCGGTCAAGCTTGCTGAGAAGACCGAAGTGGCTGTGGAACCGCTGATCAAAGCCGGTGGTCCGATGGCGGCCCGTGCGACGAAATTGCTCGAGCTTGCGAAGAACAAATACTCTTCCCGTATGGGCTGGTTCACGCGCACGCATCCGGTTCAGTTGGCCTCGGGGCGGATGGTGGTTCCGCTCTATTCGGACGGCTATTCGTTTGGACTGATGGCGCTGAGCGATGACAACGGCAAGACTTGGTTCGGCAGCGAGCCGATTGTGAGTGGGGGCGGCGTGCAGCCTTCGGTTGTTGTCAAAAAGAACGGTGATCTTGTGGCCTACATGCGCGACAACGGGCCGCCACCGAAGCGCGTGCTGATGTCCGTTTCGAAGGACAACGGCATGTCGTGGAGCTTCGCCGAAGATACCGAGATTCTGAATTCCGGCACCAGCGTGGAAGTGATCGCGCTGCGCGATGGGCGCTGGCTGATGGTGAACAACGACACCGAAAAGGGCCGTAATTCGCTGCTCGCGTCGATTTCAGACGATGAAGGCAAGACCTGGAACTGGAATCGCCACATCGAAAAGGCGGAAGCCGGTTCGTATCACTATCCTTCGGTGATTCAGGCGAAGGATGGCATGATTCACGTGACCTACAGCCACTTCGCGCCTGCCGGGCAGCCGAAGGCCGAAGGCATCAAGCACGCGAAGTTTTCTGTGGATTGGGTGACGTCGAAATAGATTATTTCTTGAGTGGGATCAGGTCGCCGAGGCGCGGATCCCGCAGCCAGAGACCAGCCCACGCCAGCACGCCGGGAACCAGCGGTCCCCAGATCGGATCACCGACCCGCAAGTGCGTGCAGACGGCGCCACCAAGATAACCGGTGGTGAGAATCGCACCGAGAACGGACGTGCGAGGGAACAGATAGATCGACAGAACGGTGAGTTCGAGGATGCCCAAGCCGATGCGGAGGTCTT
>CAZCPL010000522.1:0-2377 GCA_964500255.1 uncultured Solibacteraceae bacterium | reverse complement strand
GACAAACGAGAAAGCATTCAACAATCCGCCACGCGGTTTCTCGACGCCTGCGATGTCGCGTGTGGGTTCGAACGGCTTGTTCGTCTTCGCATCGAATCGCCGGATGCCCGCGTCACCGGTGAAGGCGATGGCATCGGTGAATAGGAACCCTGCGGGGGGCGCATCGAGCGTGATTTCCACCTCGGACTTCAGGCTCCCATACGGAATCAGAATCCCCGGCGTCTTCACGCCATGCGCGGGTGCAGCGCCTGTTTTCACCGGTTTCGGGTCTTTCGCAACAGCGAGGCCGACGAAGAGAAAAATGATGAGTTTTGACATTGGTTGGCTCAAAGAGACTTGTCCGCCGAGGGACGAGCCAGCAAACAGGGGCGGTTATCAGGATGGTAGAAGAAATCGATAGCAGAGTCAAATCAAAAGGCGCTATCATCCCTATGTCGGTTTACGCCCCGTTCGCTTCGTTGGCCCTGTTCTCAGCCACATCACTTCTCTCAAAAAGGAATTTTCCATGCGATCTCTGTGGTTGATGTTGTTGTTGGTTCCGCTCTGTGCTCAAGAAGCGCCACCTGTGCAGAAGAAGTCTGGACGCCCGCAGCGTCCACCTAAACCAGGCATCAAAGAAGTGCAGCGTCCAATGGATCAGGTGAAGCCCGAGTTTGTTTTCCCGGTTCCTGGAGTTCCAGATTGGACCACCGCCGCTCCCGATGGCATCTGGGTTTCGAACAAGCCCAAGGGCACCATCTCGAAACTCGACGCCAAAACCAATACCGTCACACATACCGTAGAAGTGGGCAAGCAGCCCTGCAGCGGCATCGCCTATGGATTCGGAAGTCTGTGGGCGCCGAACTGCGGCGATAAGACTGTGGCGCGAGTCGATGCGAAGACGGCGAAGCTTGTCGCAACCATCCCGGTTGGGCCTGCCGATAGCGAAGGCGGCATCGCTTGTTCGAAGGACGCTGTGTGGATGGCGACTGGTAAGGACGGCGATAAGGTCGTGCGCATCGATCCCAAAAAGAACGCTGTTGTCGCGGAAATCGAAGTGCCCGCGGGTTCGCACACAGTGGACTTTGGCGAAGGTGCGGTGTGGGTGACGCAATCGAAAGGCAATCTGCTGACGCGTATCGATCCGAAGACGAACAAGGTGACGGACAAGATCGAGGTGGGTCCGGGACCGAGGTTTTTGACGGTGGGCGAGGGCTTTGTGTGGACGCTCAATCAAGGCGATGGCGCGGTGTCGAAGGTGGATCCGAAGACGCGCAAGGTGGTGGCGACGATTCCGGTTGGCATCCCTGGCGGAGGAGGTGAGATTTCCGCGGGCGGTGGCAAGGTTTGGATCACGGTGTTTCAGATTCCAATTTCGGTGATCGATGTGAAGACCGAGAAAGTTACACACCAGTATGTCGGCGCGGGCGGCGATGCGATTTTGCATGCGCATGGCTCGGTGTGGCTGAGCAATTTGCGCGAGCAGAATATCTGGCGATTGGATCCAGCTAAGCTAGTCCCATAGTGCGATTTTCCCTGTTCTTGTTGTTGACGGCGTGCGCATCCGCGGAACTGTTGCGCGTGATGACATACAACGTGCGATATCCGGCGGAGGGCGATGGCGCGGATCTTTGGGACTTGCGTCGCGACATGTTCGTGGCTTCTGTACGGGCAAAGGATCCGGACATCGTTGGCACGCAGGAGCTATTTCATTTGCAGGGCGAGTATCTGGTGGCGAAAGCGCCGGAATACAAGTGGTTCGGCGTGAGTCGGCGCGGGAATCAGGAAGACGAACATATGGGCGTCTTTTACAAGCCTGCAAAGTTGAAGCTGCTGAAGTCTGGAAATTTCTGGCTTTCGGAAACGCCGGAGAGCGCGGGCAGCATGTCGTGGAATGTCACACTGCCGCGCATGGTCACGTGGGGCTTGTTCGAGATGCGCGAGTCAAAGCAGCGGTTCGTGCTGTACAACACGCATTTTCCCCATCGGGGTCAGGACGAAGGGGCGCGCAAGAAGTGCGCGGAACTGATCGCGCAGCGGATCGGCAAGCTCGATCTCAAGGTGCCGTTTATTTTGACGGGAGACTTCAACGCGCCCGCGACGGGTCCTGTTCACAAGGTGTTTGCGGATGCCGGTCTCAGCGATTTGTGGATGAAGGCGCCACAGAAGTTTGGCCCGGAGGGTACGTTCAACGGGTTCAAGGGAACGACGACCGGCCCTCGTATTGATTGGATCTTTTTCCGCGGGCCGGGCATTGAACCGGTGATTGCCGAGACGGTGACGCTGCATCGGGGCGATCGCTATCCGTCGGATCACTTCGCAGTATTCGGCTTGCTGGAGTTAAGGTCCCTCGGGAGGTTACAGTCAAAGTAGTGCTTTCCACCGCTCTACTCTTTCT
>CAZCPL010000521.1:0-2408 GCA_964500255.1 uncultured Solibacteraceae bacterium | reverse complement strand
CGTCGTCGCTCAGGTGGATCCATTCGCTGGCATTGACCGGGAAGACCAGCCCGTGGGCGCCGCATTCAATGCAGAAGTCGACCACCCGGTGGAAGCTCGGTATGTCAATCTCTCCGGTCTTGCGAAATGGGGTCGAAGGTATGGTAAGTATGCCGCGGAACTTATTGAGTCTGTTGGTCAATGGCTTTCGCTCCATCTACCCTTTCACCATAGTCCGGATACAACCAAAACGGCAAGAGTGAGTTCAAGACTTTTGAATCAGAAATGCTTACGATGCTGGAAACTAGACTGGATAGACTAGATGGTGTCGGCGATCAATTGTTTGGCAAGAGCGGCGCTTTCGCGAGGTGCCACCATCCACCCCACAATGTAGCGGCTGAAGATGTCCATGATGACGTAGAGATGGAAGTAGGTCCACTTGACGGGACCTTTTATCTTGGTGATGTCCCAACTCCAGACCTGATTGTGTTGAGTGGCGAGAAGCTCAGGCTTTCATAAGGCGGATGCGTCAGTTGAGCGCGATGTTCCCGCGTTTCGCCGCTATCGGCGAGCAGCCGGTACATGGTGCGAATCGAGCAGTCGTAGATGCCTTCATCGAGGCGCGTGGTTTGGACTGCAGCTGGAGATTGGTCCTGGAACCGTGGGCTGTGGAGGAGCACGAGAACATCGACCCGCTCAGCGGCGCTAAGGGATCGCGCTGGCGGGTTCTTCTTCTTCTCTGGGATCACGCACATCGCCCGCTCGACCGGTCCCATGATGGGCCGGAGCCGATACAAGCTGGGGCGCGCCACGCCGAGCACATCGCACGCGGTGCGGATTCCCGTCCACGATGCCAGTTCCAGGACCGTGTCCATTAGAGGTTCGCCTCCTGATCCGGGTTCGAGATCGGGTGACCCAACAGCATAGCCACTTTTTTTTGAACGTCAATGATGATCTCGGCGGTGCGCAGCTTCTCGGTCAAACGCTGGTTTTCACGAGTCAGCTTCTGGTTTTCCAGAATCAGCGGGTCGTGCTTGGACTTGGGGCCACGCTTATGCGGGCTGAGGGCGTCCTGGATGCCAGCTTCGCGTTCCTGCCTCCAGGACGCGAGCAGGGACAGTAGAGTCCTTCGCGGCGAAGCATGGCTCCGATGGCACCAGGTTCGCTGGCGTTGTCGGCTTCGCGCAGAATGCGGAGTTTGTAGTCCATCTTGAAGCGTCGGCGTTTGGCTTTTGCCACGACCTCGGGATCGGGGCGGGTGCTCGGCTTGGATCGGGCGGCGATTTTGGCAGCATCGGCCCTGCATCCAGTCCGGGTAACTACTTGGATGAGCTTGCCGATTGAGTCACATCCTTTCGCTGCAAAAGGAGTTGGATCGGTTCGAGCAGAGGGGGATCTACAGTGCAAGAGTTCTCATGGCGTCCAGTGTGAGGAGCTAATTTGTCTGCGTTGATACCGCTGGACTTCCAAACAACCGGAAATGCTAGGTCCTTTGATTCCGGGTTGGCATAAGATGGAACCAGATACCGTAATGTTTGCCCCCGAGCAACGCAGTCGGCTGCGCTCCGATCTCCTCGAATACGCTGCCAAGGACCCGCGCATCAGCGCCGCTGCGGTGACCGGTTCGGCCGCAGCCGAACGCGAAGATATGTGGTCGGATATCGATCTCGCTTTTGGCGTTGCCGATGCCGCAGAAGTGGAGCGAGTTCTCCGACTGGACGGCGTTGATGTACGACCGGCACGGAGCCTTACATCATCTTGACGTGAAGGCCGGGGTGTGGATTTACCGAGTCTTTTTACTCCCGACAACTCTGCAGGTCGATCTCGCCTTTGTGCCCGCTGTAGAATTCCGAGCCTTAGGGCCAACCTTCCGTCTCGTGTTCGGAAAGGAGAATGAGCCCAGATATGCTTCGCCGCAAGCCCCCGGAGACATCATTGGACTCGGGTGGTTATACGCACTCCACGCGCGAAGCTGTATCGCAAGACGAAAGTTATGGCAAGCCGAATACATGATTCGTAGCATTCGCGACCACACGCTCGCGCTGGCCTGTATTCGCCATGGGCTCCCTTCCGAGCATGGGCGCGGCATCGATCAGTTGCCAAGTGGAATTGCGGCTCAGTTCGAGGGTTCTTTGGTTCGTCAACTCGATACCGCCGAACTCTCTCGGGCGCTCCAGGTTACAACTCTAGGATTACTGAGCGAAATTCGAAACATCGATGAGGCGTTTGCGGCACGCTTGCAGGAAACTCTGATCCGTTTGAGCGAGCCTCCCGCTGCGATCACTCCGCCCTAGTCGCGCAGAGCTGTAGGAATGGTGCTTGGGTTGGTCCGATGCCACCTGACGATTCGGGCTATTTTTTCTTCGCTCGATTGGCGTGCCGCCCGGTGCCGTCTCCTTGATCCACAATTCCGCCGGCGGGATTCAGTT
>CAZCPL010000520.1:0-2415 GCA_964500255.1 uncultured Solibacteraceae bacterium | reverse complement strand
GCATGAGGTCATTACCGGCATCTGCTTGCGTGCGGCGTCCGGTGCACAAGTCGTCGATCATGCTGTGACCCGCGTGCGCGTTGCCGAGATGAGCGATGACGCGATCGCCTGGTATGTGGCGTCTGGCGAGCCGATGGACAAGGCTGGAGCCTACGGGATCCAGGGCAAGATGTCGCGCTGGGTAGAAGGTGTGGACGGCTGCTATCTCAATGTCGTTGGTTTGCCTCTGGCGCTTTTTTATCAGCATTGGAAAAAGTTGTGATGGACCCCGATCTCTCTCGTGCGTCGACATTGCCATCGAGTTGGTATACCGATCCTGCGTATATGCAACGCGAGCGTGAGCGCGTGTTCTGGCATACATGGCAGCCGGTGGGACACGCGCGTGACGTAGCAAAGCCAGGCCAATATTTTGCCTGCGAGATCGTGGGCGAGCCTGTTGTCGTCACGCGATCTCTTTCCGACGGCAAGCTGCGCGCGTTGGCCAATGTTTGCCGGCACCGTGCGTCGGTGATCGCGTGCGGCAAGGGCGAGGCTTCTGTGTTGAAGTGCCCGTACCATGGCTGGACGTATCAGTTGGATGGGCGCTTGCATGGTGCTCCGGAGTTCGAAGGCGTCAATGACTGGGATCGCGCTTCGGTTTGCTTGCCGGAGTATCGTGTGGAGGTTTGGGGTCCGTTTGTGTTCGTCAATGTGGATGGTGCCGCGCCTCCGTTGGCCGAGGTGATGGGGGCGATTCCCGGCGAGGTAGCGTCGCTGGGATGTTCGCTCAATCAGTTGGAGTTCAACTATCGGCGGGACTATCTGATTGAGTGCAACTGGAAAGTGTACGTCGACAATTACCTCGAAGGCTATCATTTGCCGGCGGCGCATCCGGGGCTGTTCCGCGAGTTGGACTATTCGCAGTATCGAGTGGATCCGTATCGCTGGTATTCGTCGCAGTACGCGCCTTTGCGTCCCTCTTCAGGGGATGCCAAACGGCAGTATGCGGATGCGTCAGCGGAGCATCGGGCGCTTTATTATTGGATCTTTCCCAACTTCATGTTGAATGTGTATCCTGACAACCTGTCGAGCAACATTATCGTTCCGGTTGGGCACGACAAGGTGCTGACGATCTTCGAGTGGTTCGCTTATCCGGGATCTGGCGGTGTGCGTGAGGACACGATCGCGTTCAGCGATGAGATCCAGCAGGAAGATATTGGAATCTGTGAATCTGTACAGAAGGGGTTGCAGTCGCGGACCTACGATCGCGGAAGGTTTTCGGTGAAGCGGGAGAACGGCGTCCATCATTTTCACTTGTTGATGGATGAGATGCTGCGTGATCAGGAGGCTACTTGAGTTCGACCTGCGCGAGTTCCTGGTCGTAAACGATCACTGCGTACTTGCCCTTCTTGAGCTTCTTCATTGGCACCGTGGCGGAAAAGTTCTGTAGCATCTGCGCGCAGACACGTCCTTTTTCGACGACGCTCCAAGCCTGCACTGCGATCCGGTTCTGACTGTCCGCCTTTTCCGGGATACTGAGGCGCAACTGGTGGCATCCTGTCGGCAGCGTACCTTTGAGCGTCAGAGAAGGGATGCCGTCCTGTTTGGCGATACTGGCCTGCTCGACGATTGCCGAACTTCGACGCAACCGGGCATCCTCCGGCTGAGGGGCGTAGGGATGGGTTTCGGCCGCCAGGAATACCGTCATCCAAGTGAAAAGAAGCATCGCAAGGCGGGTCACAGACACAATTATGCCGGAGAAATTGACCATCTGGACACTTTTTTGCGCTTTCCTGTTATATGACTCTGCGCGCCGTCGCGGTTTTGTTGGCCGTCATCCCGCCTGTTGCCGCACAGGCGTTGATCGATCCTCTTCTCTCGCGGGAGGTGGCATCGGGCAAGGACTCGATTCCTGTCTTGATCCTCCTCCGGCATCAACCGCAAGCTGAGATCGTCCGGCGTCACGAGGGCGGTGCCGAAATCAGGAGGCTGCTGCTCGCGGGGCGAATGCGCGACGCGCAGTTCCGTGGCGATCGGTTTTCGGTAGATGCTTTGCGTGTCGATCTCGAGGCCGAGATCGTGCGTACGAGGCAGTCGGCGTTTCGGGAAATCCACGAGTCGATCGATGGTGAGCAATCCGTTCTTGCGAACAAGATCGAGAGTCTGAGAGGGCGGGCGATTCAGCGGTTGGCGGGGGTGAATCTGGTCTCCGCGATCATCCCTCCGTTGTCGCTATCGGAACTCGCAGCCGACCCGCTGGTCGCGGAAATCGCACTCGCGCGCAATGCCAGGACCCAATTGAGCACGAGCGTCGCCTCTACCGGAGCGCCAACATTGTGGGCACTGGGATTCACGGGGCGAGGTGAATCGGCCGCCGTAATCGATACGGGCGTCTTGCCAACCCATCCCGCTTTCCGGGGCGTCAATCTCCGGCCG
>CAZCPL010000519.1:0-2415 GCA_964500255.1 uncultured Solibacteraceae bacterium | reverse complement strand
GCTCATCCATGGGCCCAATTCCCGTCCATGTTTCGCTGCACCTGTCGCCACCACGATGTGTATGGGGCGGGTTCCGAGCGGGTTAGGGCAATCCGGTTGCACAGGTCTGCCGGATCACCACCAAACTTGACGAGTTTAATGTGATTTAACTCCAGGCCCCGTAGCGAGGGGTTTGACTCGTGCATGGCACGGAGTGCGCGATCGGCAGCCGCTCGCGCCGCTTGATACTCGAAGCCGGCGAGCACCCTATCCGTGACCGAGTCGCCGGCCGCCGGTGGTTGTGATTCTGCCATGATGGTGATCCGTTCCCCGCCCTCTCAAAGGCTTACCCCACAACCGCGGGGTGTCTCACACCAGCCTGACAGAGAGGGGTCCGGTGTAACCATGAGTGCTGGCCACCGCGGCGGATGTCACTTGTCTGGTGCCACGGAAGGTGGCGTGATTTCAACGTACGCCGGGTTTAGCACTCAACAGTCAACCTAGGTGGGACGTCGCACCAAAGGGCAACTTCGCCCCAATCGCCACACAAAAGGTATTCGGCGCCTTCGACAGACATTGAGTCGATGTTCCCGAGATCGAAAGTATTGCTCTGGTCGTAAAAGCGCTCAAATGTCCTGCGGCACCATTTGACTTGACGGACATGAAGGAAAGCAAGGTGCGCCGCCTTATAGCAATGTTGTTGCGTTTCATCCGGTGGCACATAGCAGTGATGTTCAGGGGTCAGTACGGCCTCCAACACGAATGACAGCGAGTTTGCGGCTTCGTCAATGGCGAGCACAAAACTGTCCTCGAGGTAGACCCCAGAGAATCCATCGAGGGCGGTATAGGGCAAACTGGCCATTAGCAATCCCATTCGATCGGCGGGTGATTTCCAATGCTCTTTCTCAATACGAGGTTGCCGTTTGGGTCGACACTAAGCCCGCGCGGGTTCCTAATCTCCACATGGGGCAACTCGCTTCCAGGCGTCCGCGGACTTCCAGTCGTTAATGTTAGTCGGGATACGCCGTTCGAATCGATGAGTTTTATTGGCCCGCTCCCTCGCGGAGCCTCGGTCCAACCTTGACCCTTCGCGAAATTGATGAGTTCCGTTGCCGACGGAGTGGCCCCGTCAGAAAACAGGTCAGCGAGATTCTGTGTGTCTAAGTTGGCGTCCCCACCATCGCCTTCGTCAGCGCCATCCGGTCCGCGACCGCGGTCGGGAGTCCCGGCGCCGGGTGAGTTTCCGCGGCCGTTACCGCCGTTACTGCCTTGACCTGCGCCGCCGGGTGCGGTCACTGGGGCCGCGTCGACGGCGGAACCCATCCGCCCCGGGGTGCCGGGGACAGGTTCGGTCGGAGCACACAGGTGTGCCGCCGCGGTCATGCTGGCGCAGTTGTTGGTGACGTCGAGCGCCGGGAGAAGGCAAGAACTAATTGAACCGCTCAATCCGCAAATGCCGAATCCTGTACCACCGCCGGCGACGGCACCAACCGCGAGACCCGCAAGCGCGTTGATAGATGTGGACATCGCCGTGCCCACTTTGTTGAAGTCCAGAGTTTTATCGATCAGACGAGGCATTGGGATAGGCGGCTTCGGGGCGGGCGGTTTTAGCGGAACCTTGCCCGGAGCGGGTGTCCACGCCGGCGAAGCTGGCGCGAAGAAGACCTCATAGGCGATCACGGCAACAGTCACTACACCAACGGCGAGAAGCGCCCAGCCGACGAATGGTAGGAACTTTGTGCCGATCCGAGTACCTACTCTCGCGGCTTGTTCCACACCCTCGCCCACAAGATGCTGACCGACTTTCTGGCCCACTGTGCCGAATTTTTCCACCCACTCCTTTGGGGTGAAATCGGGCACTGTCCCACCTGGTTGAGGAGCGGGCGCTACCGGGATGGCTGCGCGTCGACCGTAGCGATGGAGGCGTCGTACATCGGACTCGATGTTCGAAGGACCATCCACCCGCCCAATGTTTTACCGGAACTTAGTCTCTAGATGCGTGCCGATCCCGGGGACCCACCGACAGATTGCTTCGACGACAAAACAAAGCGCTTCTGATATCAACTTTCGATCTACGACCCACGATGCTCGGAACCCGCATCGGCGGCGAGCATATCGCGACATTGTGAGCAGACGGCACGCACTTCTTCGGGCTGACTACATGCCACTCCGTTCTACAGATGTCTGGATGCATACGGCGGTCAGCAGGCAACTCTGTTACCGTCATCCGCGCGGATAAACACCTCCAGTGAGGGGCGAGAAACTGTTAGCCGCGTGGTCATACTGAATCCAACGAATCATTTCTACTCAGGGTAGGCGGATGGTTGAGTGGCAACGGCGAAGAACAAAGAAGGATAAGTCGGATCGCGACAACTTTCCGAGACAGATGCGGTCGGTTCCGGCAGACATAGCGTTTTTTCTTGACCCGGAAACGCA
>CAZCPL010000518.1:0-2430 GCA_964500255.1 uncultured Solibacteraceae bacterium | reverse complement strand
ACCACGCCAAGACCCCACCCAACAGATTCTGGAAAAGGGCCCCAACTCCCGCAAGCAGCAACAACAACGGGATCGCCGCGCCACCGCGAACCAACACGCGAAAGCTCGCATTCAAACCAATAATCGTGAAACAAACCAGCGAAAGCAGGTCGCGCAGCGAGGTATCCACATCCATCGACAACATGCGCCCACGCAAGATCGAGAACACCAGCGCGATCAGCAACCCACCCACTACAGGACCCGGAATGCTCCATCGCTCCAAAAACGTCAGCCGTCGCCGCAGCCAAATCCCAAGCAACACCGCAATCGCGCCCAGCGCCAGCGATTCCGCGCCGCTGACTTTGAACACCTACTTCAGCCCAGCCTTCTTCCACATCTCGTTCACCCGCTGCTTCACATCCTGCGGCATCGTGATCACGTCGGGCCACCGTCGCGTAAAGCCTTCCCCCGGCCACTTGCGCGTCCCGTCGATGCCCATCTTCGAACCCCAGTTCAACATCCGGCTCGAATGATCCAACGAATCGATCGGACCCATCGCAAACTCGATATCACGCTGCGGATCGATGTTGTTGAGCACCTTCCACGCCACTTCGCTGTAATTCTGAACATCCACATCGTCATCCACCACCACGATGCACTTGGTAAACATCGCCTGCCCCAAACCCCACACCGCATGCATCACCTTGCGCGCCTGCATCGGATACGACTTGCGGATCGAGATCAACATCAGGTTGTGAAAGATCCCCTCGGCCGGCATGCACATATCGCGCATCTCAGGAATCTGCATCCGCATCAACGGCAAAAAGATCCGCTCAATCGCCCGCCCCATGTAGTAATCCTCCATCGGCGGCGGACCCACAATCGTCGTCGCATAGATCGGATTCTTGCGATGCGTCACACACTCCACATGAAACACCGGATACTCATCTTCCAGCGAATAGTAGCCCGTGTGATCTCCAAATGGCCCCTCCGTCCGCAACTCGCCCAGCGTCACGTAGCCTTCAAGCACGATCTCCGAATTCGCTGGAACCTCAATATCCGAGGTCTCGCACTTCACCATCTCCACCGGCTTCGACCGCATGAAACCCGCGATCATCATCTCGTCCAGATCGGGAGGCAGCGGCAGAATCGCCGAAAACATCGCCGCCGGATCCGCGCCAATCGCCACCGCCACCGGCATCCGCGTGACCTTGCCCTCTTTCAATAAACGGCGATAATGTTCCGCACCCTGCTTGTGCGTCTGCCAATGCATGCCCGTCGTGCGTTCATCGTAAACCTGGATGCGATACATGCCGCAGTTGCGCTTACCCGTTTCCGGATTCTTCGAAAACACCATCGGTAACGTGATGTAAGGTCCACCGTCGTCAGGCCAGCAGGTCAACACAGGAAACTCGCGCAGATTCACATCCGCGCCTTTCTTGATCACTTCCTTGCACGGGCCGTTCGAGACCATCTTGGGGAAGAACGCGCCCATTTCCGCCAGCTTCGGCAGCATCTTCAGCTTGCCAAGAAACCCCTCCGGCACTTTCATCTGCAGATACTCGCTGATGCGAGCCGCGATCTCATCCACCGAATCGACCTCAAGCGCAATCTCCATGCGCTTCTTGCTGGCGAAAGCATTCACCAACACCGGCATCTTCGAACCCTTCACATTCTCGAACAACAGTGCCGGACCTCCGGTCTTCACACTGCGATCCGCAAACTCCGTGATCTCCAACTTCGGATCCACTTCGAACGTGATCCGTTTCAATTCTCCAGCTTTTTCGAGTGCCGCGATGAACTCGCGTAGATCCTGATGGGCCATAAATTTCTCAGATGCCGACAAGATCTATTATGATGCTTCGCTATCATAAGTCTTCGAACACAATGAGCAGCCGCACCGCATTCATCACTGGAGCCAGCCGTGGCATCGGCAAGGCCGTCGCACTCAACCTGTCCCAAGCCGGATACCGGGTCGTACTCGCCGCGCGCGCCATAGACAAACTCGAGGAAGTTGCCAGTGCGATCAAGGCCGAAGGCCGCGAGGCCTACGCCATCGAACTAGACCTCGCCTCCCAGGATTCCATCAAGAACGCGTTCGCCAAGACCTCCAAGGAATTCGGCAAGATCGACATCCTCGTCAACAACGCCGGCGTCACCAAAGACGGTCTCGCCATTCGCATGAAACTCGAGGACTTCGAATCCGTCATCCGCACCAACCTCACCGGCGCGTTTCTCTGCTGCCAACAGGTGCTCATGCCCATGATGAAAGAGCGCTGGGGACGCATCGTCAACATCTCTTCGATCGTTGGCGAGACCGGAAATCCCGGCCAGGCAAACTACGTCTCCTCCAAAGCCGGCTTGATCGGACTCACCAAAACCCTCGCCCAGGAAATGGCCTCGCGCAACATCACTGTCAACGCCGTCGCACCCGGATTCATCAATACCGAC
>CAZCPL010000517.1:0-2458 GCA_964500255.1 uncultured Solibacteraceae bacterium | reverse complement strand
CTACTCGATCGCGGACTGCACGTCAGGCTGTTGGACAAGCTCACGTACGGAGACTCCGCAATCGCTTCAGTTCTGGGACATCCACGCCTTGAATTCATCCATGGCGACTGCCGCAACATCCAAGACGTCGTACGCGCCATGTCTGGAGTCCGGGATGTGATCCATCTCGCTGCCATCGTCGGAGATCCCGCCTGCGCGGCCGACGACCAGAACGCCCGCGAGATCAACTATGCCGCGACGCGCATGATGCTGGAGATCGCCAAGGGACACGGGGTCCAGCGTTTCCTGTTCGCCTCGAGTTGTAGCGTCTACGGCCTTTCGGAATACCTGATGGACGAGCAGTCCGCCACTGCTCCAATCTCGCTCTATGCCGAAACCAAGCTGAACTCCGAAAAAGTTCTGCTGGATGCGACGTCCGATACATTCCATCCGGTCATCCTGCGCTTCGCGACCGTCTTCGGCCTCGCACCCCGGCCCCGCTTCGATCTGGTGGTGAATCTCCTCACAGCGAAGGCCTTCCAGGAAGGAGTAATCACGATCTTCAACGGCGATCAATGGCGACCCTTCATTCACGTCGAGGACGTCGCCGAAGCCGTCTGCCAAGCGCTCGAGGCCCCTGTCGATCAGGTCAGTGGCGAAATCTTCAACGTCGGAGACGACCGCTTGAACTACAACCTGTCCCAAGTCGCCGATCTCATCCGCGCCGAATTCCCGGACACACGCGTCGAAAACGTCGAAAACGCCGATAAACGCAATTACCGGGTATCGTTCCAAAAGATCCGCGAACGGCTAGGATTCGAGTGCTCGAAGACGGTCGAAGAGGGAGTCCGCGAATTGCGCATCGCCTTTGAACACGGTCAGATCGCCAACTACAAAGACCCCCTTTACAGCAACTTGGCATACGTCAAGACCTTTGGAGGCTTTCACGCAGACAGCGACCTGGACGTGAAAGTCATGGCTGCGTTCTCACAAAGCCTAGGCAATCTGGTCGCCGCAGGATGCGACGCTAAGCCAACACCCGTGGCCGAGCCAGCGACGAACCACACCTAGGTCGATCAAGCGAAGACGGCGTTCCTCTCTCTAAGCAACGCCGGAGGCTCTAACCTTCGCTTGCGGTTTCTCAAGGCAGTCCCTTCCCCCGAGAGCTGACGATAGTGTAGCGTCGGCATAGTCAGCTCTTGTCCGCAATCGTCAGGAAGCAGCACCGCTGCCTCTTCGCTTTGAAGAACGTATGCCGCCGTCGGCGTTGCAAAGGCACGGCCAAAGCCGACATGCGTGACCCCCTGCCCTTCGACGCTAAAGTCGCCAACCGAGGAACACACAAAGGTCTTCTCGATCTTGTAGCCGTAAAGAAGGGCACCGCGGACTCCCTCGATTGCGTTGCCGTTCGTATCGAGAATCTTGCCGCAGACCTTGATCCAGTGATCCTCTTGATGAGGATCGTTCTTGGCCATAAAACTCACTCCTCTCCCCTGAACTCTGGAACCCTACGCCGACACCGGCTCATTCAACACCGCCGAAGCCGCCGCCTCGCGCATCCTCAACCCAGGCGTCCCGATCCGCTCCGTCAAGTCCTGCCAGCACTGAGCCAGCGCCTGGCTGACATCCATCAGCGGAGCCTTGCAGGCAGTGATCGAGTTGCGTACGCCCGCGGTCCACGGCAGCCACTCGCCACGGGAACAAGAAATCGCGAGAATGGTCGCGGCGGTCGCGGCAGGGTATCCCAATAAAATCAATAAAATCAGTGCTGGAGTCTTGGATATCGGTGCGTGGACGGTCTGCACCTACATGCTTCGGATTTTCGCGAAGCTGAACGTCACCTCGCGCGCCGCAATGGTAACCCGGCTGCATCGCGAAGGACTGCTGAAGTAGCCTCGACGCGAATCGAGAGTCCACAGACGTGCGGGTTATCCTGAAGAGGAATGATCCGAGTCCGCTTCGCTCCCTCGCCAACCGGCTACCTCCACATCGGTAGCGCACGAACCTTTATCTTCAATTGGCTCTACGCGCGCCGCAATGGCGGAACCGTAATCCTACGCCTCGACGATACAGACCTCGAACGCAACACCCAAGCCTCCATCGATTCCATTTTTGATGGACTCAAATGGCTCGATCTCGCCTGGGACGAATACTACCGCCAATCCGAGCGCCTCGATCTTCACGCCAAATCCGCTTGGCAAATCTTCGAACGCGGACTCGCCTACCGCGATTTCACCCCAGCCATCGACAACTCCGCAGAAAAATCCTTCGAAGGCGGATCCTGGCTCTTCAACCCCGACATGCGCGAACTTTCCCGCGAAGAAAGCGATCGCCGCGCCTCATCTGGCGAATCCTTCGTCCTCCGCTTCCGCGTGCCCCGCGAAGCTGGCCAACTCGTGACCTTCAAAGACGAAGTTTTCGGAGAGCAGTCCAAAGCCGGCGCCGACATCGAGGACTTCGCACTGCTCCGCTCCAATGG
>CAZCPL010000516.1:1645-2479 GCA_964500255.1 uncultured Solibacteraceae bacterium | reverse complement strand
TGACCCTGTGCTCGGGTGGACCCTGTAAAGGTTGCCTCACCCGGCGGATCTTTGAAAATTGAATATCTCTAAGGCAGTTCCGAAGGCTTCCGAGCCGGGAGCGTGAGCGACCGGGCCGCAGAAGCCACGGCTTGCTCCTTCCGGTCCGAGTCGGAGCCGGCACCCAGCGTTAGAGCCACTGGACTCTACTCACCAGCAGCGATTGCGCTAAGTGTCGCCGCCACAACACCGCAAACGCGGGTCTTGCCAGACGGCGGCCTGCTCGCTATAATTCGGTATTCGGCATTCGATAACAAGGCAGCAGGTAACTCGTTATGATCCCGATGGACGATTTCGATCCGATGGCTCCGCAGAGAGAGGCCGCTCTCTTCTACGGACTCTTCCTGCGAGGCCACTCGCCTGACACGCTACGTCGTGACATCGACATTGCACCGGACCTCATCAACAAGTGGCTCCACCACCGCGGCTATGAAACCTCGCGCGAAAACTTCCATAAGATTTATCAGTACCGTAAGCAAGTGCTCGCCATCTTCTACGAACTCGTCGATCACGAACGCAGCCGTTCGCGCGCCGCGACCCACTAAACTAAAGCATGGAACTCTCCATCTACCAAGTGGATGCCTTCACCTCCCGTGTCTTCGGAGGCAACCCCGCGGCGATCGTCCCTCTTTCCGAATGGCTGCCTGACGAGACGCTGCAGAACATCGCCATCGAGAACAACCTCGCCGAGACTGCTTATTTTGTTAAAGAAGCCGACGGCTATCGCCTCCGCTGGTTCACGCCCACGGTCGAAATGGATCTCTGCGGCCACGCCACCCTGGCTGCCGCCTATGT
>CAZCPL010000516.1:344-1635 GCA_964500255.1 uncultured Solibacteraceae bacterium | reverse complement strand
TCGAGAACAACCTCGCCGAGACTGCTTACATCATCCGTAAGGATGACGGACGTTGGGATCTCCGCTGGTTCACTCCAGCACACGAAATCGACCTCTGCGGCCACGCCACGTTGGCCTCGGCTTTCGCCATCTTTCAGCATCTGGACAAAGCCGCCCAAAGCATCGCCTTCGACACCCGCTTCGCAGGACAACTCGTCGTCACGCGCGAAGATAGCCGACTGCTTTCGATGGACTTCCCTTCCCGCAAGCCGGAACCTTGCGCCGTCGATTCGCGTCTGAAGCAAGCCCTCGGAGGCAAGCCGCAGCACGTTCTCGGATCGCGCGACTACTTCGTTGTCTACCAGACCGAGGAAGAGATCCGCGCGCTGACTCCCGACATGCGCGAACTCACGAAGATGGATCGCATGGGCGTTGTCGTGACCGCTCCGGGCAAGTCCGTCGACTTCGTCTCGCGCTTCTTTGCACCGGCCGCAGGCGTCGACGAAGATCCGGTAACGGGTTCCGCCCACTGCAACCTGATTCCGTATTGGGCTGAAAGGCTTGGCAAGAGCAAACTGACGGCACTGCAAGTTTCGAAGCGCGTCGGAGAACTGTGGTGCGAAGACCGCGGCGAAAGAGTGACCATGGCAGGGCACGCCGTCGAATACTTACGCGGCACGATCTTCATTTAAACTTTCCCCTTGATCATCTACAAGAGTCGTTGTAGATTATCTACACGAGCCGTCCCACCGACCTCTGACCGGAGCGGCGTTGGGCATTCCGAGCGCCTGGGCGGCTTCGCGGTTACTCGAAGGATATCTGTTTGGGGTGCGGGCGCAGGATCCGTGGACGGTAGTAGCGGTAACTGCCTTGTTGGCTCTCGCGGGCTTGGCGACGACGTTCCTGCCTGCACGGCGGGCGGCGATGGTGGATCCGTCGACGGCGCTTCGGGCTGAGTAAAATGTTCCTCTGATCGAGTGGTTTATCATCATCGCCGCAATGTGGTCCTTGTCCTCTATGGCATCGATGAAGTTCACAAGCGCGAGAAGGAACTGGGCTCGTTTGCGGAGTCGAAGGCTACTCGTACGTGGGCTTCTATCTGAAGAGTCCCATGAAAACTGGATGATCGGGGAGGCAACGAGATCCTGGTCTTCGATTGCGCTCTGGGCAGCGGAAAGAGTCGCCAGCCGTCGACAATCGTCGCTGTTCGGGGGGCGCCCGCAAACCCTGCACTCTTCGGACTCGGACCCAATCGAACCGTCGAAAAGGCAGGCGATTGGACCCTCGTTTGCCATCGCGGACTTCTGTCTGT
>CAZCPL010000516.1:0-334 GCA_964500255.1 uncultured Solibacteraceae bacterium | reverse complement strand
TTGTTGGCTCTTGCGGAGAGGGCGGCGATGGTGGATCCGTCAACGGCGCTGCGGGCTGGTGAGGTGACCGGGTAATCCTTTTTTTGTTCGGTGATCGATCGGCGCTCCCGTTTTCGCCAGCAAGAGGCAGAGAGCGATTGAGTCTGAAACGATGCCAAACTGGGTCTCCGTTGTGGTTGTTATCGTCGTTGTGTTGGCTGCCGGTCTACTGTACGAAAGCTGGCGGATGCGCGACTTGGAGCGCGTTGCCTCGCGGCGCGGATTGGCGCTGCACAGACCCCTCGGCGCTCACGAGAAGTTGACCACCTGTGCTCATTTAGAGTTGACCACACCG
>CAZCPL010000515.1:0-2491 GCA_964500255.1 uncultured Solibacteraceae bacterium | reverse complement strand
TCCACAAACCGCGGAGCCTCCAACGCCCCCTGCAAATTCATCCCATGATCCACGATGTTCGAAACAAATTGCGCATGTGACAAAGGCTGCACCGGACCACCCATAATCCCAAACCCAATCCGCTTCCCGTCTTTTTCCGCAAAGCCCGGAACAATCGTATGAAACGGCCGTTTGCGAGGCGCGATCATGTTCACATGCGACGCATCCAGCTTGAACCCAGCGCCGCGATTGTGCAGGTGGAACCCAAACCTCGGAACCGCTACCGCCGATCCCCAAACACCCGAAACACTTTGGATCCACGACGCGATATTGCCCTCGGCATCAACCGTGGCCAGATACGTGGTGTTCCCCGTCATCCCAGTCAAGCCGGGTGAAGTCTTGCAATTCGCCCGCCGCGAATCGATCCCGTCAGCCCGCCGCCGCGCATACTCTTTCGAACGCAGTTCCGTAACAGGAACTTTCACAAACTTAGGATCCGAAACATACCGCCGCATGTCGGTATACGCAATCCGCATCGACTCAATTTTGTAGTGCATCGCGTCCGCTGCTGCCATCGCCATTACATTCAACATCTCCAGCGCCCCGATCCCTTGCCCGTTCGGAGGCAGCTCAAACACCCTCCATCCGCGATACGTAGTCGAAATCGGATCCACCCATTCCGGAAAATCAGCGGAATCCATCTCTTCGCCGGAACCCATATCCTCGACCCGGCCGTGCTGCTCCACCAATGGCACTATGCCCTGCAACTCGGTATTCGCGTGGCTACCTCATGGCCGTAAGAGCCGTGAGGGAATCTCGCGGTTCACGATTCATCGTCACTGACGGAGGCATGCACCACCATCTCGCGGCTTCGGGAAATTCAGGACAAGTGATCGAGCGCGACTATCCGATCGTTGCTGCAACTAGCATGGATGATTCCAATCTCGCCCCGGCCTCGATCTTTGGTCCGCTGTGCACGCCCCTCGACACATTGGCCCGCCAAACAGCCATGCCAAAATCGATGAAGCAAAGCGATCTCGTCGCGGTGCTCCCATCCGGTGCCTAAGGCCTCACCGCCAGCCCTCTCGGCTTTCTCAGCCATCCGCCGCCAGCGGAAGTCCTCATTGTCGACGGTCAACCCAGGCTCCTACCAGCCTGGCAAACCGTGGCTCAAAACCCCGTCTGCGATGGCGTTCCCGGACCATCCGCCGCACGGCGATAAACCTGCGTCCCACCCCATACTTGCGGATCCAGCGCATGACGCATCAGAAACTGCTGCAACTTCGCCGTCGGAGCGGTGAGCAGCAGGCGCTTGTCTTCCATTGCGACGTAGGTCAATCCGAAACGCTTCTGTTCCAACCCCTCACGCACCGAATCCTCATCCATCGGCGTGACTTCCACGGTATCGCCGGTCACTCGCAGCCGGATCACGCCGTGTGGAAATACACCGCTCGAAAACCGCCGCTCCTCTTGAACATCTAAAAACAATTGGCCTCCGAGCCGAAACAACATCCCGGTCACTTCGTCTTTACACTCCGGATCGCACTCCGCCACACGATAACGCCCATCCCCCGTGCGCAGAAACTCCCAAGCCTCCTCGCCGTTGATCCAACGGCCTTCGAGCGCCAGGTCCTCATAGAGGTCGCTCGAGGTGTAGAAGGGATGCAGCGCCGGTCCACAACCGATGGTCGTCACGAGAACAAGAACCAATCCAAGCATCTTCATGTTTCCACAGTGCGGCAA
Source organism: uncultured Solibacteraceae bacterium (assembly GCA_964500255.1). GTDB lineage: Bacteria > Acidobacteriota > Terriglobia > Bryobacterales > Bryobacteraceae > F-183. The sequence continues at coordinate 769 of CAZCPL010000515.1, read as the reverse complement.
AATTCGAAACCGATGGTAAGCCACAGGCAAAGGATTTGTCTGGAAATTGTCAGCCCAAAAAAACAACCGGCCGGAATCCTTTCGGATGCCGACCGGCCATTGTCTTCCTGAAACGATTCTAATAACGATACGAATCGGTCTTGTACGGACCCTCGACCTTTACGCCGATATAGTCGGCCTGTTCCTTGGTTAGCACGGTCAGCTTCACGCCGATCTTCGCCAAGTGCAAGCGGGCCACTTCTTCGTCCAATTCCTTCGGAAGAACATAGACACCCACCTTGTAGGTATCCTTCTTCGCCCACAGATCCAACTGCGCCAGCGTCTGGTTGGCAAAGCTGTTCGACATCACAAAGCTCGGATGCCCGGTCGCGCAACCCAGATTGACCAGGCGGCCTTCCGCAAGCATGTAAATCGAGTTGCCACCCTCAAAGGTGTACATATCGACCTGCGGCTTGATGTTGGTGCGCTTCGCGTCGGGTGCGGCGTTCAGCTTTTCCACCTGGATCTCGTTGTCGAAGTGTCCGATGTTGCAGACAATCGCCTGATCCTTCATGTGCTTCATGTGCTCGAAGGTGATGATATCGACGTTCCCGGTGGTGGTGACGTAGATATCGCCGCGGCCCAGCGTATCTTCGACGGTGGTCACTTCGTAACCTTCCATCGCTGCCTGCAGGGCATTGATCGGGTCGATTTCAGTGATGATCACACGTGCGCCAAGGCCGCGCAGCGAACGCGCCGAACCCTTGCCCACGTCGCCGTATCCACAAAC
>CAZCPL010000514.1:0-2508 GCA_964500255.1 uncultured Solibacteraceae bacterium | reverse complement strand
TCGAAACGTAGAAGAAGCAGAAGAAGATAATGAGCACAGTGTACAAAAGATAGTAGAGGGGATGCGAACCACCGAGTGCCCCGAGCATCCCTGATAGGAACGGCGAGTTGCGCACAATTTCCACATTCAGCAGTGTCTGTGGGAAAGCGAGCAACGAGGAGGCGAAGATGACAGGGATGACACCGCCGGCGTTGACCTTCAAAGGAAGGTGCGTCGACTGTCCACCCATCATACGACGCCCCACAATGCGCTTGGCGTACTGCACCGGGATGCGGCGTTCGCCGCGCTCTACCAGAACAATGAAGCCGACCACTGCGATCATCATGACGATGATGATAAGGGTTTGGAAGATGTTCCAAGTGCGCAGTTCGAAAGCATTTGTATAGATCTGATTCATGGCGGAGGGCAACCCGACCACGATGCCTGTGAAGATGATCAGCGACATGCCATTGCCAATGCCGCGTTCTGTGATCTGTTCACCCAGCCACATGATGAAAGCGGTGCCGGTGGTGAGGGTAATCATCGTCATCACGATGAAGCCGAGGCCGGGATTGATGACAAAGCCACCGCCGGAATTCTGCAACATCACGGCGATCGACGCAGACTGGAACAAGCCGAGGCCCACCGTCAGGTAACGGGTCCATTGGGTGATCTTGCGACGCCCCATCTCGCCTTCCTTCGACAACTTTTCGAGGGTCGGCACCACCACGGTCAGCAACTGCAGGATGATCGAAGAGGTGATGTAGGGCATGATGCCCAGGGCGAAAATCGTCAGCCGCCGGAACATACCGCCACTGAAGAGATCGATGAAGTTAAACAGCGATCCTTGATTTGAGGCGAAATAGGCTTCCAGCGCGTTGCCGTCGATACCCGGGGTTGGTAGATGCCCACCCAAACGGTAAACGGCCAGCATGGCCAGCGTAAACAGCACGCGGTTGCGCAGATCCGGAATTCGGAAGACGTTTGCGATTGCTTCGAAGAACTTGTTCATTGCGACTGACTTGCCTATCCCAGGGGCCGTTGACTAAGCGCCGATGATCTCTACTGTACCGCCGGCCGCCTCGATTTTCTTCTTGGCGGATTCGCTCACCGCGTGAGCTTTGACAGTGATTTTTTTCGTGAGGTCCCCGGAGCCAAGGATCTTGAGACCCTTCTCCATCTTCTTCAGGAGGCCCATCTTCTTCAGGATATCAGGATCGAACGATGCGCCGTCGAGTTGCTCGAGGGTCGCGACGTTGACGATGGCCCATTCCTCGCGGAAGATGTTGGTGAAGCCGCGCTTCGGAAGACGGCGATGCAGCGGCATCTGGCCGCCTTCGAAACCGCGCATCATCGAATAGCCCGAGATCGACTTGGCACCCTTGGCGCCGCGACCTGCGAACTTGCCGCGACCGGTGCCCATGCCCTGACCAAGACGGCGCTTGTTTTTGACTTGGCCCTTGGGGGGCGTTAGATTCGAGAGATTCATCGAAATTAGTCCTTCACAATCTCAAGCAGGTGCGGGATCTTCGCCACCATGCCGCGGAATTCCACGGTGTCGGGACGGGTAACCGTCCGGTTGAGGGTCTTCAGACCGAGTGACTTGACGATATTCTTATGCTTCTGGGGCGTGCAGATCGTACTGCGCACCAAGCGGATTTTGATCATGTCTGCCATGTTATTTACCCTAACTTGTCCACAGTGATGCCGCGGAGGTCGGCCGTCACTGCCCGGTCGCGGAGCTGTTCGAGCGCATTGATGGTCGCCTTCACCGCGTTATGCGGATTGCGCGAGCCCAGATTCTTGGTGAGAATATTCGAGATCCCGGCAGCCTGGATGACTGCGCGCACCGGACCACCGGCGATCACACCGGTACCGGCCGGGGCCGGTTTCAGCAACACCTGTCCCGCGCCGAAACGGCCCAGAACAGTGTGCAGGATCGTGGTATCGATCACGTTGACCTTGCGCAGGTTCTTCTTCGCCGCTTCGATACCCTTTTTGATCGCGGCCGGAACTTCTTTGGCCTTGCCGGTTCCGAAACCGACAACCTTCGCCTGCGGGTCGCCGATCACAATGAGAGCCGAGAAGCTCAGATTTTTGCCACCCTTGACGACCTTAGTGACGCGATTGATCGAGACAACCTGTTCCTTGAGGTTCAGAGAATTCGATTCGATACGCTTGGTGATAACTGGCATGTTGCTCCGTTTTCCCTAATTCTCTAAAACTCGAGGCCGGCTTCGCGAGCCGCGTCCGCAAGAGCTTTCACACGACCATGATAGAGGAATCCGCCACGGTCGAAAACGACCTTCTTGATTCCCGCTTCGGTGGCGCGTTCCGCGATAAGTTTGCCGATGGCCTTGGCGCCGACGACGTTGCCGCCGCCCGTCAGGCCCTTCTTGATTTCGGTCGACGAGGCCGCAACCAGCGTGTGGCCGCTTGCATCGTCGATCACCTGAACCGTAATGTGCTTGATCGACCGGAACACCGACAACCGCGGCCTTTCGGCCGTGCCGCTGACCTTGGCGCGGA
>CAZCPL010000513.1:1341-2509 GCA_964500255.1 uncultured Solibacteraceae bacterium | reverse complement strand
GGGCCAGGATGTAGCGTTTCTCACCGTCGGCATAATGCAGCAGCGCGAGGCGGGCAGTGCGGTTCGGATCGTATTCGATCGCGGCAACCTTGGCGGGAACACCGGGTTTGTTGCGCTTGAAGTCTACAATGCGATAGCTCTGCTTGTGGCCACCGCCGATGAAGCGACTGGAAATCTGACCCTTATTATTGCGGCCGCCGGACTTGGGTTTTCCCTCGGTCAGCGCCTTTTCCGGGGTCTGCTTGGTGATATCGTCCCGAAGGAGGACCGTCGTAAAACGGCGTGACGGGGTAAATGGCTTGAAACTTTTTACCGGCATGTTAGATCTCCGCGTACTCCGGCACCTTCTGTCCGGCCTTGAGGCGGACATAGGCTTTCTTCCACGTCGAACGGTATCCGGAGAACCGGCCGCGACGGCGCAACTTGCCTTCGAACGTCGCCGTGCGAACGTCCTCAACTTTGACCTTGAACAGGGTTTCCACCGCGCTCTTGATCTGCGTCTTATTCGCTTCTTCCGCCACAGCGAAACACAGCGTACGGTTCGTTTCGCGGTTATCGTGACCTTTTTCGGTCACGATCGGCTTCTTGATCACGTCGTAAATCGTCAACATGATTAGGCCACCGCCTTTTCCGACTTCGGCGCGAGCGATTCACCCAAGCGCTTTGCAGCGGACTCGGTGAGAATGATCTTGCCGGCGTTCAGAACGTCGTAAACCGTAACATCTTTGGTAACCACCGACTTCACGCCCTGCAGATTGCCTGACGCTAGGTTCAGGTTCTTGTTTTCCGTAAGATCCACCAACAGTGCCTTGCGTTCGGCTGAGAGTGACTTCAGCACGACGTTCATGGTTTTGGTCTTGTGATCCGAGAGTTCGAGATTGTTCACGACGAGCAGCGAGCCGTCCTGCAGCTTCGCGGTCAGGGCCGAGCGCAACGCGCCGAGCAACATCTTCTTCGGCAGGCGGTACTCATACGACCGTGGTTGCGGACCGTGCGTCGTTCCGCCGTGGCGCCACAGTGGCGAACGGATCGAACCCATACGGGCGCGGCCGGTTCCCTTCTGCTTCCACAGTTTTTTGCCGGATCCGGCAACTTCGTGGCGGGTTTTTGTGGACGCCGTACCCGCACGCTCACCGGCCTTCTGCCAGCGAACCGCTTCGTAGAGAAG
>CAZCPL010000513.1:0-1331 GCA_964500255.1 uncultured Solibacteraceae bacterium | reverse complement strand
AGAGAAGATGGGTAGTGACGTAGGCTGCAAAGACGGAGTCCGCCAGGGCGATCTCTCCGACTTTCTCATTGGATAGATTGACAATATCTACGTTCGGCATGTTAGCTCTGGCCCCCTTTTTCCTTCTTGGCGGGCTTCACAATGACATAACCGCCGTTGGGACCGGGGATCGCGCCCTTGACCATCAGGACATTCGCTTCGGCATCCACTTGAATGATTTCAAGATTGCGAACCGTGACCTGTTGGACGCCCATGTGTCCGGCCATGCGCATACCCGGGAACACTCGCGAAGGATAGCTCGACGCACCGATGGATCCGGCTGCGCGGTTGAACATCGAACCGTGCGACCCGGGGCCACCTTTAAAGTTATGGCGCTTGATCAGCGAAGCAAATCCGCGACCTTTCGAAGTGCCAATCACGTCAACGACATCGGCAACTTTGAAATGCTCGGCGAGAATGCGGTCGCCCTTCTTCAGGTCGGCTTTTCCGCTCATCCGCAGTTCTTTGACGAAGGCGATGTTGCTCTTGGCGCGCGAAGCCTTATCGGCCTTAGAAATGTTGTCGGCACCGAGGTGGCCGGCTTCCGGCTTGGTGACGGTGGTCTTGCGACCCTCAATCAGACCAAGTTGCACGGCATCGTAGCCGTCTGTGGCAGGCGTTTTGCGCTGTACAACGACACACGGACCAGCCTTCACCAGCGTGACCGGCACCACTTGGCCGTCCGCGCGGAAGATCTGTGTCATTCCGATTTTTTTCCCTAGAATTCCTGGGCTCATATTCTTTCCCTTGCTCCTATCCAGCTAGTAGAAGGTCCTACTGGCATCGTTCGAAGCGTAATTTCTCTCTTGCGCCGTCAGCGAGGCTGGCGACTATTTCTTCCCAAACGCCTTGATTTCGACGTCCACACCGGCGGGCAAGTCGAGCTTCATCAGCGCGTCCACTGTGTCCTGCGTCGGTTCGAGGATGTCCAGCAACCGCTTGTGGGTGCGGATCTCGAACTGTTCGCGGCTCTTCTTATCGACGTGCGGCGAACGGTTGACCGTATAGCGTTGGCGGATCGTGGGGAGTGGAATCGGACCCGCGATTTGAGCGCCGGTCCGCTTGGCCGTATCGACGATCTCGGTAGTCGACTGGTCGAGTACACGGTGATCGTAAGCCTTCAACCGGATTCGAATTCTTTCTCTCAAGCTGCTCATTTCTTTGTAACTTTCACCCGATCACAGTAAAGGCGACCCTTGTACGAAGGGCCGCCTCAGCATACTAAGCGAGGATCTCTGCCACGGTGCCGGCGCCGACCGTGCGTCCGCCTTCGCGGATCGCGAATCGGAGGC
>CAZCPL010000512.1:0-2525 GCA_964500255.1 uncultured Solibacteraceae bacterium | reverse complement strand
ATGATGATCTTTCGAAGGTGAGTCCCAACAATCCAGTGATTCTCACCCACGCCTCCGGCCACGCGACGATGGGCAACCAAAAAGCTCTAGAAGAAGCCGGCATCAATCGCGCCACCAAAGATCCGGAAGGCGGGGAAATCTTGCGCGATGCCAACGGCAACGCGACTGGCTTACTCAATGAGAAGGCGCAAGGGCTGACGCGCAAAGCCTACAACGAGTACTTGGCCAAGCGCACGCCGGCGGAACGCGAAGCCGACGACCGGTTAGAAGTCACGCTCGCCGCCAATGAATGTCTGCAAAAGGGCATCACCTCGTTTCAGGATGCGGGTTCGAGCTATGCCACCGTGAACCTGCTGAAGAAGATGGCGGAATCCGGCGAATTGCCCTTGCGGGTGTGGCTGATGCTGCGCGTCTACAACGAAGACCTGGTGGCGGAGGGCGCGAAGTATCGCATGATCAACGCAGGCAACGGCTATGTCACCGTGCGTGCGATCAAGCGCGCGGCCGATGGAGCGTTGGGTCCGCGCGGTGCTTGGCTGTTGGAACCGTACGCCGATCTGCCGGAACGCAGCGGCATGAGTACCGAATCGATCCCGGATATGGAAAAGACCGCGGAATGGGCGATTCAGAATGGATTTCAGTTCTGCGTCCACGCCATTGGCGATCGTGGCAATCGCGAAGTGCTCGATCTGTTTGAGCGGACGTTCAAGAAGCATCCCGAGAAGAAAGACCTGCGCTGGCGCGTCGAACACGCGCAGCATTTGAGTGCGCAGGATATCCCGCGGTTCGGCAAGTTGGGCGTGATTCCGGCCATGCAGGGTGTGCATTGCACTTCGGACGCTCCGTATGTTCTGGCTCGCTTGGGCGAGAAGCGTGCGGGCGAGGGTGCCTATGTTTGGCGCAAACTGCTCGACACAGGTGCCATTATCGCGAACGGCACCGACGCACCGGTGGAGGATGTGGATCCGATTCCTTCGTTCTACGCTTCGGTGACGCGCAAACTGGCGGACGGCAAGGTGTTCTTTGGCGATCAGAAGATGACTCGCATGGAAGCGTTGAAGTCCTATACTTTGGATGCGGCGTACGCGGCTTTCGAGGAGAAGGACAAAGGCTCGCTGAGTCCTGGTAAATTCGCCGATATCACTGTGCTATCGAAGGATCTGTTGACGGTTCCCGATGACGAGATCTTGAAGACCGAGGTGCTGTACACGATCGTTGGCGGCAAGGTCCGCTTCAAGCGTTAATCCGCGATTCTGTGCGGCACGAATTGGCTGAGGTTGTTGGTGATGGGGCCTGCGGATTCGCGGATCCCAATGCCCCCGGCTTCGCCACCAATCACCCACGATCCGATGATCGGGTAGCGATTGCCTTCAAAGGCGGGCACATCCACGAACTGCTGAAAGACGGTGTTCTCGCTGTCCACCGCATCGCCCCGCCGCAGGATGCGTACGCCTTGGCCTTCGCGCGAAAAGAGCGGCTTCTGCACGAACCGGTCTAAATTGTGCGGAGATCCTTTGAATGCGGGCAGAATGTTTGGATGATAGGGAAACATCTCGTGCAGGATCGGGAGGATCCCTTTTGATGACAGAATCATCTTCCAGGGCGGCTCAATCCAGTAGGTTTCCGTCATAATCAGATGTTCGAAGAACGCCTCGTTCGCCATGAATTCCCAAGGGTATAGCTTGAAGAGGTTGCGGATCGCGACTTCCTCGGAATCCACAAATTCACTGCCGTTCCAGCCCACTTCGTCTATGGGCATCGTGCGTGTGTCGATGCCGGCCTGTACGGCGGTGTCGGCCATATAGGTAATGGTGACGCCGTCTTCCACGTCGTCGATCGAACTGAAGTGAACGAGGCCGCCATTCAGATAAGGGATGAGTTCGCGCCACTTGGCGACGAGCCGTTCGTGAATCGAATTGAACTGGTCCGAGGAAGGGAAGACATCCTGCAGCCAATACCACTGCACGACGGCGGCTTCGAGCAGCGAGGTCGGCGTGTCGGCATTGTATTCGAGAAGTTTCGGCGGATGAATGCCATCGCACGCGAGATCGAAGCGACCGTAGATGCTGGGCCAGTCGCCTTCCCAGCTTTTCTCGATCAATGGAACCGCATGTTCGGGGATTCCCAGTTCCTGGTACCGCTTGTGGTCGATGACGAATTCCGCGGCTTCGAGGCAACGGGCTTCAAGGTCGTTCGTGACCGCTTCAAGCTCGTCGATTTCACGGCGAGAGAACTCGTAGTAGCAACGCTCGTTCCAGTAATCGTCTTTGTCGTGCCAGGTGAGGCAGACTTGTTCGATCCGGCTGCGATAGTCGGGCCTCGGCTGGATGGCGACGCGCCGCATCGCTAAGAACCGACCGAGACGTGGGGCGAAGAAGTCGAGGGCGCCGCACTGTGAACTGTTGACCCGAAGCCTCCTCGTTGCGTCGTGGACGTCGAGGACGTGGACGGCGGTCTGATATTGCTTATTGGCGTTGCGCGGGGGGCATAGACCGCCGGTGGTGCCGCAGCATGCTGTCCTCCGC
>CAZCPL010000511.1:0-2536 GCA_964500255.1 uncultured Solibacteraceae bacterium | reverse complement strand
CATGCGTATGCCTGGTCTCGGCAAGGTTTCGCAGGCTGTACGCATGGATTTGGGCAAGAATGGCGAACTGATCGGCGTCTCAGGCACGTAGCTCTAAATCGAGCCGCAGAACGCAATCGCCGGACGCAGGTGCGAATGCCTGCGTCCCACCTTCGGGATCCAAAATCGTAGACCGGCCGCGGAACCGAATCGCGCCTTCTGATCCATACGTATTCGCTGCGATCAGCCAGCCAGGATAGCCCTGCAAACGCCAACGCCAATAGCGGCGGACGTCAAAGCCCTGATCCAGCCAGTTGGTCGGAAACGCCACGATCTCAGGGTTCGCCTCAAAGAGAAAATCGATAAAGCGATCGTCGTTGAGGTCCATGCAAATGCCGCATGTCATCGAGCCGAATGGCGTTTCGATCAATGGATACGCGGTGTCTCCGGGCTGAGCCCAAGTCTCGTCCTGCTCATACAAGAGCCGTTTGCGATAGTTCACCAGCAGTTCTCCAGATGGAGCCACGATCAGGGCGGAATTGAATAAGCGGCCATCGGCAGCCAGTTCCGGATAGCCGATCACCAGATACGATGAATACCTCCGCGCCCATTGAGCTGCGAGCGCAAACGTGCGTCCACCGCACGGTTCGGCCACTTGAAGAACCTCCGCGGCATCTGCGAACACATAGCCGGTCAGCGCCATTTCAGGACATACAATTAGCGATGCGCCGGTTAACTCGCGAGACAACAGATCGTCGAGGCAGGACGCCGACGCATCCCAGTCGCCTTTCCGCGCTTTGCACTGCACGGCGGCGAAGCGGAGGCTAGTCGACATCCTTGCCGGCGTACATTTCACTGATCGTGTGGCGATGGTTTTCCAGAACTTTGGTACGCCGCACTTTCATCGTCGGTGTGACCTCGCCGGCTTCGATGGTGAATTCGCGTTCCAGCACTTTAAACTTTCTGATCTGTTCGAACGAAGGCAACTGTTTATTGGCCTTCTGCACAGCCTTCTGCAACTGCGTCCGCACGGCGGGGGCCTTGGCGACCTCCGCAAGAGTGCGGCCTGTGATCCCATCGAGTACTTCCGCATTCGCCGCATTCACGGTGAAAATCGCCGTGACATAAGGCAGTTTGTCGCCAATCAACACCATCTGATTGATCAGCGGCTCGCCCTTGAAAAGATCTTCCACGCGCGATGGATAGATCTTCTTGCCATTCGACGAAACGATGATCTCTTTCTTGCGGCCGGTGATGTACCAATAGCCTTCGTCGTCCACACTCGCGATATCGCCCGTGTACAACCAGCCGTCGCGCAACACCGCGCGCGTCGATTCCTCGTCGTTGTAATAGCCGCTGAACAGAGTCGGGCTCTTGATCAGCAACTCGCCATCTTCGGCCGTCTTCGCTTCGATACCCGGCAGCATCTTGCCAATGCTGCCCGACTTCGGACGCTTGGTTGGATTCAACGTCGTGATACCGGCCTCAGTAAGCCCAAAACCTTCGATGATCGGCAGGCCAATGGATCCAAAGAAATCCGCCAGATCTTTGCCCAATGGCGCAGCACCAGAGATCGGGATGCGAAGTTCGCCGCCCAACTTTTCGCGGATCTTCGAATAGACGAGCCCGTCGAACAGCTTCAGCGAGGTCTGCAACCAAGCCGGAATCGGCTTGCCTTCCTGCTGCAATCGAAACGCCCGCGCACCCGCTCCCACTGCGCTGTAAAAGATTCTGCGGCTCAAGCCGCCGCGCTTGCGAATCTCGTTGGCGATGGTTGCATACATCCGTTCCCATACGCGCGGCGGCGCGAGTAACACCGTCGGCTTCACCGTCTTGAGCTCATAGGGCAGCCGAGCGAGGCTTTCTGAGAAGTAGATGGGAAAAGCTTGCCGCACCGCCAGCAATTCCATCGCGACACGTTGCGCAATGTGGGCCGATGGCAGAAAAGCAATCGCACGATCCTCTGGCCCGGCAGGCAGAACGAACGGACCCATATCGACGTTCGCCACCGCGGCCGCATGGCTGACAAAGCCCATCTTCGGCGCGCCCGTGGCACCGGATGTCAGATACAAAATGGCCGGATCTTCGGGCCTGACCTGAGCATTCAATTTCGCAAATGCCTGCGGATCCGCAGCCAGCGCTGCACGCCCACGCGCTCGGAGGCCATCCAGTGTGAGTGTGCCGTTTTCCTCGCCCGTCATGAGAATCCATAACGTCTCAACGTGTAAATCGCCCAGCGCGGCCTTCAAACCACGCATACTCTTGGGATTTTCCATGATGATCGCGCGCGGCTTCGAATTGCGGATGTTGAGCGCCTGCTCTTCCATCGAGATCGCCGTGTACAAACCTGCGGAAATCGCACCGATGCCGAAAGTTCCGAAATCCGCGAAGTAGAACTCGGCGCGCGTTTCGGAATAGATCGCCACGATGTCGCCGCGCTTGACGCCAAGCTCCCACAAACCCACACCGATCTCTCGCGCGATGTCGCGGAACTGAGGCCAAGTGTAGCTTCGATACTTGCCATCGATGGCCGTGGCGTCCTTCCTCACTCCCGGGA
>CAZCPL010000510.1:0-2548 GCA_964500255.1 uncultured Solibacteraceae bacterium | reverse complement strand
GCATCGACAAGGCCGTGGCCGCGAACCTCGCGCTGCTGCCCTCGCCGAACAACCAGGATGTGGGCGACGGATTCAACACCGCCGGCTTCCGCTTCAACGCTCCCGCGAACAATCAGGGCGATCAGCATACCTTTAAGACCGATTGGCAGGCGCGGCAGAATATCCGCACCTATTTCCGCTATTCATGGTTCCGCACGGTGACTCTTGCCGACTCTCTCAACAACCAAGAAGCGACGTTCCCCGGTCAGCCCAACGGCACCCAGGGCGGTGTTCGCAATGGCTATTCGATCGGTATGAACTGGACCATCAGCCCGACGATGGTGAATGAGTTCCTGATCGGAACTTCCGGTTCGTCTGTGACTTTCGGCCGCGTCCGCAGCCTGTTGTTCCGCGGCCAGGCGCTGGTTGCGTCGAACCTGTTTACCAATCCCATTCCGACCGCTTTCTCGTCGGGACGCTATTCGCCGGTGAATCCGCAGATTTCCGACAACATCACGCTGATCCGAGGAAAGCACACCTTTAAGACCGGCTTCCGGTTCTCGAAGACTCTGCAGAACGCCTTTAGCGACGCGAACATCTTTCCGAACATCACCACCGGCTTGGGCAATGGCAACGCGGTTGCCGCGGCGAATGGCCCTGCGGCCGCCGACATCGATTCCGCCGCCCGAGGACGCTACGATCTGCTTTACAACGATCTGTTGGGACGTGTTTCCACCGTGCAGCAGACGTTCTATAGCGATCTGACGACGTTCAAACCCGGCGAACCGCGCCTGCGCAATTTCCTGTTCCGCGATCTGAGCTTCTACTTCCAGGACGACTGGCGGGTCACCAGCAAGCTTTCGCTCAATGTCGGGCTGCGCTATGAATACTTCGGCGTGCCGACGGAACGCGATGGCTTGCAGGGCGCCTATCTGCAGGCTTTTGCTGGCCAAGTGAACACCCTCAGCCAGATTTCCGACATGACCATTGCCCGAAAGGACACGTATTTCAACACGGACAGAAACAACTTCGCGCCGCGCTTTGGCTTCGCCTATGCAATGGACTCGAAAACTTCGATCCGTGGATCCTGGGGCGTGTTCTTCGATCGCGTCATCGGTGGCGCAGCCATCGATCCGGACAGTAACACGCCGGGCTTCGCGCAGTCGGCGACAACTTTCCCCAACAGTGCCGCCAATGCTGACAATCGCGTGAGCGATGCGAGTCTGAGCAAACCGGGTACACCAACGACGGCGATTTTGACGCCTGTCCCCACGCGCGCCTTCGGTGCCACCAACATCATCGATCCGAATCTGCGCACACCATATGTGACGCAAATGAACTTCACGATTCAACGCGAGTTGACGCGCAACATGGTGATGGAAGCCGGCTATGTTTCGAACCGCGGCATCAAACTGCTGCTCGATCAGGATCTCAATCAGACCCGCATCTACCAGAGCGGATTCCTGAACGACTTCCGCGAACTGCAGGCGTTCCAGTTGAACGGCTCCGCCGTCTCGACGAGCAACAATATCGCCCGCATTTACGGAGGTGCGGCACCGGCGATCACCGCCATCGGCGCGAATCCTGTGCGGCAGGGTGCCGTCGGCGCAGCAGCCAACACTGTGGACACCACCGGCTTCGCGCGGTTCGCAGGGGCAGGCCTCTCGCCCTACTATCTGCGCAACTTCCCGCAGTTCTCGCAGGTCTGGCTTTCCACCAATATGGGACGCTCGGCTTACGACTCGCTGCAGATCAGCGTGCGCCGCCAGCAGGGCGCGCTCAAGGGCGCGGTCAACTACACCTGGTCCAAGACGATCGACAACGCTTCGGTTGATGGCAGCGGCAACACCGCGTTGCTTGACAGCTACAACCTGAAGATCAATCGCGCTCTCTCGGATATCAACCGTCCGCACACCTTGAACTGGATGGTGAGCTACACGCTGCCCTTCGGTCGCGGCAAGTTGCTCGGCGGCGGAATGCCAGATTGGCTCGATCGCCTCGCCGGCGGTTGGGAACTCGGATCGCTCGGTTTTCTGACATCCGGTTCGCCGATGAGCATCTCTTCGGGCATCACCACGGGCTCCAATCAGTTCAGCTTCGCGGCCTCCGGCCACCTTGCGAACTACAGTGGCACGGATCGCAGCATCGGTAAGATTGAGCGCGTCGGCAACGGCGTCCGCTTCTTCACGCCCGAGCAGTTCGCGCTATTCTCGGTTCCTCAGGCGGGATCCGTGGGTAACAGCGGACGCAACACCTTCAGAGGCCCTGGATTCTTCAACACCGATGCGTCGTTGGTGAAGCGGTTCCGTTTGGCCGAACGGAAGTTCGTGACCTTCCGCGCAGAAGCTTACAATCTGCTGAACACGGTGAACTTCAATAATCCGGGACTCAACCTGCAGACGCCGGCTACCTTCGGCATCATTGCGGGAACTCCGACCGGCGCGGCGAATCAGTCTGGTGCGCGCATCCTGCAGGGCGCGTTGCGGCTGGACTTCTAACCGCGGCAACTTCAAAGGAAAAGGGCGGATCCCCGATCACCGGGATCCGCCCTTTTGTCTTAGCCCCGCAG
>CAZCPL010000509.1:0-2551 GCA_964500255.1 uncultured Solibacteraceae bacterium | reverse complement strand
GATGAACTGGGTCGGTCAGGAAATCGCCTCGATCGCTGCCACCACCGAACTCGCTGCTCGCGACGCCGCCCGCAAGATCAAGGTCGATTACGAAATCCTGCCCCACCTCGTGCACGAACACGATCTGGCCAAAGCCGGTCCACGCGCCCGCCCTGCTGGCGAACAGACCACCGGTGAACCCGAAAAGGGCTTCCAGGAATGCCAGACCGTTGTCGAAGGCACTTACAACATCCCCGTCATCACCCACTGCTGCCTCGAACCCCATGGCCAAGTTATTCAGTGGAAGGGCGACAGCATCGAATACTGGCCCTCTACCCAGAACGTTTCCGGAATTGGTGGCGATCTTGCCAAGGCCCTCGGGGTCCCGGTTACCAACGTTCACGTTCAGATGGAATACATGGGCGGTGGCTTTGGCTCCAAGTTCCCCTCCGATCTTTGGGGGGCTGAATGCGCCCAGCTTTCTAAGGAAAGCGGCGGACGCCCGGTCACCCTCTTCCTCGACCGCGCGCAGGAACTCATGCTCGGCGGCAACCGGCCTTCGGTTTTCGCCAAGGTCAAAGTCGGTGCGAAAGACGGCAAGTTGCACGCCTGGCAGTCGGAAACGACGGCCACCGGTGGCTTCACCGGCGGCGGCATGAACGCCGACCTCTTCCCCTACGTCTTCCGCGATCTTCCCCACCGCAAGGTCAATCACACCGCCGTATCCATCAACACCGGCAGCGCACGCGCCTGGCGCGCTCCCAACCATCCGCAGCAGGCTTACGTCACCTTCTCGGCGATGGAAGATCTCTGCGCTGCGATGAAAGTAGACCCGCTCGACTTCTTCTCCAACAACATCAAGATGGTTCGCCAGGCCAGCCTGCGCGATACCTATCTGCGCCAGTTGCAGAAGGGTGCCGAACTGATCGACTGGAAGAAGAATTGGCACCAGCGCGGTGACATGGCTAAGGGCCCCATCAAGCGCGGTCTCGGTCTCGGCTTCGCCACCTGGGGCGGCTTGGGACACGATTCCAAATGCCGCACCACCATCCATCCCGATGGCACGGTGGAAGTCGAACTCGGCACGCAGGATCTCGGCACCGCCACTCGCACCATGATCGCGATGGTGGTTTCGGAAACTACCGGCGTTCCCCATACCCAGATCAAGATTCGTCTAGGCGACTCTCGCTTCCCTGCCTCCGGCGCTTCCGGCGGATCCACCACCATCGGTGGCGTCTCCGTTTCTTCGCGCAAGTCTTCGATGAACGCGCTCGAAAAGCTCTTCGAGAAGATCGCTCCGTTGCTCAACACTACTCCCGACAAGCTCGAAGCCGTGGATGGTTCCATCCGCGTCAAGAGTGAGCCGGCAAAGAGCATGTCCTGGAAGGCAGCCTGCCAGAAGCTTGGCATCCAGCCCATTACCGAGATGGGCGAGAACGTCGGCCGCAACGCCCCTCGCGAAGGCCTTATCTCCCAAGGTGTTGCAGGCATCCAGATGGCGGACGTTTCGGTGGACATCGAAACCGGCGTCGTCAAGATGAACAAGCTCGTCATCGTGCAGGATTGCGGCTTGGTCGTCAATCCCCGCACGGCTGAAAGCCAGGCCTATGGTGCCGGCATCATGACCATCTGCGCCGCGCTCTGCGAAGAGCGTATCGCCGATCAACAGACTGGCCTCACGTTGAATCCCGACATGGAATTCTACAAGCTGGCCGGAGCCGGTGACATCGGCGAGATCATCGCCCATATGGACATCCACCCCGACAACGACAAGCGCGGCATCATCGGCCTTGGCGAACCCGTCGCCGTCGGTGGTATCGCTGCCATCGGCAACGCCGTCGCCAACGCAATCGGCGTCCGCGTGCCGACCATCCCGTTAACCCCGAATCGCGTGCTGGCGGCTCTCAAACAGTCCGGCCATGTCAATGGAAGGAGCATCGCGTAATGGAAGCCTTCGGATACGCAAATCCCAAAACCCTCAAAGAAGCCTTCGGTATGCTGGGCTCTTCCTGGCAGGATGGCATGGTGCTGGCAGGCGGCACCGATCTCATCGGCATGATGAAAGATCGCGTCATGTCGCCCAAGGTTGTCGTCAACGTCAAAGCGCTCGCTGAGCTCAAGGGCATCGGTCAGGCTGCGACCGGTGTTCGCATCGGTGCAACGGTGACACTCGACGAGATCGCTTCGAACCCAATCGTTCGCGCGCAGTTTCCGTCGCTCGTGCAGGCTGCGCTCGGAGTTGCCAGCCCGCAGATCCGCAACATGGGAACCCTCGGCGGAGACCTCTGCCAACGCCCCCGTTGCTGGTATTACCGCAATGGCTTCGGTCTGCTCGGCACGAAGAATGGCGAAAGCCTCATCCCTAAAGGTGAGAACCGCTACCACGCCATCTTCGGTGGTGGACCCGCCTATTTCGTGAGTCCGTCAAGCTTCGGACCCGCGTTGGTTGCACTCGACGCCAAGGTGAAGATCGCCTCGGCCAAGGGTGTTCGCGAAGTCGCCGCGAAGGATTTCTTCGTGGTGCCGACCTCGGATTCCCAACGCGAAACGGCGATCATGCCCGGCGAGATCG
>CAZCPL010000508.1:0-2571 GCA_964500255.1 uncultured Solibacteraceae bacterium | reverse complement strand
GTCGTGACGGTCTATCAAGAGGTATCCCTGTATCTGGACGCAATCGAGAAGGATGGCACGAATGCAGCGCCCCCTACCGTTTCCCGGGACCATGAGTATCAACGGCTTGGCACGCTCTCCATTTTGGCTTCCTTGGATTTGCTCGATGGACATGTCATCGCGAGAGTCGAGTCTCGTCATCGCAGTGTCGAATTTGTCGCCTTGCTCAAGGATCTGGACGCTTACTATCCGCCCGGATCCATCATCCGAATCGTGCTTGACAACCACTCCGCTCATCTCTCCAAAGAGACTGGCCGCTATCTGGCGGAACATCCCAACCGCTTCAAGTACGTTCTCACGCCCAAACATGGATCGTGGCTCAACATTGCCGAGACGCTGTTTGGGAAGATGGCCAGAACATTTCTCAAGCACATCCGCGTTGCTTCGCTCCAGGAGTTGAAGGACCGAATCCTCAAGGGAGTCGCAGAAATCAATGCACAGCCAGTCATCCATCGCTGGAAAGCCTCCGATGCTCTCACCGAAGATGCGGATATACTTTAATGAAACGATATACTAGACGGGAATTAGCGTCTAATCGCAATGCTTTCGAGATTACCATCTTCGTAAAAAAGCCGTTGGTGTTCTCGCGAGGATGGCCGCCGGGACGACAATCTTGCAATCCAACTCGATCTCGCGAACGGTCTGTGAAAGCAATTCGGCGCGGATCGTTCCACCAACTCCTCCAAGACAAAGTCAGGCTCAGGACCCTCGAAGCCTGTCCGCGGACCCTCGACGAGAATCAGCGTTTAGGTCGCAGCGGAGGTTGATCGATAAACGAGACGGTGTTCCCCATCGATGCGTCGTGACTAGCAGCCACGAGCCCGAACCGAAGCGGGGTTCCGACTGGGCGATGCCCACAAAAGGCGAACGCTGGATATCGCGGCAGCCTTGTAAATGCGCTTGAGTGTCGCGCGGTGCTGAGACAGGGAAATTGTCCCAGTAAAGCGTGACCACCTTGGCGGTAGATCAGCACCGGATTGCGATCGGTACACACTCCATAGCAGACCTCGGCGAGATGACTACGGGCATGAGTGTAGGAAATCGACCCGAGACCGTTAGGAAGTCAGCAACTCCACAAAGCCATTCGAAACCAGCATCCGAATCAGCCCCGCCATCTGCTCCGGCGGAACCGCGAACGGTAACGAATCCTTCAACTCCTGTCCGGATTTCGACCCATCCATCTGCGCAAGCAGATTCGCCGTCACCGGATCGATCTCAATCCGCACTTCGAAAGGCGTCGAACGGGCCAGTTTCAGCGACTCCTGACGCCAGCCGCCACCGCCTAGGGCGTGTTCGACGTGCATGCTCGATCCCTCGCGTGCCTTTGGACGCGAGGCCATCGCGAAATCCGCAAAACCTGACAAACTGGCGCGAGTTTCCCATGCCACCAGGGCCGGAATATCCGCAGCCTCGCAAGCAGGACCCTCGCGCCGCACCGTAAACATATCGCGAGCTTCCGTTCCGTGCTGCAGCACAACCATTCCATAGACCATGTCGCGCACCCCAGCGTCGGTGAACGCCTTCATCCACGCCTGCCATGCAGCATAGGTTTTCTTTTCCTGCAGCGTCTCGCTCGCCGTATACCGGCTCACATCGTGATGCTTATAGACCACGAAAGCCACATCGCAGACCCGCGATTCCGCCTCGGTGATCCACTGGCGAACGCGGTATTCCACTGGATAGTCGCGATCGGTCAACTGGCAGAGGCAATACAACTGCCCACCGGGATTCAGATGCGCGGGCGCGCCTTCGAGGATGCGCCGTGTGATCTGTTCACCATCGGCTCCTCCGGAATTGAACACCGCGATATGTTCCAAAACAGGCTGGTACGGCGGATGCACGATGATGCGGTCGAACCTGCGTCCCTTGGCGGGGGCGTACAGGTCTCCCGTACCGGTCTCGATGTTCGTGAATCCATTCAGCCTTGCGTTGAACTGCATGAATTCGTCACATCGCGGCGTGAGGTCGGCAGCGAGTACCCGCTTGGCATTTGGCGCGACGAGCAATGCACCGATACCAGTTCCCGCGCAAAGATCCAGAACGTCGCCGCAGGGGGTACGAGGAACGTTCTGGATGAACTTCCGCGTCGTGACAAAGAGGCACGGATAAACCAGGTCGTCCCAGCCGTCGTAAAGCGATCCGTCGGCGTTGTTGTAACGGTCGCTGGCGACGTAAAGATCTTCGATCGGATACAGCGAAACGGTGGCCGCAAGTTCTTCGGATCCGTGCGGCATCAACAGTCGGAACTGCTCCAGCAATTGCAAGCCTTCCGCCGTCAACCACAACGAGGCCTCAGTGCGCGCAAGCGGCCAGCCCTCTATGAAAAGCTTGATCAGTGCATCGCAAGCGCTTTGAAGGGGTCCGCTTTCATTCCTGCGAACTGCTTCCGGCTGGACGCCCGCCAGATTCGGAATCTCCAACCGGTCGCAAACAGCTTCCTCGTTCCAGCCCGCGAAGCGAAAGAAATTGCGCAGCTCCTCGAACTCCACAGGCCCGGCAGCGGCGCGCGGCATCGGGGGAATGATCGTCGGC
>CAZCPL010000507.1:693-2573 GCA_964500255.1 uncultured Solibacteraceae bacterium | reverse complement strand
GGCATCTACTATCTGGTGAAGAAGACTCCGGTTGTCACGGGTCGCGATCTGATCGACGCCCAACCTCAGGCTAGCGACCGTCCAGGCCAGTGGGACACCAGCTTCGTGCTCACCCAGGACGCCGCCCGGCGCTTCGGCGACTTTACCGGCGCGAATATCGGCAAGCGCGCTGCCATCATTCTCGACGACACCGTCATGAGCGCTCCCGAAATTCAGGGGCGCATCAACGACTCCGGTCGCATCATGGGTGCCGCCACTCAGCAAGAAGCCGCCGATCTTGCGCTGAACCTCCGAGCGGGTGCCATGCCCGCCGGTGTCGTTTATCTCGAAGAGCGATCTGTCGGACCTTCGCTCGGAGCGGATTCTATCCAACACGGCATCACCGCCGGAATCGTCGGCATCGGTGCCGTTGTTCTTGTCATGCTCGTGTACTACAAGAAATCGGGAATCAATGCAGTGATCGCCCTAATCCTGAACGCGATCATCCTGTTGGCACTGCTGAGCTACTTAGGAGCCGTTCTGACGTTGCCGGGCATCGCCGGATTCATTCTCACAATCGGCATGGCGGTGGACTCGAACGTCCTCATCTTCGAGCGCATTCGTGAGGAGTTGCGTTCGGGCAAAGGTGTTGTCGCGGCGATCCATGCGGGCTTCGGTAAAGCCTGGTGGACCATCGTCGACACTCACGTCACCACCGTCGTCTCGTGTGCGTTTCTCTTCGCGTTTGGTTCCCCGCAGGTGCGGGGATTCGCGGTTACGCTGGTGATCGGTCTTCTCGCCAATGTCTTCACCGCCGTGTTCGTTTCCAAAGTTATCTTTGACTGGGAAATGTCTGGCAAGAAGCAGGTCGAGAGCTTGAGCATTTGAGGGTAACGGGCTGGTTCAATCCGGGTACTGGCGAGGCTGCCGGTACACCTGGGCCAAGTGGTGTTTGAACCAGCCCCTTCTGGTGTGATACAGTCTCAACACTTATCAGTTAGGAACAAATAGGGTGACACCGGTGTCCAACCAAAACAGAGAGGCTCTTCGGAGTCTTTCGAGCAGTCGAGGTAATCAACACCCTGCAGTACCGGTGTCGTGAGCAGTATGGAAATTTTCAAGAATACTAACTTCGACTTTCTCGGCAAGAAATGGCCGTTTATCATCGCCTCGCTGATCCTGACGGTCGCGGGCTTAGGGAGCATCGTTTGGAAGGGCGGTCCGCGCTACGGAATCGACTTCAGAGGAGGTGCCCTCATGTACGTGCGGTTCAATCAGGAACCGCCAGAAGACAGAATTCGGGCTGCGCTGTCCAAGCAGATCCCGGGCGAAATTTCAATCCAACGGATCACTGGAAGTAATGAAGTGATCGTTTCGACCGAACTTTCGGCGGACGAACGCGCCCAAGGCGCAAACCGCGAGAAGATGCAGACCATCCTCGCTTCTGAGTTTGGAAAGACCGGCGATAAGCTTGACTTCCACAACACCGGGATCGATAAGCTTGCCGACCGTTTAAGGGGCCCTCTCCAAGCCGCGTCCGTTGCAGTCAGCGAACAACAATTGCAGGATGCGCTCAAGGCTGTCTTGGCCTATCGCAACACGCCGCCTCGCTCGGGCATGATCGGCTCACTCGATGAGCTGGGCACCATCTCCGGAGTAACTCCTCCGATGTTACAGGTGTTCAAAGATCAACTGGCACTCGGTTCCTTTGCCATCCGCAACACCGAAGTGGTAGGCCCCAAGGTGGGCAAAGAGTTACAGGATAAGGCGATCAAAGCAACCCTGCTGGCGCTCGCCGGTATGTTGATTTACATCGCCCTGCGTTTTGAATGGATTTACGGAGTGGCCGCCGTGATCGCCGTGTTCCACGACACGATCATTACCATCGGCCTGTTCTCGCT
>CAZCPL010000507.1:0-683 GCA_964500255.1 uncultured Solibacteraceae bacterium | reverse complement strand
GAGGATGCCTACCGGCTCGTTCAGCGCAATGCGATGCGGACCTGGAAGAAGGAAAGTTTCGAAAGCCTCGTCAACGCGAGTATCAACCAGACCTTGAGCCGGACGATTCTTACCTCCGGACTGACGTTTCTGACCGCGGTCGCCCTCTGGCTCTTCGGCGGCGAAGTGTTGAACGGATTTTCGTTCGCCCTCGTCTGCGGCATCCTGGTCGGAACGTATTCATCGATCTTTGTGGCAAGCCCCATTCTGATCTTCTGGCGCAACTGGTCGGAAGAAAAGAAGAAGGCGCAGACTCCGGCTTCCGCTGGAAACCCTCAGTCGAGGGACAAGGCGACGGAACCTTCGGCGTCTGCGGGCAACAAGAAGTTGGCGGGAGGCCGTACGAAGTGACCATCTTTGTATCTGTCATTCGCCAGCATAGCTGTGGCTGTAGTAAATCGCAAGAACGTGCTCTGAACGGGGCACGGGAGTTCAACATGCCCAGCGAATGGGTCATGAAAGGATTCGCTAATGTTTGAACAGACTTTCGTCAACGATCAAGGCGGCACGAACAAAAGCTGGACAGTGCTACTGTCCACTCTGCTTCAGTGCGGCTTTATCGGCATCCTGATTCTCATTCCACTGATCTTCACGGAAGCGCTGCCCAAAACAACGCTTACGAGTTTTCTGATGGCGCCTCCTCC
>CAZCPL010000506.1:0-2644 GCA_964500255.1 uncultured Solibacteraceae bacterium | reverse complement strand
TCAAAAGTTTGGTCAAGACGCCAGCCCCAGTTTGATGCATCGCTGATCGCAGGCCTGTCTCGATTGCCTCCAAGTCCATCTGTCCCGTCTTCTGCCTCTCGGCGAAAACACGACTCAAGAAGCTGTTGACTTCGCACGCAACCTCCTGCTGAACTGCAGCAGCCGTTTTTTTTCCTCCGGGGTCCATTGTTTCTCGCTTGTCTGTGCACCCTGTGCACCCCGGATACGGCAAATCTCCTCGTTGACCGCCGTCAATTGCGCCACCAGATCCTGGAAGCGATGGAACTCGGCGACTTGGCTCGCCGCTTGACGAAAGGCCTCAGGATTCGGAAACGACTCGGACACACTCTTGCCCTTCACTTTCCGAAGCACACGGAACTGCGTGTGTCCTTCGCCATCCGGTTGCGCACACCGGCAGGACGGCTTCCCACAACGCCGAGACGCAGTTGACACGGTGCCTGGGCGCAAATCGCCAAGGGTCAAAAACTGTTCCATAATCCGCGAACGAGTCTGTTCGAGATCCTTCAGAGAGTTGGCCATGGTCTCCTCCTTCTCTGAGTATACATAGGCACTCAGATAGAGGGCGATTCAGGCCCAATCCCCACTACCCTCCACTTTCATGTCGCGCACCCGTTCCGGCTGGTCAAGTTTTGCTGATAGCGGAGGTTCTTGTCCGTCGTCAGAAGAAGATCAACACCTGCATCTTCCGCCAACTTGAGCAATTCACCGTTTGAAATCTGATCCCAGCCCAGGTCCAAGGCTTCGGTTACTTCGTGACCCTCAAGCGCACCCGAGATGCCGCTTGGTGTGCCGTGATCAAACAGGATTCGCATCGGTCAAAGTAAACGGTCAGCCGGCGGAACTTGAAGACTGCGGGCGGCAATTTCCAACACCGCGTTGATCTGTTCACGCGACACACGAAACTGGTCCATGATTTCCTCAACCGGAGAGCCCGCCTCCAGGTTTTCGAAAATCGTGGCGACCGGCAACCGCGTGTCCTTAAAAACCCAAGCGCCGCTTAACCGCCCAGGGACGCTCTCCACAGCGGGACATTGTGACCAATCAAGGGCAGCCATTCTAGAACTCCTCTTCCCATCGTAGCGGTTTCACAATCGCGGATTCAGAACAGTCCGTCACGAAGTTCAAGCCCACCCTTTCTGCCTCTCCCTTGAAGAGACATCTCCCTTCCGGAAACACGCCAACTCGTGCTTCAGATCCTGGGTCGACAGCGCTTCCGTCATTGCAGGATTGTCCCTTACTAATTTCGGGACAGGCTAATGCCGCGCGGCATCTTCGGAAACGCTATCGGGAAACCGGCGCGGAGGTGCAATCTCGGTCCACCTGACCGCATTCCCGAAAGATGCCTCATCCGGATCGGACGCACTCGAACGAGTTCTGTCGGACGCACCTAAAAGCCATACCCCCAGATGAACTGAGACAATGAGTCCGCTGAAATGAAGACAGCAAGGGCAAGCGAGCAGATCCGCGCTCGCTGACCGCGGTGGTTCAGAGCACAGAGGGCGTGAAGGACCATGTCCTGTGGGTCTTTGAAACCACCTTGCCGAAGCGTTGCTGAATCAGAGCCGCAACTTCTGATCTCCCGCCATTCTCAGCAATGGAATTGCCGTCGCCCAATGTGCTCAACGGCTCAAAACACGGGCATACTCCAACCACCATTCACAACACCCCGCAACTTTTCTTTAACACCCATGCCTTCAATCGCTTCCAGCCCAGAGCTTACCCCGGCAGGTACCCAAAAACACCATCGAAACTTGACATCGGATGCTAAAAAGAAATCAGCAGAGTCCCTGACCAACCATGCCAACATCCGAGAAACAGATCGAGGCCAACCGCCTGAACGCTGAGCGCTCCACCGGGCCTCAAACACCACAGTTTTTCAACGAAGAGCAATCCGAATACGATCGCCACCTCCAGGATTTCGTCACCCGCTTCCTCCCCCAAGACAACGTCGAACTCCGCCTCCTGGAAGCTACCGATGGACATGCGGAACAACACCCCAATAAAAAATACGTCGCGAAACGAACCCATCTGGGTGACCATCGCGGAAGTGGCTAGGCGCTTGGACGCCGCCCAAACCGCTAACCAACCGCGTCGGGCTCACTCGTTCACAACCTAAATCTCCCTCAGATTCTTCCACTTGCGGAGAATTGTTTTTTCACCGCAAACCCGCACGCAATAATGAGGTAGAAGTGGAGCCTTATCCAGATGAACATCACCGAAATCACAACCCTCCAGCAAAGGGCCATCCAACTGCTCCTTGCCGAATCCACCGTCTCAGCCGCCGCGCGCCAACTCGGCATCGACCGCACCACCATCTACGCCTGGCGCAAATCCGATCCTGCATTCACCACCCATCTCGATCAGGCCCGCTCAATCCAGGCCCAAATCACCGCCGACAGCCTCCAGGACCTCGCCTCCACCGCCATCGAAACGATCCGAGAAATCCTCCTCTCCCAATCCACGCCTCCCGCAATTCGTCTCCGCGCCGCGCAAGCTGTCCTCAAAATGGGCCAGCCCGCAGCCGAACCAGAAACACTTCAACAGAATTCGACACAAATCGACATTTTCGACAACAGTAGAACTGGCGTCGAAACAACCGCAGTCCCCAAGACCGGACGCAACG
>CAZCPL010000505.1:0-2654 GCA_964500255.1 uncultured Solibacteraceae bacterium | reverse complement strand
CGAGTATACTCCAAAACATTTCACTGTGGATATGTTATTTATAGACAGTTCCTAACCCTCGTCGCCGAGCCCGTTTGCGCGAGTTACTCAGCGGCGCCCAACGTCGGAACGGTAGTCAGGACGCGCTGAATCGACCGGCAATCGTCGAGATCATTCGAACTATGAGATCGACCTCGATCGTGGCCACGAGAGGACACTTGTCCGAGTTACCGCAATCTCCCGCGCCAGATGCGATCTCCGGAACGTTGACGACTGTATCCACCCAGGGATATGTGGTCCATGTACTCTGGCCAACCACTCCCCACGCGGAGAGATGAATCGACGTATTTCGAAACTGAAATCGCCGCCGCTGCAGGTTTGGATCAATCCACCTGCTACCGCGGGCGACAAACACCGAAGGCTCACTAAACTTCTTCATGCCGGTGTCTCAAAACTATTGACACCCTCCGCTCACCACAACGCTCGATAGCTTCATCACAAGACCTGACAAATCAATTCGTCTAATAGTTGTGCCCCTGACCAGTTCAGCGTATAGGCTTTCAAATCGACTAGGCCAGACGTCTGAAGGCGGACAGTCAGACGGTTGCCTTGACTCATTGACTCTTTCAGGATCTTGGTATTGTTAAGCCATGACCATCACATTTGATCCACAAACTGAGGCGCGGCTCCAGGCGATTGCTACAAAAACAAACGCCATTCGAGGACTCTTCACCACAGATGAGCTTGACACCCTTTTTGCACGCTCTCGATCGCTGAGTCGATCGGTTGATCTTGCATAATGGCAGGGTTTCTTTTGGATACGAACGTTGTTTCGGAGACCGTCAACCCAAGTCCTGATGCAAAGGTAATTGCTTGGTAGGATAGCCAACCTGACATTTTGTCGTACCTGTCCGTCATCTCACTGGGCGAGATGCACAAGGCAGTTGAGTTGCTCCCACCGAGTGCCCGCAGAGATCGCCTTGAGACATTCGTTGCGGAAACGATTCCTGGGCGGTTTAAAGATAGAATCCTCGCTGTTGATGCGGCTGTTGCTAAGACATGGGCTGAATTGGATGCCAGTCGCCAGAAGATTGGTAGACCGCTCGATATGTCCGACGGCTTGATTGCTGCAACCGCAATCCACTACGACCTCACTGTTGTCACTCGCAACACTAAAGACTTCTCCCATCTCCCAGGTCTTCATCTCCTCAATCCTTGGCAGTGACTCTCTCTAGAATCTTTGACATCGCAACTTGAGATGTCAAAATTCTTGTCTTACTAGACTTCTGGAGTGTCAGCAGGGTGAACGGCTAGACACTTTCGCGCGTTCACTATAAAACCCCACCGGCAATGGTGAGGTCTTTTGATGTTACTGGCCACGCTCCTTTCGGAAGCGAGCAAGGACTTCATTGAATGGGCCTGGTTTGAAATATAGATCTCTCTCAATCCGCAAACCGCAAAGGGCCGCGCACCGCGCGCGGATTCTAGATCTGACAGCAGAAAGTAGCCCCATTCTTCTTCGTGCCCGATCTCATCACATAACCGAAGAACCGAAACTGGTCAACTTCGGCTTCACCCTCAGTCCCCATCCACCAGAACCAACCGCGCAGCTTGAGCGACCTCGCAATCGCTTCATCCTCCGGCGGACGCAGCTCATAGAACACCGCCTCGCAGCGCACCACGGACTTCTCAAACGCCTGTTCGAGAATCGTCGCATTCACCGCAGACTGAGCTTCATCGTTGAGTAAGTCGACACAAGTCTCGGCAACGAGTTGGACCAGATGCGGCCATCCGCCTATCTCCTCCTGAATCTTCTCGATGCCGCCATCTCCCGAGAATCCGGCCGGGTAGCTGGGACGCAAATGAGAGTCCTCAGAATCGTCTCCTAATCAGTTCTTGGGTCCTGTCAATTCGAGCCGTTGTCGGACCGTCTGGTCTTTCGCCTCCGTAGCCATTGGCGCAACGCCTTCGCGCAACGCCGCACGCGTCGTCTTGGTGCTTTCAGCGGCATCCAGCGGGATTTCCGTCGCTTCGATCGTGCCGATCCTGCCGAGCTCCTCACGCCGTAAGTTCTGTAATGATCAGGTCCGTTCATGATTGCCTTAAGGAACGGAATCGCAATCGGATCGATGATAAACTCATGTCCCGTGCTGCCGCGGCCATCAAAGTATGTTCCTCCATGTCATGCCCCTTTGGCGCTGTCATCGCCACCTTGGAGAGACGTTCACACGTTTGGCGCTATCGCTCGGGGTCGCGGTCCACGCTTCGAAGGCGAGAAGATTCCTTCACAAACACGCCGGATGCGCGAAACTCAACTTGAATAGCGATTTGAGCGTAAACCTCGGCGGTCGTTGTGACACTGAGTATAGTGGAAATTGCTATAGGCTAGATCCCTTGTAGTCGATCATCTGAAAACGTAGTTTTCTGAACCATGGCCGGAGGTGACGCTCAACATCGTCTGCGCCGAAGGCGCAAATTTCTGTCAATCATCGCGGTTCTTGAGTATCGTGAATGTAGATGGCGACGACAACCTCGCATGAGCCTATTGAAGGCCTTCTGCGAACCCAGTTGCGGAACGATGTTTTCGGTATGCGCCAGTTGTGATCGCGGCCGGCGGTATTGCAGCGAGGCGTGCCGGAGCAGCAGGCGGCAGCAGCAAGTCCGCGCTGCTGGCA
>CAZCPL010000504.1:0-2668 GCA_964500255.1 uncultured Solibacteraceae bacterium | reverse complement strand
GGGTTGTTTTCATCGGCGACGAGAAAGCGCAGACGCACGCCGTCGATGCGATGACGGGCAAGGCGCTTTGGACGACCAAGGTAGACGAGCATCCGGTGGCGCGTGTGGCTGGCGGGCTCCAAATCGTGAACGGAAAGCTGTATGTTCCGATCTCTTCCATCGAAGAGGTGACCGGACCGGGCTCCAAATACGAGTGCTGCAAGTTCCGCGGCGCACTGTCGGCTTTGGATGCTTCGACCGGCAAGGTGCTTTGGAAAACTCATCCGATCACCGATCCACCGACCGCGTCTAAGAAGAACTCGAACGATGTGCAGATGTACGGCCCCGCGGGGGGCGCGGTCTGGGATTCGCCAACCGTCGACTTGAAACGCAAGGTCGTCTACTTTGGCACTGGCAATTCCTATACCGATGTCGAGACCCGCGGCGCGGAGGCGATCGTGGCTGTCGACATGGAAACGGGTTCGATCAAGTGGATGAACCAGCTCAACGCGAACGATAACTTCCTGGTGGGCTGCGGGACACCGGGCAAGGGGAACTGTCCTGAAAAGCCTGGCCCTGACTATGACTTCGGTGCTTCGCCGATTCTGCGGACGATTGCGGGAGGCAAGCAGATATTGTTGTGTGGACAGAAGTCCGGGATCATCTACGCTCTCGATCCGGATAAGCGGGGCGAACTGATTTGGAAGGTGCAGGCTGGGAATGGGAGTGCGCTGGGTGGAATCCAGTGGGGTCCTGCGGCGGATAAGGAGAACGTGTATGTGGCGGTTTCCGATATCGTTTCGAAGACGCCCAAGCCCGGATTGACGGCGCTGCGGCTGGCCGATGGCAAAGAAGTTTGGCATACGCCGACGCCGAAACCCGCTTGCTCATTCAAGGCGATGCGATGCGCTGCGGCGCAGTCTGCTGCGGTGACGGCGATTCCTGGGGTGGTGTTTTCGGGTGCTCTCGATGGGCACCTGCGGGCTTACTCGTCGAAGGACGGATCGATTGTGTGGGATTTCGACACCGGGATTCCGTTCGAGACCGTGAACAAAGTGAAGGCGAACGGGGGATCGATTGACGGTGCGGGTCCTGTGGTGGTGAATGGGATGGTGTTTGCGGGATCGGGGTATGCGCGGTTCATGGGCGGCGCGGGCAATGTGTTGCTGGCGTTTTCGGTGGATGGGAAGTAGCAAATCGTGGCAGAATTGTGGGTATTGAATGCCCAAACGGTACACTAGCCGAGAACTCGTCAAGCTGGCTGAGAGCTTGGGCTGAAACTCGCGAGCATCAAGGGTGACCATCCTAGCTACAAGCACGAAGACAGTTCCTTCATTGTTTCCGATTGTGCATCCGCAAAAGGACGTACCGGTTGGAAGGGCTGTCGATACGGTGAAGATCACGATGGAGGTTAAGTGATACGTTTTTTGATCGTCATTGAGCAGACAGAGGCGGGATTTGCGATTCAAGTGCCGGACTTGGCGGTTGTTTCCCACGCCGATAGTCTGACAGCAGCCAAAGCAGCAGCGATGGAAGCGATCTTGATCAATCTCGAAGCATATCTGGATGCCGGCAGGCAGATCCCCGATCGGCAAAGCGCCTCGAAACACCTCGACAATCCGGACTTTCAGGACTCGTTGTTTGCGTACGTCGAGGTTAAGATGCCAGACAACAGGATCGCCGCCTGACACCGCCGGTCTGCCGATTGGCAATGCTGGCGATCTGTGCTGTCTGGGTTTTCGGGCAGGACTTTGAGGTTGCGACGTTAAAGGTTTCTCCCCCGCCGGAAGGCGATCTCATTCGAATTGACCTTGGGACGTTCCGCAACGGGCGGCTCACTCTCACCAACGCGACGCTCGCGGACGCGATCAAGTTCGCGTATGCAGTTACTTCCGACGAGCAGTTAGCGGTTCCTGACTGGAACCGTACGGTGCGATTCAACCTTGTGGCGCTGGCTCCGCCCGAAACGGCTCGTGAGCAAGTGCTGGTAATGACACAGAAGCTCTTGACGGAACGCCTTGGTCTCGTGCTGCGGCGTGAGCGGCGAGTGAGCCGCCATCTCGCGTTGGTCGCTGCCAAAGTAAAACTGACGGCATCGAAAGAGGATGCGGTGGCGACGGCACCTGGCCAACAGGTGCGGGGCAGGATCGATCACAACCGGATGCCGATGAATCAACTCGCCATGTTGTTGTCACGATTCGAGCGTCAAACTGTCGTGGACGAGACGGGCCTAAAGGAGTTCTTTGCTGTTCAGCTCAACTGGGCTCCGGACAACGGCATCGAGGCCAACGACAATCGGCCGAGTCTGTTTGCCGCCGTTACTCAACAGTTGGGTTTGAAGTTGGAACCGCGTCGCGCACCGCTAGAGGTGCTGGTCGTCGAACAATGCTCGAAGGTTCCGGCAGAGAATTGAGCTACTTTTTTGCGGCCCCTCGCACGACTCGCAAGCCCTTCGCGTAGACGAGCTTGAAGATGTCCGAGAGGCGCTCGGCTGCCCACTCGTCGAGTCCCGTATCGCCATGGGCGGCGAGTTGGACTTCCACCATTTCGCCCTTCACTGAAGCTTGAACGGAATCGACGTTTTGCTCGTGGCTTTGATCCAAGCTGTCGGCAAGCCTGAGGATCGGGATGAGACGCAGCAGGGCGCGGCGCGAATCGATCGGCAGCGCTTGAAAGTCCGTGTGACGGG
>CAZCPL010000503.1:0-2687 GCA_964500255.1 uncultured Solibacteraceae bacterium | reverse complement strand
ACCTACGACAGCGGCACTGTAAACACACAACTGGACGCCGCGCGCATCAGCCAATTGCCGCAAAACGGACGCAACGTGCTGGGCTTGGCGCAAAATACAGTTCCGGGCTTGGAAGGCAACGGCACACGGGCCAACGGCTTGATGGGCGAGGCGATGGAATATTCGCTGGACGGAGCGCCGCAGACCAACCGCAACTTCGGCTCGGCGGGCAACTCGGCGCAGGCCACGTTGCCAGATCCGGATTCGGTACAGGAAGTCCGGTTCGAGACGCTCAATTCGAGCGCCCAGTTTGCGACGCCTGCCACTGTGATTCTAACGACGAAATCCGGCACAAACGGCTTCCACGGCTCAATGTTCGAGACGGCTCGCAACAACTACTTTGGCATCGCGCGCGCCAGGCAGGATCCCTCGAACTTCGCTGCGCCGCCGCTGGTCCGCAACGAGTTTGGTGGTTCGATCGGTGGCCCGATCTTGATTCCCAAACTCTACAACGGCCGCAACCGTTCGTTCTTCTTTGTCGCGTATGAAAGATTCTCGCTGCGGCAAAGCCAGCAGCAATTGATGCGCGTGCCAACCATGGCGATGCGCACAGGTGATTTCAGCGGCTTGGTCAACGGCGCGAACCTGTTGCAGGTGTTATATGACCCGAACTCGACGCAAAGCCGGGAAAACAATTACGCTCGCACACCGTTTGTCAACAACCGGATTCCGCTGACGCGCATCAGTCCCCTGGCGAGAACGCTGTATGCGGCGACACCGATGCCGACCTCGGCCGACAATCCGATGGTGAACTTCAACCTGGTCGGACCGAATTCAACGCAGCAGACCGTCCCGAACTATTCGACGCGGCTAGACCACGTGTTCAACGAGAAGAACCGCGGCTACTTCCGGTTCACCGAAATCGATCAGCAACAGCAGGCTCTGCGCAACTATCCGTCAGCCTCGCCAGCCAACATCACCACGCCCGAACTGGCGGAAGGAGCCACCGGCTATCAGCGGATTCCCATTCAAACCATCAGCGGTGCCATGGGCTATTCAAAAACCTTTTCGCCGACGTTGTTTTCCGAAACCGTGCTCAGCATGCAGTGGCAACGTATGTATGTCGAAGGCAATGAGGCGTCGCAGAAGAACTACGAAGCGCAGTTCGGGCTGCCGAACAACTTCGGCCAGATCGGCTTCCCGGCGATCGGGGCCAACCTGTTCATGCCCTACGGCGGTTCCCAGTGGAACTACGGCATGAGCCAGCGCGTGTCGACCATCGACGAGAATCTCAACAAGATCGTCGGGCGGCACCAGTTGGCCCTTGGCGGACGCGTCCGCCACGAGAAGTTCGGCTATATGTCCGATCGTTCTCCCAACCTGATCGGCTACACCAACCAAGCCACGGCGATCTACAATCCGGCCACCGGCCAGAACTTCGGCGCGCTCCCGAACACGGGCTATCAGGACGCGGATTTCTTCCTCGGTGCCGCGTCCAGCTTCAGCCAGAACCGCAACGCTCCGTTCAACAACTCATCGCTGATCGAGTTCGATTCCTACATTCAGGACAACTGGCGCGTCAACCAACGGCTCACGGTGAACCTCGGCCTTCGCTGGGAGGCGCATCCCGCACCGCGGGCCAAGCAGGATTACCTCGTGTTCTTTGACCCGAAAAATAACGCGATCTCCACACCTCGACCGCTGGACTATTACGTGAAAGAGGGTCTAACCCAAGAGACACTCCTGACCAATCTGAGGAACCTCGGCGTGAAGTTCCAGACGATGGAGCAAGGCGGACTAGGGCGGAGCGGAATCCAGGGCGCGAATTTGAACATCATGCCTCGGTTGGGCTTTGCCTACAGGCCTTCTTTCGGCCGCAACGGAATGGTGATCCGCGGCGGATACGGCGAGTACGTTTATCCGGTGCCGATTCGCAACTCGATCCGTTACTTGACGGCGAGCTATCCCTTCACGGCCGGATATTCGATGAGCTACACATCGGCGGCGCTGGCACCGGACGGGCTGCCAAACTTCCTGTTACGGAGTCCGCAGACGGTGACCACGGGCGTGAATTCGCGCGACGTGGTGGACACGAACTCGACCACGGCGCTGCTGCCCGGCATCGGCACAGGAACGATTCTGTCCGAAAAGTATCCGCCGGCAAAAGTGAGGGAATCGAACTTCACCATCGAGCAGCCATTCCAGGATGGATCGGTGTTCCGCGTCTCCTACGTGTACACGCACGGCGTAAACCTCGATCAGAACTTCGTCTTCAACAACGCGCCATCGACGTACGTCTGGCAGGCCAAAACCGGCACACTTCCGCCCACCGGGAGGTTTGCGAGCGTCGCGACCCGGCCTTATGACCAGACCACGTGGGGCGGCATCACGCAGTCGACTAAGTTCGGCTTTTCCAACGACAGCGCGCTGCAATTCAACTACCAGCGTCCTTACCGCAAGGGATTCGGTTACCAGGCGTTCTACGTCTTCTCGCGGGCGTTCCGCGTCGGCGGCAATACGTTCCGCGACAACACACTGAATCCGGCCGCGAACTATGCGCCAGGCGCGATTCCGCAGGGGATGGACGTGGGCACGCAGTTCGAGCCGAGCCGCGAGTTCAACCGCTGGCAGAATTACCGCCCAGACACGGCGATCCCGCTGCACCGCATGACCTTCAACGGTATCGTGGATGTGCCCTTCGGCAAGGG
>CAZCPL010000502.1:0-2698 GCA_964500255.1 uncultured Solibacteraceae bacterium | reverse complement strand
ACACTTCGTCTGGCAACAGATGGATTACCTGCAGCCGATGCGCGAGTTCCGTTCGAAGCTCTTTCACTTGCACGCGAAAGACGTGCGCGTCGATCGCGACAAGCTCAATCAGGTGGGGCTGCTGGCGCATCCGAACGAATACCATACGCCCAAGTTGCCGGGCCTTGGCGATGTGAACTGGTCGCAATTCTTCTCCGTGCTCTCGGAAGTGTACTCTGGCCCCGTGTGTATTGAGGTGGAAGATCGTTCGTTCGAGGGTCCGCTGGAAAGCCGCCGGCAGGCGCTGATCCAGAGCGGGACTTATTTGCGGCAGTTCGTTGCAGGCTAGACGATTCTTGCGCGCTCGCCTAAACTTTCTGCCGCGAAAGCCTGTCCAGATGGGCATGAGCACACAAGTGATTAACGGTATTTCCGTCGATATCGCCGGTACAGACGAAGGAGGGGCACCTCCCAATTCGAGCTCCACGCAGTTGCAGCAACTGGTGCGAACCGATCATCTGAGGCTGATCCACGGAGGGATCATCGTCGGCGAAAGGCCGCCGCTCATTCACCGCCATATGCCGGATGGCACAACGCGTGACGTCGCCATTGGCGGATCCGACAGCAGAACGATGTCGATCCGGCTACACTTCGGGATCTTTCAAAAACCCTGGAATCGCAGAGTCTACAATCAAACGGTGCTGCATGAAGCGGGCCACATCGTCGATTGGAGTCTGGGTTGCATGACCTCCATTCGGTCGCGCGATCCTGAGTTGCACCGGGAGCTAACGAGCCGGGAATACAGCGGCGCAGCGACCGGAGCTGGCGAATACTTCGGTGACGCTTACAAGAACTACTTGCTTGGTCGCGCCAGTTCCGCCCAACGGCGGGCGGTGGAAATGACCGCCTTCCGAGCCGTAGCCCCTATTGCCGTCCATCGTTAATCGCGTGCTGCTGCAACATTGCTTTGAGTTCCGCAGGGCGATCGGTTTGGATGCCGGTGGCTCCGCGTGCCATTGCATCCTTCCAGGCCGCCTCGTTGTCGTCCGCGCCAAGCCGGTCCACGAAAATGCCCTTGTTCGCCTGCTTCGCCAGTGCGATCACGTCGTCGCGAAAATCGCGGCGATCGAACGCAATCACTCGGGGCGTCAGCTCTTTCAGGATCGTGTCGCGCAAAAACTCCACAGAAGTGGCCTCCGGCATACTCAAGTATCCATGGCCGAGTGTTTTCAGTTCGCGATGGAGTGACAGACTTCCGTAGACCACGCAGCGGTTGAGCATTTTGAAGCGGCGGAGATGATCGAGAATCGCTGGCGCGGCGATCTGCTTGGCGTCAAGATAAAGTCCGCATCGGCCGCCGATGGCTTCCAGCGCCTGGTCGAACGATGGAACGCGCGTGCCTTTATACTTCGGCCTGTGCACCGCGGCATCCAGCCGGACGATGTCCACGAAGTCCATCGCAGCGACAGCGCCTTTACCGCTGGTCGTCGCGTCGACGGTCGCATTGTGCATGAGGATCCACTTGCCGTCGCCAGTCGTACGGATGTCGAGTTCCACCCAGTCCGCGCCAAGGGCGATCGCTCTCTCAATGGCGGGAAGTGTATTTTCAGGGCATTCGATATGTTCGCCGCGATGTGCGACGATGTCGATCTTGCGTCCTGACGCGCCGAAAAGGGCCGATGTTTGTAACAGCGCGGCTCTGCGCGTGAGCGTCATTGACGCAGCCTCAGCATCGTATGACCCGGATTCCGTCGCACGTATCGCTCGACGCACAACGACGCGTAGGTGTTCCTGGCCGCCGCATTGGAAGTCGCAACGGCCACCAGGACACCAAACAACTGCGCACCATCGAAGACTCCGGCGTAAACGGCACCGGGCGGGCGTGAAGAATCGGGACGCGACTTCTTCGATGGAGTTGCGAGATGCTCGGCGACGCTCTTGCCAAAAGCGAGAGGCTCCGTTTCCAGAGCCTCCAGCCGAATGTTCAACCAGGCATCCGCGTCGCCTTCGCACAGCAGACGGATTTCGATCGCCATTTTCTAAGTCGGCAGTTTCGACGAACCCATGAGAGCCTTGTCGATGGCGTGCGCGGCCTTGCGGCCTTCGGCGATCGCCCAGACCACAAGCGATTGTCCACGACGGGCGTCGCCCGCAGCAAAGATCCTGGGATCCGACGTGCGGAAGTCATCCATCGATGCCTTCACGTTGCCGCGCCTGTCGAGTTCGACGCCAAAAGATGCCAATAGGCCTTCTTTAATGGGGCCAGTGAAGCCCATGGCAAGCAGAACCAGATCCGCATCGAGCGTGAACTCCGTGCCGGGAATCGTTTCGAAGTCTGTCTCGATTCCGCCGACTTGGATCGCGTGAAGCTTGGTGACGTTGCCGTTCGCATCGCCGGTAAACTTGGTTGTTGCAATGGACCACATCCGTTCGCCGCCCTCTTCATGCGAGGTTTCCTGACGCAACATCATCGGCCACAACGGCCATGGCGTTGCGTCCGCGCGCTCGGCCGGAGGCTGCGGCATGATCTCGAACTGATGGATGCTCGACGCGCGATGCCGGTGCGCAGTGCCGAGACAATCCGCGCCAGTATCGCCGCCTCCGATAATGATGACGCGCTTGCCGGTTGCCATGATCTGATTGGGAACCTTGTCGCCAGCCACACGCTTGTTTTGCTGCGGCAAAAACTCCATTGCAAAATGGATGCCCTTCAACTCGC
>CAZCPL010000501.1:0-2699 GCA_964500255.1 uncultured Solibacteraceae bacterium | reverse complement strand
GGTAGCTGTTCCGGAGACGTTGCGATCCGGTTCAACGACAAAACAATCACTCCCGCGCCATCGGGTCTTCCGCGGAGTTTGGCGGCAGCCGCCGCTTGGATAACCCCGGGCACGTCATTCCGAAGAACGGCGTTCTCCAGATCCCTCAACGGGACGGGACGGAACGACATCTCGGTCTTCGCTCCTTCCGGATTTGCAAGCATTGCGAGACCGGTCATCGCGCCCCCCACCGCCACAAATGCCAGCGGACTCGCCACAACGAAAAATGCGACAAGCCGCGACCCGGTCGAAGGTATGCGTACGAACCACAAAGCCAACCCCAATAGAACCGCACAGGGCACAAGCAGCAGCTTTGCCACCACTTCCAGCGGACTGGTATGCGAAGGTCCCGCGGCAGCCAAGCCCAGAACGAACAGCAATCCAACGGCACAAACATCGAAAGCGAAAGCGAGCCAGAATAGAACCTTGAGGAACATCGTCACAACATAAGTGCGCAAGATCCCGGCCAAATCGATCAAGCAACCCGTCTCCGAAAGCGCGAACTCCGCCTTTCGCCGGTACCTGAACTCGTTTCACCGGTAACAGAGTGTCCTCTTTTGGCGGGAAACGGTACACTGAAAACTGAACATCATGATCGACGCTCTACTTGCCAAGATATTCGGCACGAAGCACGAGCGTGAAATCAAAGCGATGCGTCCGCTCATCGCTGCGATCAACGGCCTCGAGTCACAATTGCAACAGCTACCAGACGAAGAACTGGCGGCGAAAACACAGGAATTCAGAGAGCGTATGGCCCAAGGTGCCACGCTCGATGACCTGCTTGTCGAAGCTTTCGCGGTTTGCCGCGAAGCGAGTCGGCGCATGCTTGGAATGCGCCACTACGACGTCCAATTGATCGGCGGCATCGTGCTCCACCGCGGCAAGATCGCGGAAATGAAGACTGGCGAGGGCAAAACCCTGGTCGCCACTTTGCCTTGCTATTTGAATTCGCTCGCCGGAAAAGGCGTTCACGTCGTTACCGTGAACGACTACCTCGCCCGGCGCGATTCGGAATGGATGGGCCGTGTCTACAAGTTTCTCGGGCTCACGGTCGGCGTGATCGTTCACGACCTCAACGAGCAAGAGCGCTACAACGCCTATCATTCGGACATCACCTACGGCACCAACAACGAGTTTGGCTTCGACTACCTGCGCGACAACATGAAGTTTCGCCTGCCCGATTGCGTGCAGCACGAACATAACTTCGCTATCGTCGACGAAGTCGACTCCATCCTCATCGATGAAGCACGTACGCCGCTCATCATTTCCGGACCCAGTGAAGAGTCGACCGATAAGTACTACCGTATCAATGGCATCATTCCGAAGCTGATTCGCGGCGAAGTGATTCCAGGCAAAGAGCCTGGCGAAAAGTACACTACCGGCGATTACACGGTGGATGAAAGAACCCGCAGCGTGGCCCTCACCGAAGAGGGCGTGCTCAAAATCGAGCGGATGCTCGATTGCGGCAACCTCTATGACGCCGTGAACATGGATCTCAATCACCATGTACAGCAGGGCCTGAAGGCCGCGGTGATGTTCCGGCGCGACAAGGATTACGTCGTGCAGGAGGGCGAAGTCATCATCGTCGACGATCACACCGGGCGACTCATGCCGGGTCGCCGTTGGTCGGATGGTTTGCATCAGGCGGTGGAGGCGAAAGAAGGCGTCAAGATTCAGCGTGAGAATCAGACGCTTGCGACGATCACCTTCCAGAACTACTTCCGCATGTATAAAAAGCTGGCCGGCATGACGGGTACGGCGGATACCGAAGCGGCGGAATTCGGCAAGATTTACAAGCTCGATGTCGTGACGATTCCGACGAATCGCCCAATGCAGCGCAAAGAGTTTCAGGACATCGTTTACCGCACCGAAGAAGAGAAGTTCCGCAACGCCGCCAAGGACATCAAGGAATCCCACGAGACCGGGCGCCCTGTTCTGGTGGGTACGGTGTCGGTCGAGAAATCCGAGAAGTTGTCGGGCGTTCTGAAGCGCATGGGCGTACGGCATGAAGTGCTCAACGCCAAGAATCACGAGCGCGAAGCGTTTATTGTGGCGCAGGCCGGCCGCAAGGGCATGGTCACGGTGTCCACCAATATGGCTGGTCGGGGTACGGATATTCTGTTGGGTGGAAATCCCGAGTTTCTGGCGCAGGAAGACTGCCTGAAGATGAATCTCGTCGATACGTTGCAGTCGGGCCAGGCTCCGCTGGTGGCCGACAAGAACTTCTACTACTTCCAGCGCGGCGAATTGAACTATCGCGTGGCAATGGACCGCTGGCAGGAACACCACCAGAAACACAAAGCGGTCTGCGATCCCGAACACAACGAAGTTGTCGAGTTGGGCGGATTGCATATCGTCGGCACCGAACGCCACGAAAGTCGGCGTATCGACAATCAGTTGCGCGGCCGTTCTGGACGCCAGGGCGACCCCGGATCCGCACGCTTCTACCTCTCGTTGCAAGACGACCTGATGCGCATCTTCGGTGGCGAACGGATGCAGAACCTGATGCTCAAGCTCGGCATGGAAGAAGATGTGCCGATCGAGTCGGGGCTGATCACCAAGCGAATCCAGGCAGCGCAAAAGGCTGTGGAAGGACAGAATTTCTCTTCCCGCAAGCACGTACTCGAATACGACGACGTGATGAACAAGCATCGGCAGAA
>CAZCPL010000500.1:0-2702 GCA_964500255.1 uncultured Solibacteraceae bacterium | reverse complement strand
CTGATGTTGTAGTTGAACTTCGAGTCGATGGTCTGGCGATCGAAAGCGGCCTGACCGAGCGCGAAGTAGTTGTTGGTGGGGATGCCATTCGCGGCGGGGTTATTTTCCTGCGGAAGGCGCTGCATGAGCAATGCCGCCGTCGGGTGGATGCGCGACGTGGGAATGAGGTTCCCTGCGAATGCCTGGCGGCCGACGCCGTTGGCTTCGCCGGTGAGCGGATCGTAGATGGGCAGCGTGGAGGTCGACAGGTTTCCGGTGCGCATCATCGGCGTGGGAACCGTCTGAAGTGCGCCCGCAAAGCGACGGTCGGTGGAATTTTCGTAGCTGGCGAAGTAGAACAGCTTGTTCTTGATGATCGGCCCGCCAACTCTGCCGCCCCACTGATTGTTGACGTACTTCGGATTGTCCTGGTTGGAAGGCAGGAAGAAGTTTCGCGATTGCGACCAGTTGCCCTGGTGGAAGTGGAACAGCGCACCCTTGATGTCATTGCTGCCGGAACGAATGGTGACATTCACCGCCGCGCCGCCCGCGAGGCCCTGTTCGGCGTCGAAGGAGTTGGTCACAATGTTGACGTTCTCGATGGACTCCAACGCGGGGACATAACTGGCGATGTGCGGCAGCCAGACGTTGGTCGCACTCGCACCGTCGATGCGGGTGTTGTTCGCCGCGGTGTTGTTGCCATTGGTACTCCACTGCATCGAGCGCGACGGGTTCGAGGGAACCGAGTGCGGCGTGCTGGGCGGCGAGATGCCCGGGATTGTCGCAAACAGCGTCTGGTAGTTGCGTCCGTTGGTGACCGGAAGATCGGTGAGCATCTTGGCGGTCAACTCGGCTTTCACTTCCGCGCGGTCGGTTTGCAATGCACTGGCGTTGGCTTCGACGGTGATCGTCTCCGCGACTTGGCCGAGCTGAAGCTTCAAGTCGACACGGGCTGTCGAGTTGACTTGGATGTCAACGTTGTCCTGCAGAACGGTGCGGAATCCGTCTTTCGACATATCGACAGCGTAAGTTCAGGCCTGCAGCGTGGGGACATTGTATCCGCCAGTTTCATTGGTGGTCGTGCTGCGGGTTGCCCCGGTTTGTTTGTTGGTGAGAGAGATATTCGCACCGGGAACGTTGGCGTCCGACGAATCCGTCACCGTACCGGTGAGGGATCCATAGAGGATCTGTGCCATCGCCGTGGAAGCGAAGGAACACAACAGGAGAAGAAGAGCGGTCAAGGCTCTTGTTGATTGAGACTTCATAATAATAGAGACTCCCAAGTCTAGAGATAGTTTATGAGATTGTCATGTCAGACGCAAGCGGCTGCAGAGCGTCGCAACTCGTGTCCACACCGGCGGCACCGAGGCATCCATCGAGCCGCGGACCGGGGCTTGGAGACCGCTTGCTCAAGATGTTCGAAGTCCGCATACAAGTCAAGATGGCTGACCGTGGGAGTCCCCGTGCTTGTGTTTCCGAAGACCACGGTTGGATTCCGCGCCTCGGACAGGTAGACGGTCACAATCGGTTTGCAGTCCGCCACCTTCGCCACATCGTTCAGTGCAGACACAAAAAACTGCTCGAAGTCGCGACGGCTACCCTACCGCCCTACAGGACCCGGATACGCCCGTTCTACCAGTGCCACACGAAGTTCGTAATGGCTGTACCAACGCTCAATGCCTTGCCGTTGCGCCTCAAGATGCTCGGTTTCCGCCTTCCAGTGGCGAATCGATTCCTCATCCTGCCAATAGGAAACCGTATGCCCAAGCCGTCAGCACCCCGCGCGCTCTCAACGCCAAGATAACCGGGCATTGTCGCGGCGAGTTCCACCATGCGATCCGCCGTCGATCCGTAGCCTGCGTCTTCTGGCATAAGGTGCGATGTGAAGATCACAGCATAGTAAGGTGGCTTCAGGTGCAGCGCAAACATAGGACTCACAAATTAACCTGCCGAGTACCGGGTACGCAACTGGACGGTACAGGTATTTCGCATTTGCGCCACTGCTGTTTCAATGGAAAAGTGAAGCGTCGCAAGCAACTACATTTTCCGATCGTTCTGTTTTGTGCTCTGCTGCTGGCCTCGGTCGCGAGATTGTAGAATCAGCTCATGATGCAACTCGGATTCGTGAGCGCGATTCTGCCGGAACTCACCCTCGATGAGGTCGCAGCCCTCGCCGCGGCAACAAACTTTTCGTGCGTGGAAGTCATGTGCTGGCCCAAGGGCAAAGCCGAGCGGCGCTACGCTGGCGTCACCCACGTGGACGTCGCAGATCTCGATGCCGGGCAGGTTCGAGACACGATGGCGAAGCACGGCGTCGCGATCAGCGGACTCGGCTACTATCCCAATCCTCTCGCGCCAGACGCCGCCGAGGCGAAGGCTTACACCGATCACATCAAGCTGGTGATCAAAGCCGCACGCAAGCTCGAACTCGGTGTGGTGAATACCTTTATCGGGCGCGACTGGACCAAATCCGTCGACGACAACTGGCCACGGTTCCTCAAGACATGGAAGCCGCTCATCAAGTTCGCCGAAGACAAGGGTGTCAAAATCGCCATCGAGAACTGCCCGATGTCGTTCACCAAAGACGAATGGCCCGGCGGCAAGAATCTCGCCACCACCCCAAAAATCTGGCGCCGCATGTTTGAAGACATTCCCAGCCTTCACTTCGGCCTCAACTTTGACCCGTCCCACTTCATCTGGCAGCGCATCGACTACCTGCGGGC
>CAZCPL010000499.1:0-2710 GCA_964500255.1 uncultured Solibacteraceae bacterium | reverse complement strand
GAAGATGTCATCACCACCGGCGGCAGTACGAAAGAGGTGATCGAGGTGCTGAAAGCCGCAGGTGCCAAGGTTGTCGCCGCCGCATCGATTATCGACCGCAGCGATGGCACCGCCGATGTGGGAGTTCCGCGAGTGGCACTGGAAACCTTGAAGGTCAGGGCGTACCAGCCGGAAACGTGTCCGCTTTGCGCGCAGGGCTTGCCCGTGGTGAAGCCCGGTTCGCGGCCAACCGCTGGCTAAAATGCGCCGCATTCGCGCCACCATCGCTTACGATGGCACGGATTATCATGGATGGCAATCGCAACAAGGGCTGGTCACGGTACAGCAGACCTTAGAAGATGTTCTCGCCATTGTAGAAGAGAAGCCCGTGGAGGTTTTCGCCTCGGGACGCACGGATGCGGGCGTGCATGCACAGGGCCAAGTAGTGGCCTTCGACCTCGAAAACCCGATCCCTTGCGGTAGCCTGCGCAAGGCGGTGAATCGGTGGTTGCCCCGTGACATCAGGGTGCTGGAATTCCGCGAGGCGGTGGTCGAAACCTTTCATCCGCGTTACGATGCGATTGCCAAAACGTACGAATACCGCATCTATCGGGGTGAGGTTTGTCCTCCGATTCTGCATCGATACGTCTACCATCATCCGTTTCCTTTGAATGAAGAACTCATGAACGCGGCCGCGCCGCTGCTGGTTGGCGAACACGATTTTCGTGCCTATGCGGCAACCAATCCGCAGGCAAGTGACAACAAGGTGCGTGAAATTTTTTCTTCCGCCGGTGAGTCGCGCCGCGATCGGGACGAGTGGGTGTATCGGGTTCGGGGCAGCGGATTCCTAAAGCACATGGTGCGCAATATCATTGGGGTTCTGCTGCAAGTGGGCCAAGGTAACGTGACCAACGAGGGTGTTGTGGCGAGGTTGCGGCCGGGCTGCGGGATCCCCGCGGGACCGAGAGCCGCGCCGCAAGGCCTGTCTCTGGTTTCGGTGGAGTATCCCAAGGAATTAGAATGAACCTTGTATGACCAGACTTTCCCTTGCCGTGACCTTGTCCGTCACCACACTGTTCGTCAATACAGTGCTTGGCCAATCCAAGCTCAGGCCGGTCGACAAATTTCGGCAACTGGAAGAGATTCTGCCGACGCCAAACGAATACCGCACCGCTTCGGGAGCGCCCGGACACAAGTATTGGCAGCAAAAGATCGACTACAAGATCAAGGTTGAAATCGACGACGTCAACCAGAAGCTCAGCGGTTCCGAAAACATCGCCTATCAAAACAACTCGCCGGATACGCTCGTGTATCTGTGGCTGCAGTTGGATCAGAACATCTGGGAACCGGGCTCGGATGCGATGACCACGCGCACTGCTCCTGACTTCAAGCAGTTTCCCTACCGCACCGCCGGAGCGATGCTGCGAGATCCGTTTCCGGGCGGCTACAAGATCGCTTCCGTCACCGACGCGACCGGAGGCAAGCTACCGCACACGGTGGTGAAAACGATGATGCGCGTCGATCTGAAAGAGCCGCTGCTGCCGGGCGCGAAGTTTGTGTTCAACGTTTCGTGGGACTACAACATTACGAACTCGAAGTGGCTGCCGGGACGCACGGGCTACGAGGACTTTCCCAAAGACGGCAACAAACTCTATGCGCTCGCACAGTGGTTTCCGCGCCTCGCCGCCTACTACGACGTCTACGGCTGGCAGCACAAACAGTTTCTGGGACAAGGCGAGTTCACGCTCGAATTCGGCGACTATCAGGTGGACATCACGGTGCCTGACGATCACATCGTTGCCTCCACCGGCGTGTTGCAGAACCCTCGTCAGGTTCTGACTCCAACGCAAATGCAGCGGCTCGAAACGGCCAAGAAAGCGATTCGTCCGGTGATGATCGTCACCGAGGCGGAAGCGATCGCGAACGAGAAGCATAAGCCCACCGGCAAGAAGACTTGGACCTTCCACGCACTGAACGTCCGCGATTTCGCGTTTGCCAGTTCGCGCAAGTTCATTTGGGATGCGCAGTTACACACCGCCGATGGACACAACACCTGGGCAATGTCCTATTACCCGAAAGAAGGCAATCCGCTGTGGGAACGCTATTCGACGCAGGCTGTGGTGCACACGCTCAACACCTACTCGCGCTACTCGTTCCTGTATCCCTACCCGATCGCGATCTCAGTAAACGGCGTCGTCAACGGCGGTATGGAATACCCGATGATCTGCTTCAACGGTCCGCGGCCGCTTGAAGACAAGACATACTCGTCGCGCACCAAATACGGACTCATCTCCGTGGTCATCCACGAAGTCGGACACAACTACTTTCCAATGGTCGTCAACTCAGACGAGCGCCAATGGACCTGGCTCGATGAGGGCATCAACTCATTCCTCCAGTATCTAAGCGAGCAGGAGTGGCAGAGCGATTATCCATCGCGCCGTGGCGAGCCACGCGGCATCACGGAATACATGACGAGCAACATTCAAGAGCCGATCATGACGAATTCCGAAACCATCATCAACCTTGGATCGAACGCCTATCACAAGACCGAAGTGGGCTTGAACATTCTGCGCGAAACCATTCTAGGACGCGAGCTCTTCGACTATGCCTTCAAAGAGTATTCACGCCGTTGGAAGTTCAAGCGGCCCACGCCTTCTGATTTCTTCCGCACGATGGAAGATGCTACAGGCGTCGATCTCGACTGGTTCTGGCGCGGCTGGTTCTACACGAC
>CAZCPL010000498.1:0-2743 GCA_964500255.1 uncultured Solibacteraceae bacterium | reverse complement strand
ATCCTGAATGTAGGCGTTGTTGACGTCCGTAATCTCGAGCTCGCCGCGGCGGGACGGGACCAACTGGCGGACCTTTTCGAAAACAGTACCATCGTACATGTAGAGTCCACTGACGGCGTAGTTCGATTTTGGCTTCTTGGGCTTCTCTTCGATACCGACGATACGGTCGCCGTCCATCTCCGCAACGCCGAAGCGCTCTGCGTCGTGAACTTCTTTCAAGAGGATCTTCGCACCGACATCCTGCTTCAGAAAGGCGTCGACTTCCGCTTTGATACTGTGTTCGACGATGTTATCGCCGAGAATCACGCAGACCTTGTCGCCATCGATGAAGTGTTCTGCGAGGCTCAATGCGTCGGCAATGCCGCCTTCGCCCTCCTGGTACGTGTAATTGAGATGACGAAGCCCAAACTCTTTGCCATTGGCCAGCAAACGCAGGAAATCTCCCGAATTGCGGCCTCCCGTAACGAGCAGGATATCCTGAATACCCGCGTCGACAAGCGTCTGAATCGGATAGTAGATCATCGGCTTGTCATAGATCGGCAGCAGATGCTTGTTCGTGATTTTGGTCAGCGGGAACAACCGCGAGCCGGTACCACCGGCAAGTACGACACCCTTCATATTCTTCTTTAGGATATCTTGTTTAGCTGGCAGATCCTACGAGGGAATCCACCTAGAGAAGAGCAACCTGCTCCTCAGTCGGCTCGGCTCAACAGTACCAGGGCTCGGTCAGGTAAGGAATGGACGCGCGCGAAACAAGCGGGGGCATTTCCCCTTCACAAGCAATATTCCAGACTCGTTCGAAGGCGTGTTCGCGGGAGAGGCCGGGTTCTGAGATCAACTGGAAAACCCGATGCGCCAACGCATCCACAGCCGGATCGGGATGGTGCCACTTCCATGTCAACGCCGCCGGATCAAACGTTTTCAGGACAGACCGGACCTCATCGAGTTCGAGCATCCGCGAGCCTTGGGGGATCAACAAGCGCAAGGCCAACTGCACCGAGGCAACGTTGGCGACGAGATCGAGATCACGGATTGCTTTGAGGAAATCCCGGTAGATCTCGATGGAGGTCCAAGGGTGAAAGGCGATAAACGTCGGGGAGAGCGTGAGTTCCGCCGCGCGAAAGTCTTCTACGACATCGACGAAATCGGCACGCGTGTGGCCCTTGTCAAGCAGTTCTAGTACGCGGTCGTCCAGCGATTCGACGGCAGAGGTCACAAACAGGCATCCCGCTTCGCGCAACAACGGCAGCAGGTCGCGATGCTTGCGCAGGTGTTCGATCTTAATGGTCGCATCGAAGGTGAGTTGAGGAAACTCCGCGTGCATCGCTTCGAGGATGCGCGTCGCGTGCGTTGGTCCGTTCCAAAAATCCGGATCGCCAAACGTGATGTGCTGTGCGCCGACTTCGACCTGTTGGCGGATATCCGCGAGCACAATCTCGCCTTGCACGACGCGAAACGCGCCATTGTAGACGGGGACAACCGGACAGTGGCGGCACTTATGCTTACAACCGCGCGAAGCTTCGGTATAGCCAACAATGCGTTCTTCGTCGAGGACTCGAAGCTTGGCGTAGCGCGCGTGAGAAGCCAGCCCGGTTCGGTCGGGCACCTGGAACGACAAGCGGGGTAAGCCGTCCGCGTTTGGCACTTGACCGTCGAGAACCCATTGCAGGAGATCGGCTTCG
Organism: uncultured Solibacteraceae bacterium; assembly: GCA_964500255.1. GTDB lineage: Bacteria > Acidobacteriota > Terriglobia > Bryobacterales > Bryobacteraceae > F-183. The sequence goes on along the minus strand of CAZCPL010000498.1, from coordinate 1,061 downwards.
AACTCACCGCCCAAAATCACCTCAACGCCGAGCGAGTTCAAGTAGTCGGCATTGAGCGGCGCATAAAGTCCGTAGCAGGCAATGCGGATGGAGGGATTGAGTTCGCGAACGCGCAGCAAGTGGGGCACGGCCATCCTCGTCGCCGTATGCATTGGCAAGAAGAAAGCAACAACGTCGGCACTCTGGATCGCACGAGATGGAAAGAGGCTGACCGAGAGATCGGCGCAAGTGGTTTCCACACCGGCGCCAGTCAGCCACGCGGCCGGAGAAGCAAGCCCAAATGGCTGGCGACCCTGATCGTAAACAGATAGTAAAACCGCGCGCTTCGCCAAACTTCAGTTTACACGTGCGAACTGACGCTGGCGGGCAAGAATTCTGAGCAGTGCGAGATCGGATGGCCGAAATGCGGTGGCCTTGTTCTCATCGCCCGCTTCTTCTTTGCCGGTGATGTGCTGTTTGATGATGCTGCGCAGTTCTTCCACCGACACGCCGATTACTGCGGCTGCCTCGATCTCTGAATACTGTGACTTGGCTGGCTTCGTCGTTGTCATGGTGCCTTCTGATTCCATCGTAGGCGGTTCGCCGTTATCCCCCAATCGGGAAATGTCCTTAGTCGCCCGGCAACTCGCCCTGATCGACCTTCGTACTAAGTGGCATAGCTCATCCTCATCCGACGTACCAGCGCTACCATGAAAACGCATGGCAGACAAAACCAAATCGCTCCATGCGCCGACCGAGGTCCTGACCAGGGGCTTTGATCCGGCGCTATCTGTGGGTTCGGCGCGGCCCGCGGTGTTTCGCAGTTCAACGTATGTATTTTCGAGTCCTGAGGCGGCCGAACGGGCATTCGACCTCATGGCAGGGCGCGCGCACAAGCAGACGGATGAAGAGGTGGACCTCGTCTATTCTCGGTTCAATCATCCCAACGCCCAGATTGCAGAAGATCACATCGCGCCGCTTGAGAAAGGCGCGACAGCCGCGCTAATGTTCAACTCAGGCATGGCCGCCATCATGACGTCGATGATGACGTTTCTGCAGCCCGGCGACGCGGTTGTCTACAC
>CAZCPL010000497.1:0-2748 GCA_964500255.1 uncultured Solibacteraceae bacterium | reverse complement strand
GCTCGCCATCGAGATCGCACGCAGCGGCGCGCTCGCCAAACATGGCGACGTCGCACTCGCCCCCGAGGACGCGCACACCGCCACTTGGACCTCCGCCTGTGAGATCGATCCTTTTGCCGTTCCCGTTGAAGCGCAGTTCATGCATCTGCTCGATATCGATCGCGAATTGCGCCGTCACAAGGGCGTCACCATGGCTGAAGGATCGATGCAGTTCAGCCGTTCACGACAGATCTACGTGTCGTCCATTGGATCGGTGATCGACCAGACTCGAACCGTCTCAGGCGTCGGATACGCGGCCCATAGTTTCAAGGACGACGAGATCCAGAAGCGCTCTTTCCCGACCTCGTTCGGAGGCCAATACCAGCAGCGCGGCTATGAGTTGATCCGCGAACTCGATCTACTCATGCACGCCCCGCGCATCGCCGAAGAGGCTGTGGCGCTGCATTCCGCCGAGCAATGTCCGGAAGGCATTTACGATCTGATTCTCGAAAGCAGCCAGTTGGGCTTGCAGATACACGAGTCCATTGGACATCCGATCGAGCTTGATCGCGTGCTCGGCAGCGAGGCCAACTACGCGGGCATGAGCTTCTTGACGCTCGATCAGTTGAACACGCTCAAATATGGTTCGGACATCGTCAACGTGGTCTGCGACGCCACCGAAACCCATGGTCCCGGGCTCGGTACGTTCGCCTTTGACGATGAAGGCGTGCCTGCGCAATGTGTCGACATTATTCGCGATGGACAGTTCCGCGGCTACATGACGTCGCGCGAAACCGCCTCGGCCATTGGGCAGACGCGATCGAACGGAACGATGCGGGCCACCAGTTGGGACCGGCTTCCACTCATCCGCATGACAAACGTGAGTCTGCTGCCGGGCAAGCAATCGCTGGAGGAAGTCTTCGATGTGAACGACGGTATTTTCATGGAAACCAACAAGAGCTGGTCGATCGACGATAAGCGGTACAACTTTCAATTCGGCTGCGAAATCGCCTGGGAAATCAAGAATGGCAAGCGCGGGCGGATGTTCAAGAATCCGACGTATTCGGGCATCAGCACCGAGTTTTGGAACGCTTGCGATGCGATTGCGGGTCCGGAACATTGGGTGCTGTGGGGCATCCCGAATTGCGGCAAGGGCCAACCTGAACAAGTCATGGGCACGGGGCATGGTGCGAGCCCTTCGCGTTTTCGCAAGATCCGCGTGGGTGGAGGGTATCGGTAATGTCCGAGAACTACTTTGAAGCCGCTGTACAGGCGGCCGCGAAACTGGGTATTCAGGACGTTGAAGTCCACTATCGCGCGGGCAGCGAGGCGCTCACTCGATTTGCCAACAACGCAATTCATCAGAACGTTTCTGAAACCTCGCAATCACTTTCGGTGCGATTGCTGATTGGGCAGAAGTCCGCGCGGGCAACCACCAATCGTTTGGACGCCGACGGCATTGCTCGTTGTGTGGCTGAGGCTGCGGCCTTGACGAGATCGATGGCGGACGATGAGGAACTCATGCCACTTGCGGATCCGGCGCCGATCACGCCCGTTGACCGCTACGATCCAGAGACGGCGCTCTGTTCGCCCGAAACGCGCGCACGGGGCGTCGCGGCGGCGATTCGCGAGGCCGGCTCACTGACGGCGGCGGGTATCTATTCCACCGAAGATCTCACAGAAGCCGTCTTCAACACCAAGGGCATTCGCGCGATGCATCGCGAAACGATGGCGCGCTTTTCGATCACGACCATGGCTGGCGATAGTTCGGGATGGGCCAAGGCGTCGTCGGTCCGGTGTGGAGATCTCGACCCAGCGGCGCTTGCCGCGACGGCCGCACGCAAGGCGCGACTCTCGGCGAATCCTCGCGAGATCCCTGCGGGCGCTTACACGGTGATTCTGGAACCTGCCGCCGTGTTGGATTTTATCGGCCAGATCATGCCCGGCTTTTCGGCGACGGCGATCGCCGACCAACGGAGCTTTCTCACCGAGCGACTGCACACGAAGCTCTTCGACGAGCGGATCCAGATCACGGACGATGTCTTTCATCCGCTGCAATCCGGCGCGCCGTTCGATGGAGAAGGCTTACCTCGCCAAGTGCTGGCGCTGGCGCGAAACGGCATGCCGCAGGCCATCGCTTACTCGCGAGCCGCCGCCCGCAAGGCTGGAGCCGTACCCACAGGGCACGGCCACGAATTGCCGAACGACACTGGCGAAGCTCCGGAAAACATCGTGATCCACGGCGGATCGGCGACACTCGACGAGATGATCGCGTCCACGCCAAACGGGATTCTGGTGAGCCGACTGTGGTACATCCGCGAAGTGGATCCTTATGAGACGATCATGACGGGCATGACGCGTGACGGCACGTTCCTGATCGAAGACGGGCGCGTCACGGCGGGCTTGCGCAATTTCCGCTTCAATCAGAGTGTGATCGAAGCGCTAAGCAACGTCGAAATGCTTGGCGAAGCCGTGCGGACATCCGGCGAGGAAATGTTCGACATGGTGGTGCCCGCGATGAAGATCCATGGCTTCGGCTTCACTGAGGTGACGCGCTTCTAGGTCACTTCTGCAGGCTCGGCCACTCGCCGTCTTTGGTTCCGCCAACTGGGCGAGCCTGCGTCTGCTTCCATGCGTTTTGAACACTCGCAGGAAAGGATGGCAGCATCGCCGCGATACGGGCCTGGAAATCAGTCACTACACGGGGATTCGCCGCCGCCACGCTATAGCTTTCTTGCGGATCTTCATCCATGTCGTAGAGTTCTGGAA
>CAZCPL010000496.1:0-2752 GCA_964500255.1 uncultured Solibacteraceae bacterium | reverse complement strand
GGTAGTCGGTGAGGATGCCGCCGTAGCTCCAGCCGCCAACGCCGATGCGGTCGGTATCCACAATGCCCATGCCGATGACGTGATCCACGCCAGCGAGCAGATCGACCACCTCTTTGTTGCCCCAATCGGCGAAGATTGCTTTCTGGAAGTCCTGGCCGCGACCGGAACTACCACGATAATTCACCGCGAGCACGAGATAGCCGTTCGCCGCAAAGATTTGACGTTCGAACGAGAAGCTGTGCGCGTCCTGACCGTTGGGTCCACCGTGAATGCGGAGCAGCAGCGGATACTTCTGTCCCGCCTTGAAATCCGGGGGCTTGACGAGGAGGCCGTGGACTTCGATGCCATCCTTGTTCTTATACTTCACCTCTTCAGTGGCGCCCAGGTTGAGTGAGGCGAAGAGCGCGTCATTGTGGCTCGTGAGCTTGCGCGGGCTTGCGCCATCCATGAAGTGGATTTCGCCGGACGTGTTGTCTTCGGCCATCAGGGTCGCCGTGCATCCGGGAGTGCCGGAGATGCTGCGGAACGTGCGTCCTGTGGACGTGACCCTTTCTACCGCACCGCCCTTCACGGATACACGACCGATGTAGACGGACTGATCATCGTCGAGCAGGAACTGGATCGCACTGCCGTCCGCCGTGAAGCGCTGCGTCGACACGCCGCGGTCGAGGGTAGCGGTGAGCGCCTTCGGTTCGCCGCCGTCAGCGGAAATGATCATGAGCTTCGGTTGATTGTAGGCGGAAAGCTTCGCTTCGCTGCCTTGAATGTAAGCGATGCTCTTGCCATCCGGGCTCCACACCGGCGCTTGATCTGGACCGTTAAAGGTCGTGATCTTGCGCGGCGTGGATCCGGGTTGCGCGGCTGAGATCCAAATTTCGCTGTTGTTGTAACGGTCGGATTCCGGGATGCGATGGCTGACGAATGCGATCCAAGAGCCGTCGGGCGACCAGACAGGGTTGGTCTCTTCCCATTCGTCTTTGCTGAGTGCGTCGAGTTTCTTGCTTTCGAGATCGTAGAGATACAAGCGGCTGGGATGCTTCGAGGAAAGGTAACCTTCGTTGTCGCGCTTGAAGTTGTAGCGGTCGATTACGATGGGCTTGGGCTTGGCGGGAGGCTTGCCCTCTTCGACGGCGGGTTCGTCGAGTTCCTTCAAGGTCAGCAACAGGCGCTTGCCGTCAGGAGACCAGAAGAAATCACTGAGCCGATGCTTGTTGCCGATGTCGGTAATCTGGCGGGCTTCGCCTCCTCGGCGGTCGAGCAGCCAGACCTGGTTGCCCTTGGTCTTGCCAGGGCGCGATGACTGAAAGGCGAGGGACTTGCCATCGGGGCTCCACTTGGGCTTTGATTCGGATTGATCGGAAGAGGTGAGCCGAATATTCTCTTTGCCGTCGACGCTGACCATCCAGAGATCGGTGTCACGCTTGTCTTCTTTGACGTCCGTGGAAGAAAGCGTGTAGGCGATCCACTTGCCATCGGGCGAGCATTGCGGATCGCCGACGTCGAGGAACTTATGCTGATCGTCGAGCGTGAGATTGCGCTTTGGCGACTGCGCCAGCAGCGAGGAAAGAGAAAGCAGACCAACGAGGAAAAACCGCATACGACGGAGTGTAACGCGTTAAGATTCCGTTTACCATGCTCCGGTTTACCATAGAGCTTACGCCCAGGCATGAAGACGAATGCGATCCGCATCCTTGAAGGAATGAAGATCCCCTTTGAGGTCAAAGAATACGAAGTAGACCCCGAAGACCTTTCGGCCGAAACGGTTGCGGCCAAAGTTGGTTTGCCGTGCGAGCAGGTGTTCAAGACGCTGGTGGCGCGCGGCGACCGCAATGGAGTTTGTCTGGCGGTAATCCCTGGCAATTGCGAACTCGATCTGAAAGGCTTGGCCAAAGCGAGCGGAGATCGCAAAGTGGATATCGTTCCGCTCAAAGAGGTGCAGCCGTTGACAGGCTACATTCGAGGTGGCGTGACGGCGATGGGCTGCAAGAAAGACTATCCGGTTTATGCAGACGAGACCATCGAATTGTTCGACCTGATTTCGATATCCGCAGGGGCGCGAGGGGCGCAGTTGTTCCTGGTTCCCGCGGATTATCTTCGAGCGGTCAACGCCACGATAGGCGCAATCGCGAGGGAGAAGTCTTGAGCGTTGTCGTTGGCTTGCTGAGTGTCTTCGCGATTCTGGTGGTGCTGCTCGACGGCTTTGAAGCGATGATTCTTCCTCGGCGTGTTTCGCGACGGTTCCGCTTGGCGAAGACCTTCTATCGGTTTGTGTGGAGCCCTTGGTCGGCGTTGGCTCGCTCATTGGCTCCGAAGCGCCGGAACTTGTGCCTCGCCTGGTTCGGACCCTTCTCTCTGTTGATGCTGTTTGGTTTGTGGGCTTTTCTTTTGGTGGCAGCCTTTGGTGGTTTGCATTGGTCTTTGAGTATCCCGATGCAGACCGGCATCCAGGATTTTGCGACTTACTTTTACTTCAGTGGCGTGACTTTTTTCACTCTTGGATTCGGCGATGTGACTCCGTTGACGACTGCAGGCCGGATGCTGGCCATCTTCGAGGCTGGCCTCGGCTTCGCCTTTCTGGCCCTGATGATCGGCTACATGCCGACGATCTATCAGACGTTCTCGCGCCGCGAGGTGATGATCTCGATGCTCGATGCGCGCGCTGGTTCGCCGCCTTGCGGGTCGCAGATTCTCATCCGAATGGCTCGCGCGGCCGATTTGCGCGGGCTCGATGATTTCTTCGCCAGTTGGGAAC
>CAZCPL010000495.1:0-2762 GCA_964500255.1 uncultured Solibacteraceae bacterium | reverse complement strand
CTCCGCAGGTCGTACCGTAGGTGAGTTCCTGGAAACCCTTCTAACATGGATCGCAAATTCCTGTTTTCACAACACTGTGGACTTTCGTCTACCCACAAGTCAACAATCCCAACCCAACGCTTAAACGCCCGTGATCGGCCCGTAGTTGCCGGAGTCAAGTGCGTTTGAAGGGCTCTTTCGTTGGCAGAGGGATGTCCACTTCGGCATAGCTGCCGGGGGTGGCGGCGTTCACCGCCGCCATCACACGTTCAATATAGCGGTGCACCAATGGGCGTTGTGAATTCCCAAGAATCACAATCGCAATCCGGCGGTCCTTGAGATTCTGCTGATATTGAATGTTCTTGTCAGTCGAAAGCAAAAGGTCAAACCCATCGTCTTCTGCCGCCTTCAACAGCGCGCCATTGGCCAGCCGATCCCATCCTCTTTCAATGGCCTCAACGATGCTGTGTCCTTCCAGCCAGCGGGCAATGCTTCGGGGTGTGCCGTGGTCAAACAGAATTCGCATTGGCAGGCGTCGCGTGTGTGGGTCGCGGCATCGGCGGTGCAAGGCTCTGGGCCGCAAAATGCAGAACTGCATTAACCTGATCGCGCGTCACGGCGAATTCTTCCATCACCTCTTCCACACTCAATCCGGCTTCCAGATTCTCGAAGACCGCGGCAACCGGCATGCGTGTGTCCTTGAATACCCACGCACCGCTCACCTTGCCGGGGATGCTCTCCACGGCGGGGCATTGCGACCAATCAAGCGGGGCCATAGCGAACTCCTTCTTCTTCATCGTAGCGGGTTCCCGGGACTACCGGAAAGCGTGCGAACTGTCACGGAGCTTAAGACCGCCGGGCAGGCCCCCCCCGGCGGCTGAGCGCGGCGGCTCAATACTCCGGGACCACGTTGTCGGTGACGCACAGGCGCTGGTGCAAATTGGAGTGCAGCAGAAAGCCAGGGGTCTGGTTGGCCCGGCGGCAGGCAGGCTGGAGGAATGAGGGCAGACGCCCATTCAAACGATTGATTCTTAGCGCCATTCTCGGTAACGATGTTTGCCGTGAAGAACTCGATGAACCTGAACGATGCTCGTTCACCGGCAGCCGAGATGATCGTCGGCAATCCGGCGAAGCCGAGGCTTCCAAGTTCCTGCTGTTTTGTCGTAATGATTTCTCCGGCCATCGATGCTCCCGATTTGTGCAACAGCCTGTTGCACAATTGTTCAGCAGGTTGCTGGACAATTCCGGCACTCCCCCACCGGTTCATAGTATGTATCATAAGGTCCTTTATGATGGGTTCAGGCTTCCCGCAAGCCACTATTTGTCAATCGGTTACGGACATCTGGTAGTAATTTTGCAACAGGCTGCTGAAAAAATCAGCCATGGCAACACTTGGCATTCCTTGCCATCCATGGTAGGTTGAGACGAATAGCTTAACCAGGTGCCACATGCAAACAATGAACATCTCCCTCCCGGATCAACTCAAAGAGTTTGTCGATGTCCAAGTTGGATCAGGCCGCTACAGCAGCGTCAGTGAATATGTCCGTGACCTCATCCGAGATGACGAAAAGCGGAAGGCACAAGAGAAGCTGGAAGCGCTCCTCATGGAAGGCATCCAAAGTGGCGCTCCGTCCGAGATGACCAAGCAAGATTGGAAGGACATCCGAACCGAAGCCTTAAAACAGTTTGAGGCACGTAAATCTCGGAAGACGGGCTAATGGTCCAGGTTCGAAAACGTGAAGCCGCAAAACGCGATCTGATCGCGCAATGGATTTGGTAGGCCGAAAATGCCGACATGGAAACCGCCGATCGCTTCCTTGCCGCCGCAGATTCAACAGCAAATATTTTGGCCGGTCAGCCCGAAGGAGGCCATCGCATTTTTGTGACGAAGACCGAACTTCAGGGTATGCGTCGCTTTCCAGTCTCAGACGGGTTTGAATCGATGCTACTTTTCTACTTCCCGTTGCAGGACGGAATTGACCTCGTTCGAGTGGTGCACGGAAGCCGAGATCTCCAGCGCTTACTCACGGAAGGTTTTTTCGGTTGAGTTGCTGCGGTGCCATTTTGAGTTCGTCCAACTGACGTCGCGTGCCTCGGACGCAACCAAACATATCAAGCTGGAAACCACCATACTGTAATGGGTCACGATATTCCAGAATGCCTGGATTGTCACGAGGAAGCGTGAGCTTTTCGTCGGTGCCCTTCAATTGGTCGAGCATGTCTGAGGTGAACCCTCTTGAGGGAACCTGGGTTCGATTGGTTCCACGCAATTCGGCATGGGCACGAAGCGCCGGGGCCTTCACTTCAATGCCAAAAATGACGCCGCCACATTCAACCGTCAGTTCAGGATTCTTTTTGCTTCCCTCCGCCGTGGGTTCTAAAAGAAATCGTACTGGTGCCCCCCAATCGAAAGAGACCGCTTGCAGCACGACGTGAAGTTCCGCGAGATACTGGAGAAGTTGGTCGTAGTGCGGCAGGAACTTCTCGTTTCCCCCAATCGCACCCATGGTCGCCAGAGATTTGGCGGCATATCCAGGCATAGCGCTGTCACACGTTACCAGCGCGTTCACGACGGATGCAGCGAGTGGCTGTCCGCGACCTGAATCGTCGATTCTCTCGAAATGGTAGGTGAACCAATGCCAGTGTTGACTGGTTTTCTCCCCTGCGAGTTTGGCGACTTCTGAGTGTGTTAGGACTGCCATCTAATCAAGTCTACGTCTCACAAACGGCTTCGGCACTCGCCAAGAATGACCCACCCATGTTTACGAAGAGTTGACCATGAA
>CAZCPL010000494.1:0-2835 GCA_964500255.1 uncultured Solibacteraceae bacterium | reverse complement strand
GTGCAGGGCCGTCGCGGTGACGCGCAAACGCACTTCGAACGCGCGATTGCACTCGATGCGGCGTATGCTCCGGCGCACTATCATCTGGCAGTCGCTGCCTGGTTGGATCGCGACGCGAATCGCGCGATTCCGGCTGGCAGAGACGCCGTGCGACTGGATCCTCGCAATGCCGAGTATAGATTTCGTTTGGGTGCGATGCTCTATGAGGCCGGCCATGACAGCGAAGCCCTGCCGGAGTTGAAAGAGGGCGTAAAGTTGGCTCCCCGCCGCGCCGATCTCTGGTATCAATTGGGTCTGACACAGCAGCGTCTTGGCGATCTGGCACTGTCGCGCCACTCTTTTCAGCAGGCCGTTACACTGGTGCCTTCGTCAGGCGATTATCGCAATAGCCTGGGCTTGGTCCTGGTCGATCTGGGGTTTGCGGAAGCAGGTTTGGCGCAATTTCAGACGATCCTGCGGCAGCACCCGCTCAATGTTTCGGCGCAAGTAAACACCGCGTACGTCTATCTGCAGAAGGGTGACTACGATCGCGCGGTCACAGAGTTCGAAAGGTTGAAGAAAGCTTATCCCGATCAAGCGGTGATCCGCTACGACTTGGCGTTGGCTTTGAAGCAGAAAGATCGTCTGGATGAGGCGAAGGCCGAGTTTCGCGAGGCGGTGAAGCTGAATCCGGAGATGGCGGAAGCTTATTACACACTGGGCATCACCGCTTGGCAGAATGGCGATTTCGAAGAGACTGCCGATGCGATGCGCAACGCCGTGCGGTTGCGTCCGCGCTATGCGGAGGCGCACTATATGCTGGGAACGGTGCTGAAGCAGAAGGGCGATCTGGATGAGGCCGCGCGAGCGTTACAGATGGCGATCCGGCTGAATCCGGAGACGCCGGGGCCGTTCAATACACTGGCGCAGATCCGCCAGGCGCAGGGGGATCGTGAAGAGGCTGCACGGTTGTTCGGGCTGGCCGCGGAAGCGAAGCGGAAGCTGGAAGCCGCACAAGCGAAGAAGTTGGGGACCATGGGTCCTGCGACGCGGGATTCCCAGCGGGTTGTTCCGAAATGAAAATCAACAAAAGTCTACCAGTCGATTTCAGTCGGAAAATACTTCGCGATTAAGTCCTGATAGTAAGGCTTCAGCGCCTCCGCATCTGGAGCCTCCTCGCTCTTCGAGTAGAGGTCATAGGGGTTGAACTCCTTCACCCACGGCAACATCGCGCGATCCTTGTCGTCCATGAAGTGCGCGTAAGCCCCTTCGCGATGCCACGGATAAAACGAGTGATATCTGATCATGTATTGCGCGGCTTCCGGCAAATATGCTTTCGTCACATCGTACAAATATTCATCGTGCCCATACGAGAGATGAATGTTGGAAAGTCCGCAGCCCTCGCTGTAGACGCCCACTTTCGTGTTATAGCGCGGGTCTATCGAATCCGGATTCGCCTCGAAAAACTGGGGAAACACGACCAGATCGCTGTGGGCGCATCCTACCGGGAAGGTGTCCCCAACCACGGCCCACTGTTCCTCGCCATAGGAGCAAAGAACCTTGCCCAAGTCATGAATGAACGCTGTGAGCACAAACCAATCCTCGCGTCCATCCCGGCGCGCCGCCTCGGCCGACTGCATCGCGTGAGCCACCTGCGAAAGGTCAGTGTCCGGATCGCTTTCGTCTACCAATGAGCTCAAGAACTCAAGCTTGGTCCAAATCCCCATCTTGCCCTTGGTGAGCGAGGCGTACTCGCGTTTCTTCGTGGTCGCAAACTCGAACGTCTGCAATTCGTGGTTTTGGCGATAGAACTCGCGAACCCCAGGCGTAGCTTTTTCATAGTTCCGGAAGTCATCTTTCTTCCGGTTGGGATCGTAGCGGGACTGAACGAACTCTTCCCATTCCTCGGCAACAGCGTGGCTCATGTTTGGATTATTTCACAATCCGAAATAAAGCGAAAGCCCCCAAGTACAGGATTCTGACGGCAGAATCTACTTAGGAGTGATCTTTGACGCCTTCTTCGCTGCTTTCTTGGCGGATGTCTTTGGAGGTGTGGGGGAATCTCCGTCGCCATCGGGGTCCGCCGCTACAGCTTCTCCGCTATCGGAATCCTCGTCGGGTTCTTCATCTTCGTCCAAGCCCAAATCCAAATCGGCAATATCGCCTGACGCCTTCAAGCCGAGTGCCTCCAATGCCAATTGGGCCTTCTTTAGCTCTTTCTTCGAGGGGAGCGGAACTTCGTTGCGAAAGTCGTGGTCATGATAGCAGGTGCGGCACCGGACTTTTGCCGCTTTCTCTTCAAGCAGAGAGACGACCGAGTGGTTCGTGAGTCGCTTGCACTTGATACAGAAGTCGTCGATGTCGTCGCCAAGTCTAGCCATAAGATGAGAACCCGCATGAGCGGGCCATCGTCAGTATATCGTGGTGTGACGTCCAAGTCCATTGGTGGCGTCACGACGCGCAAAGGCCAGCGTCGCTCAGGATGGTGAACTTCGACGGGGAAAAAACAGAAACCACCGCCTTCGTGCTCTCGTGGCAGTTTTCGCAGAAAAATCTTCACCTCCTAACCTTCTGATTTCAAATGTGTTGCGTTCTCATGTTGGAACGAATGCTGAAGAAAGTTGCGGATGGGGTTTGCGTACCCCACTGGCATCTGATAACCTGAGTTTGTCGCGGTTAGAAGCGAGCGGAATGAAAAGCGCGAAAGCGCAACCCTGACCTAGGCGGGCGTAGAAGATGAGCAAAGTGGAAACGCTTGCATCCCCCCCCGAAAGTCTGATAGGCTCGTAGACGGTGGTAGGAGCAGTAGCCAGCACGAAAGCGGTCGAAGTCAAAGCGAGCTGAACTAGCTGCTAG
>CAZCPL010000493.1:0-2836 GCA_964500255.1 uncultured Solibacteraceae bacterium | reverse complement strand
AATGATTGAGGCATCTCGATCCGTTGGAGCCAGTTCGCACTTCGCCGGATCAGGTGGTGCCATCTCTGGTCTCTACAAAGACGAAGCGATGTTCCAGCGTCTGGTCGAAGCGATGAAGCCGTTGGGTGTGGCCGTACTAAAACCACAAGTGCTGGCCTAGCGGGTCCCGGCACGTCGATATCGATCGTTTGAACCTTTGCGGTCATCCGCTGCCACCAACGGATGCTCATACTTGGTTCATGCTTCTGAAAGGCCGCCGCGTCTGGTCTTCTTCCCCGGGCAACTTCTACCGGTTGCAGAGCGAGTCCACCGGGAAACAATTGTTTGGCTTCAGCCACGGATCGAACTTCGTGAAACTCGGAGACAAGGAAACGGGCAACAACTGGTCTGGAACCGCCACGGAAGACGGATCCGGCGGGTACATGTACCGCTTCCATGACGGCGCGGGACAAACCATGAGCGGTTCGTCGGATGGCCAAACCATCATGATGCGCGATTCGAATGGGCGCACATGGAAAGGTTTCGTCGACTAATATCCCGGGGACGTGAGCGTCTCACGCAGAATCCCTCAAGCCGCTCTGAAAGGCTATTGTTCGTCGAATTCCGGCGCGCCTTTCAGCACAACGATCCCGCTTCCAAATGAATGTTGGGATGTTTCGTTCCCCGCGAGCAGCCCTTTTAGCCCCTCTTAGCCCAGCGTGCGAAAATCAAGAGCAAACGAAAACCGGCGGCTGGGTTGCTTCTGCTGCGGTGGATCTTGCGCCTGTTGGTTCCTTATCCAGCAAAACGGCGCGAAGTACTACGAGGAACGTGGCAGTGCGCGAAGACGCAACTTTGCTCTCGATACTACATAGATGGATGAAGCCCGATCACGGCGTGCATCCGGCCCGAGCTTTCGGCGTCGCGACGAAACGAATGGAACCGTTGGGCGTCGCAGCGCGTACAAAGCCGCATTGCGTCAATCTCGTGCACCCCGGCCTCAACTAGTTGCGCGAGGTTGATTTCCACCAGATCGAGCATCGTCTTGCCGCACCCGGGGGCGTATCCGGAAAACTGCACCGCCACATCCTCGCTCACCTCGTAACAGCAAGGCCCGATTGAGGGTCCGATAGCCACACGGATATCCGCAGCCACACAACCGTAGTCGCCAATCATCCGCTCGACGGTGCGTCGCGAGATGCCCGCCGCTGTTCCTCGCCAGCCCGCATGTGTTGCCGCAACCGCCCGCCGCACTGGATCCGCAAACAGCAGCGGCACGCAATCCGCCGTGCGAATCGAAAGCCGCACGCCTCGTTCACCGGTAACCAGCGCATCGCCCGAACCCAACTCACCCGTGCACAGGCTCTGCACCGCCAACACATCGCTCGAATGAATCTGCTTCAGCGTCGCCGTATCGCCTAGCCACTCAGCACCGGACTCACGCGTACCGAAACCGTGCGTCATCCAGTCATCGAAACCGGCGAAGACAGAACTCTTCAGAACTGTTTCAAACATCAGACGATGTATTTGATTGCCACATAGGCCGCAACGCCGACGATGACGAAGAACAGCAAAGCCTTGATCGCCATCGATGCGACAAACTTAAGGATCTTGAATCCGATATAGACGGCCAGCAGCACAACGGCCCCGGCAATGATCATCGACATATGGACCTATTCTGGCAGATACTTGCGGATGCCGAAATCATAGACTGCGGCACCGATCAGCCCGCCGATCAGCGGTCCCACGATCGGGACAATCCATACGCCGCCGTCAAACCCCGTGTTTTTGAACCCTGCGATTAGAGTGAACAGCCGCGGTCCAAAGTCGCGAGCGGGATTGATCGCGTAGCCGTGCATTGTGCCAAAGCACATACCGATCGCGACAACGATCAAGCCCACCATGATCGGCGCCATGTTTCCCGGCGGAGTGTTCTTTTCATCCGTAATCGCCAGGATCATCAGCAGCAAGAGAGCAGTTCCCAAGATCTGATCGATCCATCCATACATCGGATCCATCGGAAACGTGGGCACTGTCGCAAACACACTCGCCGTCTTCTCAAGACCCGGATCGAATGCCTCGAACGCCACGCGGTAGTTCAAAAACACAAGCGCCGCTCCAGCGAATGCTCCCGCGATCTGCGCGGCAACATACGGCAACACCTTGCCCCAGGAGAATCCTCGAAAAACCGCAAGTGTCACGGTCACTGCAGGATTCAAATGCGCACCCGTCGTCTTGCCAGCGATATAGATGCCCATCGTTACGCCGAGCCCCCAGGCGATGTTGATGTTGGTGGTTCCACCGTTCACCACCTCCCCGGGCACGCCTTTGCCGAAGAGAACGACCGAAGCCACAACGCCCAGTCCAAAAAGAAGAAGCACCATCGTGCCAATGAACTCAGCGAGGAGTTCGCCTACAAGACTTTTCTGCTGCATAGCTAGAAAAGTGTATCAGGTTGAAGCCGTGAGAAACTAGAAGTTCAACCCAATACCATGACCGGCCACGACACTCGCCAGAAGTTCCTGGACTATTTCTCCGAAAACGGCCATCGCGTCGTTAAGAGTTCTTCCCTCGTTCCCGCCAACGACCCCACGTTGCTGTTCACAAACGCAGGCATGAACCAGTTCAAGGGACTCTTCTTAGGCGAAGAAAAGCGCGACTACGCACGCGCCACAACGTCGCAGAAGTGTGTCCGTGCCGGCGGCAAACACAACGATCTCGAGAACGTCGGCTACACCCGGCGCCACCACACGTTCTTCGAGATGCTGGGCAACTTCTCGTTCGGCGACTACTTCAAGCGCGAAGCGATTGCCTATGCCTGGGAACTCATCACCAAAGAGTACGCGCTGCCCAAAGT
>CAZCPL010000492.1:2135-2838 GCA_964500255.1 uncultured Solibacteraceae bacterium | reverse complement strand
GTCCCAACGAGACCCGCCTCTGGAGGGGGCCTTGCACAATGATCGTCCCCTGCATCGATCTGATGGACGGCAAAGTCGTTCAACTTGTTCAAGGACGGGACAAAGCGCTCGAAGGCGACTCACCGGAAGAGATGCTGCGCAAGTTTGCGGCATTCCCCGAGATTCAGGTGATCGACCTCGACGCCGCAATTGGTAAGGGTTCGAACGATGGGTTGGTCGAGTTCCTGGCGTCCCGATGTTCGGCAAGAATCGGCGGAGGCGTGCGCAGTGTCGATCGTGCTCGCAAACTCGTCGAACAGGGCGCAAAACAGGTGATCATCGGGACTTCGGCCTTCGATGCCACCGGCGTCAACGCTGCATTTTTAGAAGAAGTCGCGACAGCGATCGGACGCGAAAAGATCCTCATTGCACTCGATTCAAAAGATGGAAAGATCGTGATCAAGGGCTGGCGCGAATCCACCGACTTCACTGCCGAAGAGATGATCGCAAAGCTGGAACCCTATGCTGGCGGCTTTCTCTGCACCTATGTCGACAAAGAAGGCATGATGCAGGGGACTGATTTGGAATGGTTCCGCCGTCTGCGCGCGGCAACGAGTCGCGACATCACCGCTGCCGGTGGTATCACGACGCTCGACGACGTGCGCACACTCCTCGCGATGAACGTTCACGCAGCGTTGGGCATGGCGATTTACACGGGGCGTCT
>CAZCPL010000492.1:0-2125 GCA_964500255.1 uncultured Solibacteraceae bacterium | reverse complement strand
GGCTTAGGCCAACGGCATCGACGCCCGCGGCGAAAGCGAAAACTCGGCGAACTCGCGCGCTTCGAACTTGCGCCAGGCAGCGGCAGCGATCATCGCGGCGTTGTCGGTGGATAGTACCGGAGTTGGAAAGTACGCGGGAACCGGCAACTGCCACTTCGCCGCGACGCGCAATCCTGCATTGCAAGCAACTCCCCCCGATACGATCACACAGCGCGCTCCGATCTGTTGGATCGAAGCCTTGGCCTTGTGCATCAGTTCATGAATCACAGACGCCTGAAACGACGCGATCAGATCACGCGTGGCCTCGGGAGTCACGTCCAACCATTGCTCCAGGGAAGGATTCGGAACGGCGTGCCAGAGCCGCTTGCGCGCGTCGATCTCTTCCTGAATCGCCTGCGATTCCACCCACCGCAACGCTGCCGTCTTCATCCCGCTAAAGCTGAAGTCGAGTTCGTTGCCCTTCATTCGTGGCGACGTGAATCGCGAGCGGGTCGCGTTGCCGTACGGCGCGATTTTGTCGAGAATCGGTCCACCGGGATAGCTGTAGCCAAGCAGTTTGCCGATCTTGTCATAAGCCTCGCCCGCCGCGTCATCACGCGTTTTTCCGAGCAAGCGATACTGAAATCCCTTGCGAATCTCGAACAAATGAGTGTGCCCACCGCTAACAATGAGCGCCAACGCCGGCATTGGAAGATCGCCGGATTCCATCAGCACCGCATGGATATGGCCTTCTATGTGATTCACCGCAATCAGCGGCAACGAATGTGTGACCGATATCGCCTTGGCATGCGTGATGCCCACAAGCAGCGATCCGATCAAACCAGGGCCTTGTGTCACTGCAACGGCGGCGAGATCCCGATAACCGATCGCTGCTTTTTCCATCGCCTCCCGCACCACGGGCACCACGGCCCGTAAATGCTCGCGCGACGCGAGTTCCGGAACGACACCACCGTACTTTCCATGTGTGTCGAACTGCGAAGCGACAACTGAGGAGACAACGCGGCGTCCATCTGCAACAACCGACGCCGCAGTTTCATCGCAAGATGATTCGATTCCGAGGATAAGTTGCAAATCGTAGTGTAACGTCCAGTGGAAGCATGTTTAACTGGAAGAATTGGGATGTTGTTGTCTGACTTTCATTTCGAACTTCCACAGGAGTTGATTGCGCAAGAGCCAATTGCCGATCGATCCGCCTCGCGTATGCTTGTGGTCGATCGCAAAACCGGAACGATAGCGGATCGCATCTTCCGCGATCTTCCCGAGTATCTGCGCGATGGCGATTGCCTCGTGCTCAACGATTCGAAAGTCTTTCCTGCCAGGTTGTTCGGCGACCGCGACGGATACAAGATCGAAGTCTTCCTGCTCGAACCTACAACGCCCGACCGGCTCACGTGGAAAGTGCTGGTGAAGCCAGGCAAACGCGCACATCCTGGACATCGCATCGTTTTCGATCCCAGCCTCGCAGGCGTTGTGTCCGATCGAATGGATCGCGGAATGCGGATCATTCGGTTCGATTCTCTTGAGCCTTTCGATGCGATCGTCGATCGTATTGGACACATACCTTTGCCTCCGTATGTGAAACGGGATGATTCGCAAGGCGATCGCGAACGCTACCAGACTGTCTATGCTTCGCAACGTGGCAGCGTCGCGGCTCCAACCGCGGGATTGCATTTCACGCCCGAAGTCCTCGAAGCCTGCCAGCAGCGAGGTGCGGACATCGCGCGTGTCACTTTGCACGTCGGACTTGGCACCTTTCAACCACTATCCACCGATGTGATCGAGGATATCCAACTGCATCACGAATCCTTTCACGTGATGGCTTCGGAGGCACAAAGGATCCGGCAAGCCGTTCGTGTGATCTGCGTCGGAACCACGAGCGTTCGCACCGTGGAAACAGCGCAATCGCTCACGGATTTGACGCAGCCATGCTCTGGATCCACGGACCTGTTCATTCGTCCCGGATACGAGTTTCAAAGAGTCGACGCCCTGCTGACAAACTTCCATTTGCCATCCACATCTCTGCTGCTACTTGTCGCGGCCCTCGCGGGAACAGAGCTGACAATGGCGGCTTACCGTCACGCGGTGCAAGAACGCTACCGCTTCTATTCCTACGGCGATTGTATGC
>CAZCPL010000491.1:0-2849 GCA_964500255.1 uncultured Solibacteraceae bacterium | reverse complement strand
GACCCAACACGGGCTGGTCGGATCAGCCGTCGTTGGACAAAAGGTCACCGATTTCATCGATCTTCGGGCGGTTCTCGATTCGAGTGGAGAGCGTCTTTTCGGAGATGGCCGGATTGGGCTGTCGAAGATGGTGGTGATGGTGGTTGGTCCCTCGGCACTCGAAAGAGGCTTGGTGCGCAGCTACGTGGAGATGGCGGATTGCAAGGTAATCGAGGCTTCGTCCATCGAAGAGGTTGTCGATCGTTCTCAGCGCCAACATATGGACGCGGTGATTGCCGGGGAGTCTTTGAGTTTCGGCATCCGCAGTCAAATGCCCGACATGCAGTTGTTTGAGTTCGGCGACCGCGATTCGATGATCCGGTCCATTCAATCCCTCGCAACCGTCGTGGCGGAACGCGCCAGCGCAAAGTGCAATGTCAGAAGAGATGAGGTGACGGCATGAGTGATCAGTATTCGACGTTCTATGTGGGAGACCTGTTTTTCGGGGTCGAAGTCGTCAAGGTGCAGGAAGTGCTGCGCTATCAGGAGATGACCAGGGTTCCGTTGGCACCCGACGTAGTGCAGGGGTTGATCAATTTGCGAGGACAGATTGTGACGGCCCTCGATATGCGTCGTCGGCTGGCCCTGGAAGCCCGGTCCCCGGAATCCACGCCAATGAATCTGGTTTTGCGATCCGACGAGGGTGCCGTGAGCCTGCTTGTCGATGAGATCGGCGATGTGCTGGAAGTCGAATCCGGCAGCTACGAGAGAGTTCCGGAGACTCTCCCGGCGGAACAGAAACAACTCATTGCGGGCGTTTGCAAACTGGATGGAAGGCTGCTCCTTGTCCTCGATACCGAACGCGCGATGCAGATACAGTAGTGCCTGGCCGGAACAGCGGCGTGGCAAGGCAAGCAGAATGAGGAGAAACACGCAGTGCCAAGAGCAATGGTAGTCGATGATTCCCGGGCCATTCGAATGATCCTGTCGAAAACACTCGGATCGCTGGGATTCGAAGTGTGCCAAGCATCCAATGGTCGAGAAGCGCTCGAACGGATGGTTGACGGCGATGACCGGCCCTTGGCGGTCGTGTTGGTGGACTGGAATATGCCTGTGATGAATGGACTGGAGTTCGTTCAGAATGTCCGCGCCAATCCCGAATACAGCCAAATCAAACTCATGATGGTCACAACGGAGACCCAGATCGAGCAGATAACCCGCGCCCTCGATGCTGGTGCGAACGAATACGTCATGAAACCCTTTACCGAGGAAGTGATTTCAGACAAACTTCGGCTCATGGGAGTGATGGAGTGAAGGAGTGATGGAAATGGAATCGAATTGGACAAAACCCGCCGGCCAAAGTGAGCTTACGCCTTGACCACCTTTTCATCGAACGCACCGCCATCCCAGACAGGCTGCAGAATCAGGGTTCTGGTCGTCGACGACTCGGCGGTAATTCGCCGTCTTATCTCCCAGGTGCTCGAAGAAGATCCTGGCATCGAAGTAGTCGGTACCGCTCAGAACGGCGCGATCGCTCTTCAGCGGATCCAACAGTCGAATCCAGACGTCATCACGCTCGACGTGGAAATGCCCGAAATGGATGGCATAGAGACCTTGCGCAGAATCCGCAAAAGTCATCCTCAGATCAGGGTCATCATGTGTAGTACGTTGACCGAGCGCGGTGCCACGACGACGATGGAAGCGCTCTCGCTCGGGGCAAGCGACTACATAGCCAAAGCTTCGAACGCCGGTAGCCTCGACAAATCGCTGCAGGCATTGAAAGCCGACCTGATCCCAAAGATCAAACAGTTCTTTCCACCAGCGAATGTTTTGTCAAGACCCGCTCTGTTGCGAAAGACTCCCCTGAAAGATCCCGCAAATGCGACCGCGACCACTGCAACCACGGCAAGTACGACGAAGACAGTTTGGGCCAAGAATCCCTTCCCGGAAGTTTTGGCCATCGGTGTTTCCACTGGCGGGCCGACAGCTCTCAGCGACATCATGCCGTTGATTCCGGCCAACTTCCCACTACCCATCCTCATCGTGCAACACATGCCGCCAATCTTTACCAAGCTGCTAGCCGAGAGGCTGAGTTCCCGCTGCAAGATCAGAGTCGAAGAAGCCAGAAACGGTATGCCCGTCGAGCCGGGTTGCGCACTCATTGCGCCCGGCGACTTCCATATGAGGGTCTCTGGGCAACCCGGCCGGGTCAAGATCATCCTCGACCAAGCCCCTCAAGAAAATTCCTGTCGGCCCGCCGTCGATCCGCTCTTCCGTTCCGTTGGAGAAGTCTGGGGTCCTTCCTCAATCGGTGTCGTTCTCACGGGCATGGGCCAGGACGGGTTATTGGGAGCGGAGGCGCTCCGTGCCAAGGGAGCATTCCTCATCGCTCAAGATGAGGCGTCGAGCGTTGTATGGGGCATGCCTGGATTTGTGGTGAAAGCCGGCCTTGCGGACAAGGTTTTGCCGCTCCGCATGGTCATCCCCGAGATCCTTGAGCGCTGCCAGCTTGGATCGAGGAGCTTTCGCGCCTCATAAACATGCAAAAAATCAGTGAAACCAGCCAACGGCACCAGCCAGAAAACCGCGGCCAAGCCGGGATCGTAGGGAAGCGATGAAAACTACCGAAATTTCAACCGACAACTATACGTTTTTACAGCAGCACGTCTACCGTGAATCGGGAATCGTTCTCGACGCAAGCAAACAGTACCTGCTCGAAGCGCGGCTCACCCCACTCGCGCGCCGGGCAGGTGTCGAAACGGTCAACGATCTTTGCAACTTGCTGCGCAGTGTCCAGCGTGCCGACCTTCGCAAAGACGTTGTCGAGGCGATGACCACAAACGAGACTCTCTTTTTTCGCGATCTCGCAC
>CAZCPL010000490.1:0-2850 GCA_964500255.1 uncultured Solibacteraceae bacterium | reverse complement strand
GCCACCCCCGCTTCCACCGCACCCGGCGTATCGGTCTTGGGAATGATGCGGCCTGTGAGTTCGGTGAGCAGTTCGAATTCGGACTTCAACAAGACAGCCTTAGAAGGCGTCTGCGCGGAAGTTTGTCCTAAAACGGGAAGAAGAGTGGCAGCCCCGGTGAGAACACCGAGGGCAGATCTGCGGCTGGGCATTCCGCTAGTCTATCGAAGCGCAACGGGCAAAAAGAAGTCGCCTATGCGCCGACGCCGAGTTCGTTCAGATCCAGCCAGCCCTGACAGCCACCGTTCTGCACAAACATCACCGTATCCACAACGAACGTTCGCGGCAGCTTGAACTGCTCCCATCGATCCCTCGCCAACTGCACTTTCCTCGCAGAATCTTCCGTAACCGTTGGACCTTGCGCCAAGGTCACATGCGGATGATAGTCGAAAGGTTCGTCGCAATAGAGCGAATGCCGGTTCAGGACACCGTGAATGCGTTCAAGGTCTTTCTGACCGCGTATCAGTTCCAGGTAAATCACACCAGTCTTGCCAAACACCGATACCGCTCCCAGCTCCACTACGAACGGATGACATTCGGGAAGCTCACTTTGCAGCTGACGCAACGCCGAATCACCCAGGCCATGCAACGGCCTCGGCGGAAGTAGCGTCACGTGAGACCGGGCAGAACAATCCGGAACCAATTCTGTGCGCAAACAATCGAGAAAACCGCCCAACGCCCCAGGCAAATAACAAACGAGCGCAAACTCGTCTTTGGGACCTTGCACGGACGGCTCCTGTACCGGAGCCTCGACTTGAGTCATGATAGTTGACCGTTATTGTATCTAAAAAACCTAGACAAGGAATCGAAGCAGTGTACTAGACCGGTACTCCCGCCGCAGTGGCAAAAGCACAGTCCACAGGAAGCTTCACATCGGGAACAATCCACTCCGCTGGTTCGAAACCGACATACTTAACAATCCGGATCTCGTTGGCTTCGTCCACCAGAAGATCACCAACCAGTAAGGCGTCACTCTTTGACTCCTTCAACTGGAACCAGGCGGCGTAAGGAGTTGCCGCCTCAATCGCCCCCGCTTCATCGTAGTCTTTCACTTTGACGCGGCTAACGCCGCTGACATGTGGCAATTGGCGAAATGGAGCTCGAAGACTGTCCTTCAGCCGGAAGATGCGATAGCAAGCCATAGGTAGCTTTCCATATTGTCGCTCAAAACAAGTTTTCTGCAAATGTTTTTTCGAGCATGGCCCCGGGCCACGGGTTCCGTTCCAAAAACCTGTTCGCGTCCTCTTCGCCTTTTGCGATCCAACGAATCACATTCGCCCGATCCCAACGTAAGCCATCTCGCGAAATCCAACCCAGACGCTTTCGCGGCCTTATCTGCGGCTGATCGGAACCGAATCCGCCCCAAGTCATGCAGTTAATCCCCAACATCGCGGTCGCACCCATTTTTCGAGCTTCGCGAAAAGGCAGCGGATCCAACAGTCCACCATCCGCGTAGGTTACCCCGTCAATCTGCTGCAGGTCGAATACTCCAGGAATCGCGCACGATGCCGCCAAGTGCTTCCAAGAAGAAATCTGTGCATCGCGAAAGATCGCGGAACGAAACCCGGCAACCCGTCGCGCAACGATGCCCAGAGGTAACACTGGCTTGAGTTCTCGGTGCATCCGTTGCATAGGCTCATACGCCGCGGCAGGATCGATGATTCCCTCCCGCCAGCTTCGCGGAAACCGGAATCGAGGCTTTGCCAACGCTTCGCCCCGCAACCAATGCTCTTCGATGATCGACGCATCGCAGCCGCACGCCACCATCCAGGCATTCAAGGAACCGATCGAGACACCAACCACCAGATCTGGCTTGTAGTGGCGTGAGATCACCTTCCAAGCGCCCACTTGATAGGCCCCGAACATCCCTCCGCCTGAAAATACGATGGCGCGCACCTACAATGAGTATATGGCGTTCGATGCGAAAGCTTACGGAACGGAAGTCGCGAGAATCCTCGCATTGAACGGCGACGGCGAACGGCTCATGCCACTCGTTTGCGACGTAAAGGCGGATGTCGCCGCCGGATACAAGGCGATCTCAGCCCACTCCAATCTATTTCCCGACGCCTCGCATCCCACTGCTGCGCTTGCGGGAATCTGGCTCTACTTTTCCTGCTCCGTCCAAGCCCACGAAATTGCGCAAGACGATCTATCGGTCGAAGGATCCTATTGGCACGCCATCCTCCACCGCCAGGAACCGGACGATTGGAACGCAGGCTACTGGTTCCGGCGCGTCGGCAAAGATCATCCCGTCTACCAACCGCTCGCCCAAGCCGCGGCGCACATCGCCTCGCAGAATCCAGCCAGCGGACTCACCATCGCAACCACCTGGGATCCGCATGCGTTCATAGAGTATTGCGCAGCAGCGCGTTCCACGCCAGGATCCCTGCAGGAACGCATTGCACTCCAAGTGCAACGAGTCGAATGGCAACTGCTGTTCGACTATTGCGCACGCCCGCAAGTCAAGGAAAGCTGATTGAAACGAATCTTAGCGCTCTTGTTTTTGGCCCTCGCCGCCGCCGGCATCTGGTGGATCATCGGCTGGCGGAACCGTCCCCCAATTGTCGAGTTCTCGCGAACCACCCGGGAAACCATTGTCGATCTGCTTTCCACCAACGGCAAGCTCGAACCGGTGGCCTGGGTTTCCGCACGCAACGAAGCCGGTGGCCTGGTGAAGTCGGTTCATGTCCGCAAGGGGCAGATGGTCGCCAAAGGCGCACCTTTGCTCGAAATCGAGACGCGTGAAGCGCGCGCGGCCTTGGATTCGGCACAGGCCCGCATCGCGCAAATCCGCGTGGAACTAGACACCAT
>CAZCPL010000489.1:0-2867 GCA_964500255.1 uncultured Solibacteraceae bacterium | reverse complement strand
ACTCCACCAAACCCAAAGCTCCACGCACCGAAGCCCAAAAGGAAGCCGCCCGCGCCAACGGAGCCAAATCCCGCGGACCCGTCACCTCCATGGGCAAAGCCATCTGCTCCCGCAATGCCCTTCGCCACGGACTACGCCGACAAGTACGAGCCAATCATCTCTCGCGGCCTTTGGGCCCAGGCACAGGACGTGATCGACGGGCGCAACCGAACGAAGCCCAGCCCCGTTCGCCGCGACTTTGCCTTCAGCAACCTGATCAAGTGCGGAGCTGCGCCATGGTGGGCGAGCTGAAGAAGCAGCAGTACGTCTACTACCACTGCACTGGCTACAAGGGAAAGTGCCCGGAGCCCTGCACGCGGGAGGAGATCCTGGAAGAGCACTTCGGCCAGTTGTTGCGTGGCATCAGTTTCCGCGAGGAGATTCTGGACTGGATCGTAGCGGCGCTGCGCGAGAGTCACGTCGACGAGAAGGCATTCCACGACGAGGCAATCGCACGCCTGCAGGCCGAATACCGCCGCCTCCAGAACCGCATCGACGCCATGTACCTGGACAAACTCGACGGCCGGATCGACACGGCGTTCGTCGACAGCAAGTCGGCCGAGTGGCGCACCGGGCAGGACCGCCTTCTCCGCGACGTCGCGACGCACCAGGCCGCCAACCAGACCTACATTGAGGAAGGGGTCCAGTTGTTGGAGTTGGCCCACCGCGCGCACGACCTGTTCGAAAGGCAGGAACCGGCGCAAAAACGGCGACTCCTGAATTTTCTACTATCGAACTGCGTTTGGAAGGGCGGTGTGCTCACTGCGGAATATCGCATACCATTTGACATGTTGGCACTTGCGCGTGAGGCCGCTGGAGGGGACGAAGCGATGAACGGGACGAAAAACGGCCAATTTAAGAATTGGCTCCCCAACAACCGCGATTTCAAACCACCTCTCCACTTCGGGAACACTCCGCACAACATTGATTCTATTGGGCCAGATCTCTTTCGCCCCTAACGCGGGTCTTCCTCCAAAGCCAAGTTAAATTACGGGACATGCCTGCTCCACCTTTGGAGGGCTAGACTTCACAATTCTAGCCAGGCGTGAAACGCAATCATCCGAGTGAGCTATCGCCGCCGTGCCCCACCCCGAGTAGCCCTGTCGGCGGCGATGTCGTGAAGCTGAAAGGCACGAAAACCTGTTTGCGTAGACGCCTTGCCAAGGATGCCGGCGTACCCTGCGTAGGACAAAAGCATCAACAAAAGCATCACTCTCTATTTCCGGCATCGCTTGGTTGTAGACTATGACCAGCGAACTATCTATGGACGAACACCAAACTCAACTCTTGCCGACCATAAAGAAAGGCCGGGTAAATGGCAGCCGAACCAGAAAGGCCGCCCCGGCAGAGTCTTTGGACACTCCACACGACCGATCCTCCGAGACGCGGATGAGACTCATCCTCGGCGCAATGATCGCATTGCGTGACGGCGACTTTTCAGTTCGTCTGCCTGTGATTTGGGGTAAAACGGATGGACTGATCGCCTCAACCTTCAATCAGGTGATTGCGATGAAAGCCCACTTCGCCGATGAGACGAAACGGCTCAGCCAAACCGTCGGGAAAGATGGACGGCTCAAGCAGCGGATGACACTCGCGGGGCTAATGGGCGGATGGGCCCAGCAAGCCGATTCGCTCAACACTCTGATCGACGATCTCGTGCGCCCGACGACGGAAAGCGCACGAACGATCGGCGCGGTGGCGAAGGGTGACCTCGGTCAGTCGATGGAACTTGAAGTCGACGGCAGACCCCTCAAAGGCGAGTTCCTGCGCTCGGCCAAGCTCGTGAACACGATGATTGAGCAGTTATCGGTGTTCACTTCGGAAGTAACGCGCGTGGCTCGCGAAGTCGGCATCGAAGGCAAGCTCGGAGGCCAGGCTGAGGTACGAGGCGTCTCCGGTGTATGGAAAGCTTTGACCGATTCCGTCAACCAGATGGCGGGCAACCTGACCGCTCAGGTACGGAATATCGCGGACGTGACGATTGCCGTGGCGAACGGCGATCTGTCGAAGAAAATCACCGTTGACGTTCGCGGTGAAATCCTTCAGCTGAAGGAAGCGACCAACACGATGGTGGATCAGCTTCGCTCCTTCGCTTCAGAAGTCACTCGCGTGGCGCGCGAAGTGGGTACGGACGGACGGCTGGGCGGGCAGGCGGTTGTGCCCGGCGTGGCCGGCACGTGGAAAGATCTCACCGACTCTGTGAATGCCATGGCGACGAACCTGACCGCCCAGGTCCGAAACATTGCAACGGTTACCACTGCCGTGGCGCGCGGAGATCTTTCGCGGAAGATCACCGTCGACGTCAAGGGTGAGATTCTGGAGCTCAAAGAAACCATCAACACGATGGTCGACCAGTTGAACGGCTTTGCCTCGGAAGTCACGCGCGTGGCGCGCGAGGTCGGCACCGATGGCCGGCTCGGTGGTCAGGCGGTAGTGCCCGGAGTGGCGGGAACGTGGAAGGATCTTACTGACTCTGTAAATTCAATGGCCTCGAACCTCACGGGACAGGTTCGAAACATCGCGGACGTGGCGACCGCCATCGCGAAGGGCGATCTTTCTTCAAAGATCACGGTTGAAGTGAAAGGCGAGATTCTGGAGCTGAAGAACACCATCAATACGATGGTGGACCAGTTGAATGGCTTTGCGTCGGAAGTGACGCGCGTCGCCCGGGAGGTGGGCACGGAAGGCAAGCTCGGCGGCCAGGCGCAGGTTCCCGGTGTGGCCGGCACGTGGAAAGATCTTACCGACAACGTCAACTTTATGGCGTCGAACCGGACGGGACAGGTAAGGAACATCGCCGATATCGCGACCGCCGTGGCTAACGGCGA
>CAZCPL010000488.1:0-2873 GCA_964500255.1 uncultured Solibacteraceae bacterium | reverse complement strand
TTGTAACGCATGAAGCCCGTGACTGTCGCCTGCAGATCTTCAAGTTGCGTACGGCAGCGCCAGCAATCCTTCAGATGTCTCCGAAGGCGCGTCGCCGCCAAGCCCTGCAATTCCCCATCCGAGAAGGCAAGAAGCTGATCGTCTTCCGGATGTTGAAGGTAAAACTTACTCATAGACCGTCTTCCTCAGGCGCGTGATGGCGCGCCGCAGAAACTCCCCAACGGTGGAGGTTCCCACACCGATAATATCGGCGATTTCGCGATAGCGGAAGCCCTCGGCCCGCAGCAAAAGACAGACGCGCTGCTGTTCCGAGAGTCCCCCAAGTGCGTGATGGAGCTTTTCCATACGCTGATTGTCGATCATCTGACGTTCGGGGTCCGGAGTCAGGTCGCGGATCTGAATTTCAGCAAGCGGGTCGAGAGAGTGCGTGTTCGATTCCGACTGCTTCACATTGAGAGCAAGATTGTGAGCCACCGTAAAGATCCAGGCCCGCGGATGCCGGATCTGGGTCCCGTTGCGTAAGGTGACATACATCCGCATGAACGCTTCCTGCGTGGTTTCCTGCGCCTGCCCAGCGGGCAACCCTAAGAGGATGAGATAGCGGTACACATCCTGCCGGTATTCGGTGTAAAGTTGGGCGACCTGCTCCTGCAGACTCAACGTCTTACCGGTCATCGTGAGGACGTCCTGCAAAGGGAGGCTGTTTTCAAATGACAGCATGTTCGCTTCTCTCGTGTGTTGGTCTCACGTATTGTAAGACCGGGTCGGGGTCCTGGTTGACGACGAGGCATTGATTAAAATGACTTCATGACACAACCTCGGACCACGGATTCCGAATCTTCAGCCCTAAAACCTCAAACTTAACGTTGCGGGTGACGAGCGGGGCATCTAAGCGGCCCCATTTATCGGCGATCCGCTGAGTAACAGGCAGGATGCGATCCCGAAACAGCTCCAGCATGCCGAGGTCGATCCAATCCTCGACTTGAGCGCGGCCGATCGAGACTGCGCTGAGAAATAGGGATTCAGGAGGTTGGGCGTCGACCCAGGCCAACACGGCCGCGTCAGACATACGCTTCATCGACTCGGACGCTACATTGCTGTCCAGCAAGTGGTTCATGAAAAATCGATGTCGCGACCGTAGGAAGCATCGCGCTTGAAATCAAGTTCTTCATCCGTAAAAAGGCCACGGAATGGAGCGCGCCCAATTCCACAAGGTTCTTTGGCCGACGTTTCACCGAAGGATGTTCGGCTTTCATGACATCGCGCGCGACAATCGACGCAACGTAGTTCGCTACGCTAGTTCCACGCGCTTCGGCAAGCGATCGAAGCGTCTGTTCTGTCTCTTGAGCAAGTTCAAGGGTAATCGTCATGTTCAGTCACTCCGGTCGCAAAAAGAACGCACTGGCTTATGCTGCTCCGCAACGGCAAATCGAGAGCTGGTCGGTGCCGACAGCTCAACCTCCACCAAGATGACTCCTGCCACCATTGTAAGCTAAGGGGATTCAGCCTACTCGAATCGCCCAATATCGCACGCCGTCGCCGTCAATCTATTGATGCTTTCTTGTCGCAACGAGCAGCCCGAGACTTCGAAAGTAGATCGAGCTAAGGCTTCTTGGCTCGTCGATTGCAGATGGCACTGAAGATCTGCTCCTGGTTTGTCGGAGGAAAACCAAGTGCTTTCCGCAGCGGAACTCGCACCAACGCCAAGGGCAGTTCAGCAGCGGAAAACAAAACGCGAAGAGAATCTGAGTGCGCAAATCCTCGCAAGAGAGCGGCGATCACATACGCAAGCGCAAGATACCCTACCACCATCAGAAGGATTGATTGAGTCATGAAGCCACAACCGAAGCCACCAAGGCCGCTACTTCTCCGCCAAGTCTTCCCAGAGTTCGACATCCATCAAAACATCCCTCATATCGTGCTTTTCGGCCAACGCGCAACGATGCCACTAACAACGTCGGGATCAAGTCGAATCTTCAGACCGATCGGTGTGTAAATCGCCATCTTAGACCTCGTCAACTTAAGGCAGGCAAGGCACTGCGAATCGGGACTTTGCTCCATATTGTGGCATTTCTGGCATGATCTGCGCACTGAGCCTGGAGTTGAGGGCAATGACATGGGAAAAACCGCTAAACTGGAAGTACCCCCATCATGGCATCCAAGAACTCCTTCGGCGCCGCGTCCACGCTCAAAGCAGGCGGCCAATCCTTTCGGATCTACAGTCTCAAAGCCCTCGAACAGGCCGGTTACAACATTTCGCGCCTGCCTTACTCGATCCGCATCCTTCTCGAAAACCTGCTGCGCTTCGAAGATGACGCCACGGTCAAGCGCGCGGACATTGAATACATCGCCAAGTGGGACACCGCCGCGGCCCCGCAGGAAATCAACTACCGCCCGGCCCGCGTCGTCCTCCAGGACTTCACCGGCGTCCCCTGCGTCGTCGATCTCGCCGCCATGCGTGACGCTCTCCAGGCCATGGGCGCCGATCCCACCAAGGCCAACCCGCTGATCCCTTGCGATCTCGTCATTGACCATTCCGTGCAGGTCGATTCCTTCGCACAAGCCGATTCCTTCGACCTCAACATGGCGCTCGAATACCAGCGCAATCGCGAACGCTACGCACTGCTGCGCTGGGCACAGACCGCATTCCGCAACTTCCGCGCCGTCCCCCCCGGAACGGGCATCGTTCACCAAGTCAACCTCGAATACTTGGCCTCGGTCGTCTTCAGTGCCACCGATGAGGACGGAACCCCCCTCGCCTATCCCGACACCTGCGTCGGAACCGATTCACACACCACCATGATCAACGGACTCGGCGTTGTCGGTTGGGGCGTCGGCGGTATCGAGGCGGAAGCCTGCATGCTCGGCCAGCC
>CAZCPL010000487.1:0-2877 GCA_964500255.1 uncultured Solibacteraceae bacterium | reverse complement strand
TCCATATCCTCGAACGTCTCGATCATGCGCGTAAGATGCAGAGCAGCGATTTTGCTGCAAAATGGATCGGTGAGCGCATGTTCCACTTCATGAGTCGCTTCGAGCAGGTCGGGGTGGCGGAGGGCGATGACGCGCTCCTGTTTCGGTTCGGCATCGGCGCCGTCTTTTCCGGCAGTCCAGATGTTGAACTTCACATCCACCGAGTCGCTGTGGCGGATCGAAATCGCGGTTTGCAACCACTGAAACTCGACATCCCAAATGCGGCCGAACGGGTCCGGACCAGCCTGAAACTTGCGGTAGCTCTCCATATTTCTTAGTTCAGGTTAGCAGGTTATCGAAATAGGTGCGACGACGGTTTCTTTGAGGGTTCCGAGGACGATGGTGGTTCGGGTGCGGGCGATTCCAGGTAGGCTTTTGATGCGGTTGCTGAGTAAGTCGTCGAGATCTGCGGTGCCTTGGC
Organism: uncultured Solibacteraceae bacterium; assembly: GCA_964500255.1. Taxonomy (GTDB): domain Bacteria; phylum Acidobacteriota; class Terriglobia; order Bryobacterales; family Bryobacteraceae; genus F-183. The sequence continues at coordinate 2,417 of CAZCPL010000487.1, read as the reverse complement.
AACGGACCTTCAGGTAGTAATCCGAATCCCCAGCGACGTGATGGATTTCGACCACTTCGGACATCTTGGCGAGCGCGGCTGTGAATCCTTTGCGATGCTGGGGACGGTCGAGCGTCACGGCGACGAAGGCGGTGAGCGGGTAGCCGGTTTGCGCGGCATCCACAATGGCCGCGTAGCCTTTGATGACGCCGCGTTCCTCAAGCTTACGAACGCGCTCGGCGACAGCCGGGGCAGTAAGCTTGACGGTTGCGCCGAGTTCCGCCCAAGTGGAGCGTCCAGCGGTCATGAGCTTGCGCAGAAGTTTTGAATCCAAAGTAGAAATCATGGATGGCTTTCGATTCATTATAGAATGATCTCTATGAGATTCGAATCCGATTCGGATGTGGATGCCTTCCTCGCGAGGTTCGAGGTTGGCGGATTCACGCCGGCAGAGTGGACCCACGCTGCGCATGTTTCCATGGCTGCAGTCTATGTCCTGCAATACGGCGAAACGGCGTTGTATCGCATCCGAGCGGGAATCCACCATTGGAACTGGCATCACGGCACGATCACGACCCCCGAGCGCGGATATCATGAAACGTTGACGGTGTTTTGGACTCGTATCCTCGAAGCATTCTGCCGCGAACATGCGGGCTTGGCTCGTTTTGAGTTGCTGAACCTCGCGATCGAGAAGCTGCCGAGTGCGCTTTTCAGGGAATACTACGGCTTCGATTTGGTGCGATCGCGTGAGGCGCGGCAGGTTTGGATCGCTCCGGATCTGCGTCCGTTGAATTAGCAATGTTACTTGCCTGGTTTCTCGCATGGCCGGTGGAGGCTTACATTCGCGTCCACAGGCGAAAGCTGTTGCCACGCGGGGTTCCGATTGCCGCCGAAGATCAGCTTTGGTTGCGTGCTTATTTTTCCTTGGCACTGCTGGATTGCGTACGAGTGGTGGAAGAGGACCCGTTGCCGATTGCGGGTCCGCCGTTTGCAGGAGCCATGCGCAAGTTGGGATTCGAGTTCCCGGAAGTGAGGCAGGTGGCGGCGATCACGTTCGATTGCGTAGTGGCGACGCGCGAGCCGATGAGCCGAGCGACAATGTTCCACGAATTGGTACATGTGGCGCAGTACCGAGCACTGGGAATCCGCGGGTTTGCGAGAGAGTATGTGTGGGGACTGTTGCAATCGAGGGCATATGAGGAGATTTCGCTTGAGGTCGCGGCCTATGGGCTTGAGGAGCGGTTCGCGGCCGGATCCGCAGAGGCGTTTTCGGTGGAAGCGGAGTGCAGAATAGGGGCATGACGATCCGGGCGGTCCTGATTGATCCGAATCAATTGGCTCTCAAAGTGGAGGCTTCACTTCGCAAACTCACGTGCAGGAAGACCTGGTCGCGCTGCTGGTCAAGCAGCGCAACTAAGCCTTCAGAATCGCCCGAGCGGCGTTGTATCCCGGAGCCCCCATCACTCCGCCCCCAGGATGCGCGCCGCTACCGCACAAATACAAGCCCTCAATCGGCATCTTATACCGCGCACTCCCCGCCAGCGGACGCATCATAAACATCTGATCGACGCTCATTTCCCCGTGGAAAATATTGCCGCCGGTGATGCCAAAGCGCCGTTCCAAATCAAGCGGAGTCAGCACTTGGCGATGCTCGATGATGCTCTTGATATTGGGGCAATACTCTTCGATGATCTCGATCACGCGGTCACCGAACGGCTCGCGCAGATCGTCCCAGTTCCCTTCCCGCAGCGTATACGGCGCGTACTGTAGAAAGATCCCCATTATGTGTTTGCCCTTGGGAGCGAGCGACGGATCGTAGATGGTCGGGATCGTCATTTCGAGCAGCGGCGACTTCGAAGGGCGACCGTACTTCGCGTCATCCCACGCTCGCTCGACGTAATCCATATCCGGGCAGATATGCATCGTGGCGCCGTGATGCGGACCCACGCCATCCCAAGGATAGGACTTGAATTGCGGGACACCGTTGAGCGCAAGATTAATCTTGCACGAAGTTCCCTCACTGCGGAACTGACGGATGCCTTTCAAAAGATCCTCAGGCACATCGCGCTCGTCCATCAACTGCAGGAACGTCCGCTTGGGATCGCAGTTGCTGGCCACGATCTTCGCGCCGATCTCGTCGCCATTGGCCAGAACAACACCTGTCGCACGGCCGTTCTTGACCAGGATCTTCGCCACATCGGCGTTCAACTGGATCTCAGCACCGGCGGCCTTCGCCGACAAAGCCATCGCCTCGGAAACCTTGCCCATACCGCCACGGACGAAGCCCCACAACCCGCGGTGTCCGCCGACGCCGCTCATACAATGATGCAGCAGGATATAGGCGGTTCCGGGCGAGCGAGGCCCACCGTTGGCACCAATCACCCCGTCGGTGGCGAGAGTCACTTTAAGCTCTGGGGACTCGAACCATTCATCGAGAA
>CAZCPL010000486.1:0-2893 GCA_964500255.1 uncultured Solibacteraceae bacterium | reverse complement strand
GTCAAGTACATCGTGACCGAACTCACCGGCGGCTCGATCATCCGGTCGATGCACCATTGGGGCGCGAGCATGATGATCGTTGTCGTCGTCTTGCACATGGCGCAGGTTTTCATCTGGGGCGCTTACAAGCGTCCGCGCGAGGCCACTTGGATGGCCGGCGCACTGCTGCTGCTCCTGACGTTCGCCTACGGGCTCACCGGTTACCTTCTGCCCTGGGATAACCGCGCGTATTGGGGCACCATGGTGACGGTCCAAATCGCCGGACTTGCCCCCGGTGCGGGTCCTTATGTCCAACGTTTGCTGGGGGCCGAAGGCGGAGCGGTTGGCGCAGTGACCTTTTCGCGCTTCTACGCCGCTCACGTGCTCATTCTGCCGCCGATCACGGCCTTGATGATCGTGCTGCACGTCTATCTCGTGCGCCGTCATGGCGTCGCGCCCGAACCGCAGGAAACCGAGACCAAGAAGTTCTATCCGTCCCAGGTCTACAAAGACACCGTCGCCATGTTCATCGCTTTCGCGATCCTTTTGACCATGGCCATCGTGGCGCAGGTTCCGATGGGACGCATGGCCGACCCGACGGACACGACGTATACGCCGCGCCCCGAATGGTACTTCCTCTTTCTGTTTCAGATGCTGAAACTGTTCGAAGGGCCGTTGGAACTCTTGGGCACGCTCATCCTGCCGAATCTCGCGATCTTGGTGTTGTTTCTGGTGCCCTTTATCGATCGCAGCAAAGCGGTTTCGGTTGGCAAGCGTGGCATGGCCGTCGCCGTTCTCGCCCTCGCGGCCCTTACTTGGGGAGCGCTCACGTTTGCCGCGGTCAAAAGCACTCCAAGGGAAAACGAGTTCGCCCAGGCGCTCGATCGTCCTCTGGAAGCCTGGCAGCAATTGCCCGCCGACGAACTCGCGGCTGTCGGATTCTTCAAGCAAGCCAACTGCGCAAAATGCCACGGAACGCGAAACACGGTTCGTGAAGAGGAATGGCTGCTTGAGCATTTCAAAACCAACTCCAACGGATTGAATCTCCGCGATGGCCAATGGAAAACTGTCGCTAAACTCGCTACCGGTGGCAACTTGGGCGACGTTCATAAAGACGTCCTCGACGGATCTACCCCCGCGTGGGCCTACTCCGGTGCTGCAGTGTACCAGAGCAATCAGTGCGGCTCCTGCCATCGGTTGAAGGGCAGCGGCAACAAAGTTGGACCGGCACTCGATGGATTGGCCTTCCGCCGCGACAAGCCGTGGGTACTCGAACACTTCGGAGATCCTCAGAAATTGTCGCCAGGAACGACCATGCCTCCCTACAAACTCAAGCCGGAGGACCTGGAGAATCTGACCCACTATGTGATGATGATTCCCCGGTGAGGGGGGATATATCGCGTTCACCTTATGGTGGACTAGGGTCCTTCTCGGTCCGAAACGGATCTAGCGGACTATTCTTGCCTGCGCTTACCTGGACGATTAGTTCAGGTAGGCAGGACAAGCATGAAACACGCTAGGCCAAACTTCTTCATCTTCGGTCTTCTCGCGGCCAGTACCACAGCCTTCGGCTTCCAAGGCTACCCGCAGGCGGACAATTTGGAACCGCGCGCCGCCAAAGTCGGCACGGTTCTCACGATCACAGGCACGGCTCTCGCCAGACAACACGTCGAGGAGGTCTATCTCACCGATCACCGGTTCGACATGAAGGTCAAGATTCTCGAGCAATCGGAAAACACCATCAAGATTCGCATCCCTCCGTTCGCCAAACCCGGCAGACTGCAACTGCTGTTTCTGACGGCTGGCGAAAAACCGGCCTATCTGGAACAACCGCTCTATGTCCAGGTGGATGAGGGAGAAGCTGTGGAAGCACCCGCAACTCCGACGGCGATCACCAAGAACAACAAAAAGCCGATCAACACAGTCGAAATTGCGTCCATCGGCGGAAAGATTCCAGTACCGCCAGCGAATCCTGCTCCCGCTCCGGCTCCGGTGAAACGGGAAGAGCCGCCCGCCGCCCAACCCGCGCTGGCGACTGTTCCGGTTGCACCCCAGCCTGTTCCAACCGAGCCTCAGCCTCAGACCCAGGCACCGCCTGCTGCCGTGGAAGTACCGGCAGTGAGAAGTGTCACACCGGCGCGCCTGATCAAGCGGACTCCCGTGACGATGCCTCCGACGTCTTCCACCATGGGCGGCGATGCGGTGGTGGAACTGCAATTGCGGATCCGCACAGACGGCCGCGTCGGCAACGTGAAGGTGATCAAAGGCAATCCGATCTACGCCCAAGCCGCCGCACGCAGCGTGCGTGAATGGCTGTATGAATCCGCCTATGTGGGATCCACGCCGGTGGAAACCGAGATCACCGTCTTGATGAACTTCAAGCGTTAGGCCACAACGGCCACGGAGCGCAAGATTCTCAACTGGGCTGTCGCCCTCACGGCAGCCCACGCAAACGACCTTACGGCGGAAAACCTGCGGTGACATCTTCACCGCCACCCGCAGCGTTAGGATTGCGATCGGGGCGAGCAGCACCCCAACCCGCTCATCGATAGCCTCAAAGCCCATGGCCAATAGGATCGCCGCGCTCAACCGCCCGTGATCGTAGACATGAGTCCAATCTTCGGCACAGAGATCGATTGCAGAAAGATCGCCAAGCCTAACGGGTCCATCGCGAGAAAGCAGCCAAACACAACCAGGTCAAGCGGCACCGGAATCTTTCCAAGGCGCTTGATTCCGCGTACCCCACCACAAGTTCCCACAGCAGGTAAAGCGACCCCAAGATCGCCGGAACCGCGGCCCCGAAAGAACCCGCCGCTACCCCCAACGGCGTCTGTCCAACAGCGCGGCCATGGCGAGGGCGCCGCGGAACAGCACGCCGGTCTCGCGACTCAAACACGCCCGAGCCAAAGGACAT
>CAZCPL010000485.1:0-2904 GCA_964500255.1 uncultured Solibacteraceae bacterium | reverse complement strand
GCTCGAAGCCTGCCTCGAAGCCATGAAGACGGGCGCGATCGTCGGCATCCAGGATATGGGCGCCGCGGGCCTGACTTGTTCCACTTGCGAAATGGGATCGCGCGCCGAAACCGGCGTTGAGATCGACCTCATGCATGTCCCACAGCGCGAAACCGGCATGACACCTTACGAGATGATGCTCTCGGAATCGCAGGAGCGCATGTTGCTCGTTGCCGAAAAAGGCCGCGAACACGAAGTCTTCGCCGTCTTCAAGAAGTGGGGCTTGGATGCCGCCACGGTCGGCGTGGTCACCGATGACGGCATGCTGCGCGTGCGGAATCACGGCGAAATCGTTGCAGAAATTTCGAACCGCGCACTGGCGGATGAGGCGCCGCTCTACGATCGCCCTCACAACGCCGCTCCCTATCGCGCGAAGGCACCTTTAGAAGCCCAGCCGATTCCCGCATCCAAGAATATGCAGGCCGATCTGTTGGCCTTGCTTGGATCGAGCGATCTCTGTTCCAAACGCTGGATCTGGGAACAGTACGATTACACGGTTCGCACCAACACGGTGCAGGGTCCGGGAACGGACGCCGCGATCATCCGCATCAAAGAAACCGGCACTTCCGTCGCCATTGCGCTCGACGGCAATGGTCGCTACTGCGTGCTCGATCCGCGTGAAGGCGCGAAGTTGATCGTCGCCGAATGCTGCCGTAATCTTTCCGTCGTTGGCGCGGATCCCGTGTCCGCGACCAACAATCTCAATTTCGGAAACCCCGAACGGCCGGAAATCATGGCGCAGTTGGTCGAAGCGATCGAGGGCATGGCGGAAGCCTGTGCGTTCTTCGAAACGCCGATCACCGGCGGCAACGTCAGCCTCTACAACGAGACGCTCGGCGAAGCCATCTATCCGACGCCGGTGATGGGAATCGTCGGCCTGCTGCCCACCGCGGCACCGGTTCCGATGTCGTTTCCTAAGCCTGGGTTGAAAGTTCTTTTGCTGGGCGGCTTGGGCTCCATTGGTTCCGACGCCGCCCAACGCTTCGGTTCGTCACAGTATACGAAGGTCATCTTGAAGTCGCTCTGGGGCTTGCCTCCGGCGCTCGACATGCAGCATGAAAAGAACGTGCAGACGGCGATGCGCGAGATCGCACGCACCGGACTCGCCGCTTCCGCTCATGACCTATCCGATGGCGGACTCGCCGTCGCACTCGCCGAATGTTCCTTCGCCGGTGTCGGCGCAAAGATCGAACTCCACTCGAAAGATCGCGCCGAGTTCGTGCTCTTCCATGAAGGCCCCTCGCGCATCATCGTAGCGACCTCCAACGAAGACGCGGTGCAAGCCCTCGCGGCCAAGCTTGGCGTTGAGTGTCTACATATCGGAGAGACGATGCGAGACCGCTTGCAGATCCGCAATGGCGCGGATACGTGGGTCGATTCGAGCGTCGCCGATCTCAAGAGCCCTTGGTCTGGCGCGCTTGAGGCAAAGCTGAACGCCGGAAGGTGAACTGGCGAGTTTAGGAAAGTTATCGCTGTAGGTTCAATCGAATTGAGGCCGCAAAGGACTTCGCTAAGCGCGGCCTCCGGCTTCGCAAGGGGCCCCAAAATCAAGTTCAGCGATATCGAGGTCGGACGGGACTAGTTCTTCAACCGCATGAAATAGTTCGTTTGGATCCGCACCACGATTGGCGCGGCTCCTGAACGACGCGGTTCGGACTGCCAATGGCCATTCGAAGCCGCGACCGTCAGGGGGCGGGCATACAGGCAAGTGGCTCGAAACAAATCATCTGGTCGCAGAACTAGGATGCTGAACCAGCTTGCGGACAATGGCGATCTCGAAGTCGACTGAAGCTCTCGACTGGAACAAGTCGGGCTGGCCGCAGTTCTTTCTGTCGACGAGCTTCAGGCCGTTGAGTCAAGTTAATTTCGGCACTCCATCGTTGCGATACAGAAAGGCTGTTTGTCTTTCCAACGATGGGGCGCTTTCCGGCCTTGCAGCGGAACGGGCGATCGCCGGGGTCAATAGATAGCGCTACGTCGGCGAAGACAGGCGTCCCGGATAAAATCCGCCGGAGACTCCAGAGCGAGTCAGTAAAGACATAAACACCTCGCAAGGCGCGCATGTGTGTGCGCCAGAAAAGAAAAATGGGTGTTTAGATCGTTACTTTCTCACGCGTCGCGGAACCGCCACAAAACTGAGTTACCACAGCTAGCAGGCCGTTTCGATCCGTATCCAAAAGGCGCAGCCTGTCTTCGAATGCAGGGGGCAATTCCAATGCGAACTGCGAAACGAATAGCGTGCCGTTATGCAGCAATGCGCTCGGCGTACTGCTGCCGTTGGGAGTCTCGACGGTCCAACGATGTTCGCCGGTGGCAATGTCGTAGGCGCTGGCTCTTCCCGAACCGGTCGCAACGATAGAACTGCCGTCGAGTATCGGCGTGGTGTGATTCAGCGCCAATCCAGGGCGTTTCTGTTTCCAGACGAGCGTTCCGTCGGATGTCCGAAAGGCGGCGACGAATGAGTCTCCAAAGTGTTCGGCGTGCAAGAGGACGAGTCCGTTCGCAACAACGGGCGACGTCGCCATGCCATAGGGCGCGTCGAAGGGCCCGAGCGACGTACGCCATCGCAACTTGCCCGCGGAATCGAACGAAACGAGTCCAACGCCGCCAAAGAAGGCGAAGAGATTTTCTCCGACGCTGGCGGCGGTTGGCGAGGCGGGTTCATTGTTTTCGTGCAGAGTTTGCGACCGTGCGGGACCCACTTTGCGTTCCCAGCGGATCGCGCCGGTTTTACGATCGAGGCAAACCACGAGTGGTTCGCCGTTGCGGCTGGCGGTTAGGAAAACAAATCGCTTGGTGAGAATCGGCGAGGATTTGCCTGGCGGCAGGGCGGTGCTCCAAAGCAGGTTCTGGCTTGGCCCAAAG
>CAZCPL010000484.1:0-2914 GCA_964500255.1 uncultured Solibacteraceae bacterium | reverse complement strand
CCTGTTGACCGTGCTCAAGATCGCCACTGTACTCGCTGTTGCGGGAGGCGCGATCCTCTTCGCACGCGGCGATTGGGGACACATCGCGATGTCGAACGTTGGCGGAACTTGTGAGAATGTCGCACTCACGGCTCGCGGAGGTATGGCCGGATTCGGAGCCGCGATGCTCGGAGCGCTCTGGGCTTATGACGGTTGGAACAACATCACGCCGCTCGCCGGTGAGGTGAAGAATCCACAGCGCAACATCCCACGCGCCTTTCTGGGAGGCATGGCGATTGTCGGAAGTCTCTATCTATTGGTGAATCTCGCCTATTTCTACGTATTGACGCCGACCGAGATCGCGAATGTTCCGGCAACGACCTCCGTTGCCGCGGAGGTGATGAAGCGGTTCCTCGGACCCACGGCGACCACGGTGATGGCGATCGCCCTGATCATTTCGTCATTCGGAGCGCTGCATGCGTCGGTGCTGGCAAACTCCCGCATCCCTTATGCGATGGCCAAAGAAGGGCTCTTCTTCAAGCGGCTGGCGGATGTCTCGGAGAAATCGCGCGTCCCGGTGAAGGCGATCATGGCGCAGGCCGCTTGGGCGTCGGTCGTTGCCGTGTCAGGCACCTATGACACGCTCACCGACTCGGTGATTTTCGCCTCTTGGATGTTTTATGGGCTTACCACCGCTTCTCTTTTCGTTTTTCGCAGAAACATGCCGGAAGCCGAGCGCCCATATCGCGCCTGGGGATACCCTGTGGTGCCGGTACTGTTTTTGCTTGTGACCGGATGGCTCATTGTGAATACGTTTATCGCGACGCCCGCCGAGGCGTTTCGCGGAGTGATTCTGATGGCATTGGGCATGCCGTTTTACTGGTACTGGACTCGTCAATCCAATCGATTATCATAAATATTGTGAAACCTGAGCTCCAGGACGCCGCCGCTTTGCATGCTCTCGGCATAGCGGAAAAACAGGACAGCGAAGACCTGTTGCTCTCCTCCGAACAGGATCCGGATGTTGCTGCGGAGTTGGAATGTTTCCGGCAGCTTGCTGCCGGGATCTCTGAACTTGTGACCGTTGACCCACCCGCGCGCATCAAAGACAAGCTGATGGCACAAATCAAGTCAATGCCGGTTCTGCACCCAGGTGTGCTGACGATTGTTCGAGCGAGCGACGGCGATTGGCTACAGACTCCGTTTGCGGGCATCACGATGAAACAGTTGTTCTACGATCCGGCGTCGGGCAATCAATCTGTACTGGTGCGCATGGATCCGGGTTCCGTGTATCCGTGTCACCACCACAAGGGGCTGGAGCATTCGCTGGTGCTGGAAGGCGATGCCATCTTTTCCGATCACACGCTGCATGCGGGCGACTATGAAGTGGGCGCATCCGACCACGATCATTCCTCGATCACCACCAGCAACGGGTGCCTGGTGTTCATCCTCCGCAATCGCGCCGACATCGTCTATGCCAGCTAGCTTAACTGGCTAGCCCGGAGAGGGCGCGCGGGTGCCCCCATACGAACAAGCAACGATGCTCGGGCGCGGTGAGACCTGCGCGCTACTAGACCTTTTTCGGGTCAGGATGAATCCAGGGTGCGCGATACTGTCGCGCGAGCCTGTTTGTCGCTTGGCGATCGCCCGTCACGACTCGCTTCGAGGGATCGTAGGTGAGCGTGCGTCCCAACTCCATCGCCACGTTCGCAAGGATGCAACTCGATGCCGAAATATGGCCTTCTTCAATGTCCGCGACGGGGCGCGTTCGATTGTCGATCGAGGCCAGAAAGTTCTTCATCTGTCCGCGAATCGCAGGCGCAACGTGCCGTTCCAGATCTTTCTCCGTGCGATCCTCAGGGAACTGCTCAAACTCGTAGGTCACGTCTTTGTGAACGGACTCGCCCTTACCGGGAATGAAATCGTAACCCATCACCGATGCTTTGAGCGTGCCCTTGTCGCCATAGAATGTCGCTCCCCAGGGATACTTGGGATCGGGGGCGCTGCCATACGAACGATGCTGCCAAACCACACGCACGTTCTCGAATTCGAAGGTCGCCGACTGTGTATCGGAGATGTTGGCCTTGCTGGCTTTGTCGATCAGGATGCCGCCGCTCGACGAGATCCGGCTGGGCCAGCCGAGATCCATCATGAACCGCGTCAGGTCGAGCATGTGGACGCACATATCTCCGACGATGCCGTTGCCGTATTCCATGAACGCGCGCCAACTGCGCGGATGAACCAGCGAATTGTAGGGACGCAGCGGTGCAGGACCGGTCCACATCTCATAGTCGAGGTTCGCCGGCGGAGTCGAATCCGGTGGATTGGCCGTGGCCCGCATGTGGTAGTAACAGTAAATTTCTACGAGTCCAATCTTGCCGAGTTTGCCTTCGCGGATGAAGCGGTCGCGCGCTTCGATCAGATGCGGTGTGGAACGACGCTGCATGCCCACCTGCACCACGCGATTGTATTTGCGCGCGGCCGCGACCATGGCTTCGCATTCCAAAACATCGACGCCAATGGGTTTCTGCACCCAGACATCCATGCCTTTCTGAACAGCCTCGATCATCGGCAGCGCATGCCAGTGATCGGGCGTGTCGATGAGGACGATATCCAGATCCTTTTCCGCGAGCATCTTGCGATAGTCCGCATAGGTACGCGGTTTCTTCTTTGAAGCCTGTCTGCTGGCGACCAGATCCACCGCCTCAGAAAGCATCGTCTTGTCGACATCGCACATGGAAACGACTTCCACCGGTGCGACCTGGATGAGGCGCAGCAGATCGCTTTTGCCATACCAGCCCGGGCCGATGATGCCGACGCGGCGCTTCTTGGCTTTGTCGAAATCCTGCGATTCAGAACGCGCTCCCGATTGGGCGGGGGCAAAAGCGGCGGAAGCGAGTCCGGCTACGCTGGCGGATAAGAACTGGCGTCGATC
>CAZCPL010000483.1:0-2915 GCA_964500255.1 uncultured Solibacteraceae bacterium | reverse complement strand
CGGTGGAGCTGCCGAGTTGGCACAGTATTGACAGTTAGATAGCTCTGGAGAGTATCTCCGTCTCTTCGCTAAGTCCTGTATTTTGAATGGTGAGCGCGGTAAGAATCGAACTTACAACCTACTGATTAAGAGTCGCACGTAGATTGTTGTGACTGTTTACTGCGAAGTGGGATAAGTTGCTTGTGATGAATGAGATATGGCTATCTTACGCTCTAGCTTTTAACGAAGATTCAGGCGGATTGTGACTTCCACTCGCATGCTCTCCGCGCGACTTGTTCGTCCGCCCGCCGGGGCATATGCCAGATAGCGCAAGGTGAACAAGCTAGATGTATATCACGGCCTTGCGTTTGGCCGCTGCCCGCAAGGCTCCAGCGGTCGATGAGGCGTTGCTGCTGAGGCCTTTGTTGTGACTTTCTGATCTTCCGCCAGGGGTCGCGCCCGAGCGGCTGCCCAAGGCTGATGCGACGGGGCTGGCTCTGGAGAAATCGGCTGCTCCGAAATAAGCCCCCTCAGTGGAGCGGAGGCTTTGGGCAGTCAAACGAGATGTCGGCCCGAAGGGCGTTTCCTTTTCGACTATTTCGACGGGAATAACTTACCAATCTCTGGGGGCAAAGATCGTGACCCGTCACAGTTTCCCCTTCCATCGGCGCGTCCAACAATACCGCCTTCGCAAAGTTCAAATTCAAGTCGGTAGAACAGAACCGTCATCTCTGTTAACAGCGCTTCTGCGTTGTCGACATCTGCGATCCCTCGTTCCGACGTGCCAAGCCCATCGCAGTAGATCACTTCTGCTTTAAGAGGTAGTCATCCTTAAAGTGTTTCGCAAAGGCCTCGGCTGCGGATTGAAAGTTCCCTTTTTTTACATTATAGGCGTACACGACGCCACTGGACGTGTTGTCGATCACCTGAATGGTGCCCTCGAAGGTGGTGAAACTACTCCCACCCCAAAGGGCCATTTTCGCAATCTTCGTCCCTGTCGTGTCTTCCTTCTGCGAAGAGACACTCTTGATCGTCCACTGGCTCTTGGCCGCATCGGTGACGACAGACACGGGAACCTGTTTCTTGACCAGTGCCGCCGCCAGGGCAGAACCGAAATCGACTTGCTTCGCCTTCTCCTTGGCGTTGCCCGCGTCCAAGGTATCGCTTGGGGCGATAAAGACTCGAGGCATTTCGGAGGACATCGCGAGCGATGTACATAGCAGGACCGCGATCAGAATACGCTTCATGTGAATCTTCCCATCGTTGTAATCTATCCGAAGAACGTGGTCTTGCAAGGATTCCAGCGGTCTCCGGCGAATCATTCAACCCTATCACAGCGGCTCCACGATGCGCAGGGCGTTTCGTGCCTCGACCATGCTGCCGAAGTAGCATGAGTCTCTGTTGACGTTTTCACGTTTGCCGACCGACTGTTTCCGCCCATCTCCTGTCCCGGGCAACCCATTCGCACGCGAGCGAGACCACCCACGAATGTCTTGAGGACTTTGGAGGGGCCGGGTCAGTCCGACCTTTTAGGGGCTTCCAAGCTCTATTTGGGGAGACCCTAAAGAGTTACAGATTTGCTTGGCCATGGCACCCATGTTGCCGGGAATATCAGTTCAGCGGGGATTGCGCAGTTTCCGAGCACGAGAGGTGTCGCATTCGGGTTGTCGCACATCATCGGCGCCAAAATTTCTTGTGGTCAGCGCCCAGCCTTCGATTCCTATGCCCTGAACGGAGCTTGTCTCGACAAGAGCCTCCGTTTCAGTTTCTCTGCGCTGAAGTTTGTCCCGCTCTGTTTGCCGTTGCCGAAGGCGGAAATGATCGTGATAATCTCCCTGGGTCCGAATGAATGCGAGAATCTTCCCGTAAGGCGCTGACTTCGTCGCTCAAAGCCGCCAAGCCAAGGCCGATTTTCTTTGGTGAAGCCCTGGAGCGGAGGCCTTGGGCAATCAAATCGAAAGTCCGCCCGCAGGCGCTCAAAATGAACTCGGTTCCTGCGCGGCCTTCGACGGGTTCGATTGTGAGATCTAAGACGGGGAATATCTGGTCCGTGATGGCATCCTTGCTTTGAAGCAACTGAGAAAGCTGACTACGCCCAAAACGAAGATGTCCTATGCCTCCAGGCCCCCCCCCACAGGACAGAGATGTCCGAGGGAGTAGGACAGAAGGGACCGGACAAGCTAGGTCGAAAATGTCCGGACTTGAAGTACCAGTGCGTAATCATCATCAACGAAACAAGGAAAGTGAAAGCAAGCTGCCTGAGGCTCCCCGGTACACGGACAGGGGGGTCGACGGAGCGACTTTTCAACTGAAAGGGCAAGTCCTATCGATGACGAATCTACCTAGGTTCGTTCGCGATCTGTCGAGCAAGTTCCGTCGCAAGACCGCTCCTACATCGAGACCAGTGACGGCCCAAGAATTTCAGGATGCCAGCTACAGATGTCCCAATTGCTTTGCCGTCGTTCGCGGCGAAGGTATTTTGCAGATAGACGGACATTGGCACCCTGCAGTTGCGCGACCCCTGGATACATTGCTCGGCACACAGCACGCGGAGTCTTTGAGTCCCGATCCGCGGAGGAAGCTGGCGAACCCCCCCGGACCAGCTTTATCGCGCGAGACTGGCGGATCAATGGCGGAGTGTTCGCGGCGTTGCCGGCAGGTAGGTATCGCTCAATCGCACGGTACAGTTGGGAGCAATGTCATCAAAAGACGATTTCCTCTGTCTCAACCGAGTCGGCCGCAGCGCAGTAGCGGTGGAGCTGCCGAGTTGGCACAGTATTGGCAGTTAGATAGCTCTGGAGAGTATCTCCGTCTTTTCGCTAGGTCCTGTATTTTGAATGGTGAGCGCGGTAAGAATCGAACTTACAACCTACTGATTAAGAGTCAGTTGCTCTGCCAATTGAGCTACGCGCCCTGACTTGTGGGACCCTGCACGC
>CAZCPL010000482.1:0-2929 GCA_964500255.1 uncultured Solibacteraceae bacterium | reverse complement strand
GTAAACGATTCCCATCGCTCCGCGCCCGAGTTCCCCAAGAACCCGATACCGGCCTATTTGCACTTTCTTCTATCTTAGCCCCATTGGGCAAGGCGCTATTGCCGGACGACGGCGGTCATCTCGATTTCAACGAGATAGTCATCGCTTGCCAGGGCTTGGACGCCGACAAGCGTGCTGGCCGGCGGATCGACGGCACCCATGAACTTTGCACGGACTTCGCGGACATCGGCGCGCATGGCTGGCTTGTAGTTGACGATGTAGGTGTTGACCTTCACAACGTCTTTGAATGTTGCTCCAGCGCCCGCGAGCGCCAGTTTGAGATTCTCATAGACCTGGGTGAGTTGGACTTTCAGATCGCCCTTTCCGACGACTTCGCCATTGGCATGCTGCGAGACTTGGCCGGAAATCCAGATTGTCTTTCCTCCTTTGGCCGTGACGACATGCGAGTAGGCCGGCGATGGGGAGATGCCCTTCGGTTGAATGTGCTGAATCTCTTGCGCAGTGAGCGCGACGGTGAGCAGAGTGAGAAGCATCATTCCTGATGTAGCATGAAACGTGCGCCTTTTCCCGATACGCCGGAGCCTTTGGCAGTGAAGCGTTGGATCCCGACTTTTACGATGATGCTGGTCTCGCTGATCAGCTATGTGGATCGCAGTACGCTGAACCTGCTGGCTCCAACGATTCTCAAAGAGACTGGCCTTTCGAACCAACAGTACGGCTACATTATTTCCGCGTTTTCCTTTGCCTACATGATTGGGAATCCGGTGTGGGGGATGCTGATCGACAAAGTGGGATTGCGCAGAGGCATGACTCTTGCCGTTGCCCTGTGGACCGTGGCATCTACGCTGCATGTGTTTGCCTCTGGGCTGTTCAGTTTTGGCTTGGCGCGCGCCGTGCTGGGCTTCGGTGAGGGCGCGACGTTTCCGGGAGGATTGCGTACGGCGGTGCAGACGCTGCCGCTCGAAAGCCGCTCACGAGGCATCGCGGTTTCGTATTCGGGCGGAGCTTTGGGAGCACTGTTAACGCCGATCATTGTCACGCCGATCGCCTTGACTTGGGGTTGGCGCGGCGCGTTCTGGTTTACGGGGTTCATCGGACTGGCCTGGCTTCTGGTGTGGAGAGTGGTCAGCAGCCGGCCGGAAATCATGGCTCCGAGCCACATCGATGCGGTCCATTCTGCGCCATTGCAGTGGTCGGATCCGAGGACTTGGGCGTTTATGGTGGGATACGGCTTGTGCGCTTCACCGCTGGCTTTTGTCCTCTACAACGCCTCGATCTACTTTGTCCAAGGTATGGGGAAGACCCAGGCGGACATGGGGAAAGTGCTGTGGATCCCACCGCTCGGTTGGGAGGCTGGTTACTACTTCTGGGGCTGGGTGACGGACAAGCTTCCTGTGGCGAACGACGCCTTTTTGAGCGGGTTGCGGAAGCAGATGGCGGTGCTGACCTTGTTGATGTTCTCACTGGCGCTGGTTCCCTGGCAGGGCTCGTATCCGCTGACGCTGTTGTTGATGTTTGTGACGATGTTCGCCGGTTCGGGCTTTGTGATTTCGACGATGGCGTACGCGACGCGCGTGTTCTCGTCGGAACGCGCGGGGTTGATTGCGGGGCTTGGTGCCGGGAGCTGGTCGTTGGTGGTGGCGGTGCTGGCTCCGCTGTTTGGGCGGATGTTCGACCAGAGGGACTATGTGACGGCGTTTGCCGGTGCGGCGGCGGTTCCGGTGCTGGGGTATCTGGCGTTCTTGTGGTTGTCGTCGCGGGCTAGTTCGCTGAGACCTTCGGTCTAGGCCCGTGAATCATTGAGGCCGTTTCGGGCAGAATTTGAAGACAGATTCCCGCTAGGGTTTCAACTCGTGGCAGTAGCCGCAGTCGTTCGAGGCCTTGTGTTCGCGATGGCAATTCATGCAGGCTCCCATCGAGATGTCGCCTTCTTTGAACAAGACCTCGCGCTGGGCCACTTCACCGTGGCATTTCGAGCATTGCGCACCTGCATCCAAATGGACTTTGTGGCTGAACGCCACGTAACTCGGTATCTGGTAGACGCGCACCCAGGGGATGTCCCTCTTGGCTTTCGCCGCTTCAGTCAGCTTCACGATCGCGGGCTTATCCTTGGCGATACTCATGTGGCATGCCATGCACTTTGTGGCGGCGGGGATACCCATGCTTTCACCGGGCGATGGATTCGTATGGCATTCCACGCACTTCAAGCCAAGAGCAAGATGCTGCTTGTGACTGTAGGGCAAAGGTTGTTCGACCGGCGCCTTCGGGTCTTGCACGAACCAAAGCAAAACGGCCGCGAGCAAGGTCTTCAGAAAGTCCTCCGCTTGAGCTGGTCGGCTAGATGTTCGCTGGCGCGCATCGATAGGGCGAGGATGGTCAGCGTGGGATTCTGCGAGCCGCCCGAGACGAACGCCGAGCCATCGGTGACGTAGAGGTTCTTGACGTCGTGAGTCTGATTGAACGCGTTCAAAACAGACTTCTTAGGGTCGGACCCCATGCGGCATCCACCGAGTTCGTGGATGCTTTCGCCGGGCGGCACCATCTCCCAGTGCTTCGAGAGCACTTCGAATCCGGCCTCTTTGCAGAGCATGGCGGCGACTTCCATCGAATCTTTGGCCATCTCGAATTCGTTGTCGGTGTACTTGTGCGAGATGTGCAGGGCGGGGATGCCCCAGTTGTCTTTTACATTCGAATTGATGACGCAATGGTTTTCGAATCGAGGAAGCACTTCGCCCATCGTCGTTAGACCGAATGCCGTGTTCTGCAGTTGGGCCATCTCTTTGAGCAGAGCTTCCCCGTATTGCGGAATCAATCGCGGTGCGGGATTTCCGCCGCTGCCGAAGTCGTAAGAATAGCCGCGCAGGAACTTCTTCTCGCGGGTTTTGAGGTTGCGGAAGCGCGCGATGTATCCGCCGCCGCTGTTCCCCAA
>CAZCPL010000481.1:0-2952 GCA_964500255.1 uncultured Solibacteraceae bacterium | reverse complement strand
GACTGGACTGGCGTCTCGGATCCACCGCGATTGCGGCGCGTTGCATTCAGTCCGCCCGCAGTGGCTCAATCCTCTGCCTGCACGATGGACGCGAGTTGCAGGTGCGACCGAATGTCCGGCCCGCCATCGAAGCGGTGAAACGAATTGTTCCGGAACTGATCGATAAAGGTTTCGAATTCGAAACGGTGAGCAGCCTGCTATTGCCCGTCCGCCCCGAGCCTGTGGGCTGAGAAATAGAGCTCGGTCAGCCGAAGATCCACAAATTCTTTAGAACTCCTTGAGTATTCATTCAGGCATAGCGGTCTATTCTGGGACCACCCAGGTCCTGGAACCAGGCATAAGGGGGCCAAGGGCAGATAGAGTACACCACGCGTACGCGGTACCAGTGGCGCTTTTTCGAGAGTCATTGAAATGGTCCCCGCGACCGGCTCAGCATCAGAAATGCAGCAGTTCCTGGTCTCTCGGGCGAATTCGCCATGTGGCCCACATTTTCAAGTTCTGGCTGCGTTCCGGTGGTATGGTCGGCAATCCGAAGTTATCTTGCCCACCGGGATAACTTCCGGTTTGCCCGCTATGCCGTTTCAAACCACATAGGAAAAGCGAGCAACGATGAGCTGCTCGCCTTCGATGATTTCAAGTCCATTGCGTCTGCCGATTTCGCCACCCGGATTGGAACGAGCGCCGTCGACTAATCCATCTCAACGCCGCTCATTTCATGTAGCGAAAGCATCACTCATTTCTGCAATGTGCGGATGTGTGCAACCAGTGCGCTTACCTGCTCTGGAGTCACGCCCTTGTTGCCAAAAGCATGGGATGCTTTCTTTGCCGTTCCACCTTCTTTGATCGCAGCTGCCAGTTTCTCATCCGGGGCCTTCTTCACCTCGTCCGCCAGCAGGTTCGTCCCTTTCAGCGCGGGCTTGCCCACACCCTTCGGACCGTGGCACGCCACGCACTTCGATTGGTAAAGCGCGGCACCGTCTTCGGCCGCGAACAAGCTGGCTGGTACGGCTGCGACGGCAACCAGAGCCAGGGTCGTATGTTTCTTCATGTCTTGCTCCGTTTCTAAGTCAAGTTGGGCAAAGTCACGCACCTCGGGTGCGCGTTGTCACCCTGCTCCACGAATTCAGTTTACTTGGATCGACTGTAGATAGCTCGTGATATTGCTGAGCCTTAGCTTCACTGCTTCCGGCCGTTCGACAGCCCTTAACAAGTCGCCCCACACAGGCATCTCTTTGGAACCATGCGCTTCGGTGCCCGGCATGTTGCCGAGCAGCCCCATGATTTTGTCGGCGGGGAACTTGCCGCCATTGTGTGAGGCAAGAAGTGTCAGATCTTTCGGCTGTGCCTTCAGGCTCTTCGCCATCGGACCATTCCCTTTGGCATCCGCACCATGGCACGTACTGCAGTAAGCTTGGAACATTCTCGGCCCGGAACTGATCGGTGCCGCGGTCAGAGGAACGCGCTCCACACCAGGCTTGTTTGGCTTGGCTACTTTTGCGACCGGCTGCGGATCTTGCAATGTTTCGATGTAGGTCACCAGGTTGGCAACACGCAGTCTGACAATCGTTTCGGAGTTGTGACTGCTACGAAACAGGTCGCCCCAGACAGGCATTTCGGTGCCGCCATGGGCGCCCGACGAAGGCATAAGTCCCAGCCCCATTGCAATCTTGCCCCGATCGAAATGGCCGTTGTTCTTCTCCGCGATCCTGGTTAGATCGGGTACGGGGGTCTTCAGCGCAGGAGCTGCGGGACCCGCCCCTTTGCCATCCATACCGTGACACGTAGCGCAGTAGGCTACGAACATTTCGGGCCCAGTCACGCCAGAGGGGGAGATCGGTTTGATTGCGATGTCGGTTTGCGCCAGGAGAACCGGCGCGATCAATGGAAAGAGAGAAGCCGCCCAGATGCCTGCTCGTGTGCAGGAGGACATTCGATATTCGGACACTTGATTGAGCTCCTTTGCCTGGCGAATCCAGTGCAATCCGAATACCAAGCAAAGTCACGATCCATGCCGCCACTTTGGAGGGTCGACCCGACAGCGATCACCGTTCGCGGAGGCCCGGCGGTGGTACGCGTCAACCCCACAGTGAAGCCGATCGATACCGATTTACGGGCAGTGATCGCTCGATAGAATCCGAAGGCAAGAATAGAACAGCCCCAAGTCTTGCGATGACTTGGGGCCGTTCTATTTCCTTTGATGACGTCTGGCTTAGTGGACCTTCGGTTCCTTCGCCCGATCCGCCTCGCCGCGCGCGATGATGTCCGCGGCGGACGCCGGCATCAGCGGCTGCATCGCCACTTCACGTTCCAGCGCCAACTGCAGCACCTCATCCATCGACGAGACAAAGTGCAGCTTCATCTCATTACGGAGATTCTGCGGGATATCCGGCAGATCCTTCTCATTGTCCTTCGGCATAATTGCTTCGCGGATGCCGTGCCGATATGCCGCCAGCAGCTTTTCTTTCAATCCGCCGATCGGCAACACACGGCCCCGCAGTGTGATTTCACCCGTCATTGCAATATCGCAACGAACCGGGATATTCAGCAGCGCGCTTGTGATCGAAGTCGCCAGCGTAATACCCGCCGACGGACCATCCTTCGGAATTGCGCCCTCCGGCACGTGAACGTGGATGTCGAGATGCTTGTTGAACTCGCGAGGCAGGCCCAACACAGAAGCGCGTGAGCGGATGTAGCTCATCGCGGCCTGCGCCGATTCCTGCATCACATCGCCTAACTTGCCCGTCAGCGTCAGCTTGCCGCGGCCTTCCATGATCGAGACTTCGGTCTGCAGGATCTGCCCGCCGACTTCAGTCCACGCCAAGCCCACAGTGACGCCAACTTCGTTGGTCTTCTCGGCGGCGAGGTCACGGAACTTGTTGGGTCCCAGCAAATCGATGACTTTGGCGGCAGTGACCACGGTCTTCTCGACCTTGGCTGCAGCGGCTGCAGCTT
>CAZCPL010000480.1:0-2957 GCA_964500255.1 uncultured Solibacteraceae bacterium | reverse complement strand
TTGTGAGGAATTTTGGGAGCCGTCGCGATTGGATGGTCCCTTTTAGCGCAGGAAATCGAAGAGACTTTGCCGATTCAACTGCGCCTTGGATTGAAGTGCCGATTGGAGTTGTGTCTGCGCTTGTTGCATTTCAAGAATCGCTTCTACGATGTCCGCGTTTTCGATGTTGCCGATTTCCTGGATCAGATCCTGCTGGTGTTTCTTGCCAAAATCGACGGCATTGGCGACACGGTTCTGTGCGGCGCCGTAGAAGGCCAGTTGGCGTTCGAGATGGGCGCTAGAAGTGTGCGCGGTATCGAGGGCGGCGCGAATTCCGAGTTCATCGTTATTGAGGAGCGTGTCGCGAAGGGCGCTGAGATTGGAGAAGACATTCTCGAGGGCGTTGGCGGAATCGAAGATATCCTTTGCGGTTTTGCCGATGGTAAAGCGGCTGCCATTCGGATGTTGGATTTCGCGGTTGTTGCCAGCGCTGCCCAGGTAGGCCGAAATGGGGGGCACTTGCGAGAAGTCAACCGAATAGGGTGGGGTCTGGTCCTGGTCGCCGGAAAAAATGTAGCGGCCCTCGACGGTCGTGCGGGTGATACCGACGAGTTCGTCGATGATCGTTTCTACTTCGGTAGCAAGGACGGCGCGAGAATCTGCAGTGGCATTTGAGGTTGCTCCTTGGGCCCCGAGGACGCGAGCTCTTTCGAAGGATTTGCTCGCCTGTTGCAGGGCCTTTTCTGCGCCGTTTACTTCTGTTTGTACTCGTCCGAGGTTGTTGTTGATCTGTCTGGCGTTTTCGAGCGCCGCGCGAGCCGTGAGGAGCGAGGAGACTAGGTCTGGATCGTCGGATACGGTATTGAGCTTCTTTCCAGAGGAAAGCTGGTTTTGCGCCCGCTCCATTCTTTTGTGGATGGCGTTGACTTGGCTCAGGAATTGTGAGTTGTTCGGATCGAGGTTCGTTAGCATGATGGTTTTGAGCGGGCGAATCGTTAGCGGAGCAGACCGAGCGTGGTTTCCGTCAGTTGATTGAGAACACGGAACAACTCCGCCGAAGCCTGATAGGCGCGCTGAAATTGGACTAGCTCCGCAGCTGCCTCATCGAGGTTGACGCCAGAAAGATCTTGCCGGTAGTTTCGGGTTTGGGCAAGAAGTAGCTCTCCATTTTTCGAGTTGGAACGAGCCGTGGATAGTTCTCGGCCGAAGCTTTTGCCGATGGTGCCGAAGTACTCACTGAAGTTCAATCCGTTGACGGTTTTCGCCTTGCCGAGATCGGCCAGATTCAGCGCATTGCCGTTGCCGCCGGGTGCCGAGGGAAGCGCAGCTGCGATATCGTCAGCGGTCAGCGCGGTTGTCGAAAGGGTACCCGCCTCACCAAGCAGCGAGTCGTAGACGAAGAGATCGCCGCCGGGTGCCGTCCCGGTCGCATTGAGACCAGCCTGCTGGTTCAGATTGACTTGGTCGGCCAGCGTCTTCGCCAAGGTGTTCAGATCTTCGGTATAGCCCGGCAGAAGGACGTTGCGCTGGGCGAGCGTCGCGCCCAGTTTGCCGTCGGCGATTTGACCGGTGATGTCTTTTCCATCTGCATCCCGAATCGCTGTTTGTGAGTTGGACGGATCGTGAGTAATCCTGTATTGGTTTTCGCCAACGAGGAGGGGCGTTCTCCCGGTCAGGTAGACACTGACGGTTCCATCGGGCTGGAACAGGGGTTGGACGCTGGCGTACTGCGAGATCTCTTCAAGTGCCGCGTAAACCTCGGCGTCAAGACCCGCATCGTGCGAGGAGTTCGGACTGAGATGGCGCTGCTTGTTGATCTGCTGCAACTGAGCAATTCGCTCATTGATGCTTGTGACCGAATCTCTGATTTGTGAATCTGCCTGGGCCGACGCATGGGATAGTTGGGTGGATGTGACTTGAAAGCTTTGCGCAATTGCTTTGGATTGGTCAATGACGTTTTGACGCAAAAGCTTGTCGTTGGGATTGACGGAGAGTTGTGAAAAGCTGTTAAAGAACGAAGATAGCGTCGCTGGAATCGCGTACTTCGAATTGATGTCGAACGCCTTCTCGACCCGCGAGAGATCTGCTTGTAACTGCTCGTCATAGCTAAGCCTTCCCTGTTGGTCGCGCACGGCTGCCTCCGCATAGCGGGAGCGGGAATCTTGCAAGGCTCCCGGACGGATCCCCCCCGGAAGGCCGGCCTCGGGGTTGAACGGCGCGTTGCGAAACGTTGGGCGTTGTCGGGCATAGCCCGGGGTGTAGACATTGCTGACGTTGTTTTGAATCGTCTGCAGTGCCCGGTCAAAGGCTCGCTGCGAGGACGCCGCATTTTGCAGTGATACCGATAGGCTTCCCATGGTGCTTTAACCTCGGTGTACGATCGTCTGCGAAGGCCCGACCGAAGCCTGGACCAAGGATTTTGACTGCTGGCCGGTTCCGTTGTATCCGCCAGAGCCCGGCGCTTCGTTCAGGTCCAACAATCCAAACCAGCCTGCATGTAGCGCATAGGCGTTCTCAAACAGTGGCTGCAGTTCCCCCAATTCCCGCTGTATCTCTTTGACGCTTTCGAGATCGATCGGCCCGACATTTGTCCAAGCACGGAAGCGTTGGACGGTCGACCTTAGGAGGCACGCCATCTCCTGCGCAGCAACTAGTCCAGTGTTCAGCAGACATCCGCGGATTGCTTGCAGATCGTTTCGGATTGCGGAAAGCTCCAGGATTTCTGAAAGCTCCATTTCGCCGTCGCGCCTTTCGTTCACAAGGAAATCTCCAAACTATCGCCTAGGATCCTTCGCCCTAGCTCTAGCGGATCGATTCGATAGGAACCCGAATCTACAGAGCTCGCAATTTTCTGCACTTCCGCAGTTCGAGAGGGGTCTTCTGCGGAAAGGTCTCGCAGGGCCGCGCTCAAGTTCGATAGTTGCACCCGGTCCGAAGAGCCGTCGACCCGGTTGTGCCCACTCGTCCCTGACTGGGAT
>CAZCPL010000479.1:0-2985 GCA_964500255.1 uncultured Solibacteraceae bacterium | reverse complement strand
CCCAAGCGGCGGGGGCCGATCGTTACGCGGAAAGCCTGCTGACGGCCGCGCGATGGCGCGCATCGTTACGGGAAACACAACCGTTTCCGGCGGTCGCCATGCATGGCGGCGGCTCGCTGGAACAAAGACTGCAGCGCATCCTCTACCCAAAGGAGAGTTCTATGACTCGATTCCATCGCGCGGCCGCTGTGACGGCTCTCGCGTTCTCCACATTCGGCATGGTCGCGATCTCGACCAGTGCTTTTCCGCTTTTTGCTCAGCAAAAGGTGAATCCCAAGATCATAAAAAAGTCGGTGCCCGCCTATCCGAGCGACGCCAAAGCAGCAAAGATCCAAGGCACCGTCGTATTGGCGATCCGCGTTGGCACGGACGGCTTCGTCGGCAACATCGAACTGGTTTCCGGACATCCGCTGTTGGCGCAAGCCGCCATCGATTCCGTGAGAACCTGGGAATTCGAGCCGGGCCGCAAGAACGGGGTCGCGGTCGAAGTTGCAACAACCATCGACATCAACTTCACGCTGAACTAGTTCATCGTCAACAGCACAGCCATCGTCTCGATCCCTTCCCAGAGGTTGGCGATGCGTAAATTCTCGTTGAAACTGTGCTGGTTATTGTCGTGGTTCACCGTCGGAATCTGAATGGTGGGGGCGCGCAAGATCTGTTCGATCATGAACAGCGGCACGCTCCCGCCCGTGTTCGGACGCTTCACCACCTTGCCAAACGCATTCTCGATATTGCGGATCACGGTCTGGGCAATCGGCAGATCCATTGGCGTGCGCACGGCGTCATAGCCGCTGCGTCGCACCTGCATCCAAGCCACTTTCAAGTGTGTCTTGCGCATCGCTTCATCGGGCTCTTTCTCGCTCACGAAGAAGCCCTGCTTTTCGATATGTCGCTTCAAGCGCGCCACCGCTTGGTCTTTGGAAATGCCCTTCACCAGGCGGATATCGATGGACACGGTGGCCGTGGATGGAATCACATTCGCCGCACCGGCGCCTACGTGGGCGCTCTGAATCCCGCGGATGTTCAATGAAGGCTCGGTAAGCAATTCAGAGAGCGTGCGTCCACCGCCATCCACGCCTGCCAGCCACAGTTCTTTCTTCAATTCGTCATCGTTGACGGGCATTTCCGCCAGCGCCTTCTTGTCGGCGGCACTCAGCGGCATGAGATCTTCGTAGAATCCCTCCACCAGGATTCTGCCGTTGTCATCCTTCATCGAAGCCAACAGCCGCGCCATGCTCATCGCAGGATTCGGAGCCCAGTTGCCGTAGTGTCCCGAGTGCAACTCACGCCGGGGACCGTATACGGTGAAGTCCACAATTTGATTGCCACGCGCGCCGAAGACAATCTGACGTTGACGGCTTTGATCCACGGGTCCGTCGCAGATCAGCCATACATCCGATTTCAAGACATCCTTATGCGCTTCAATGATGCGCGCCAAATTGGTCGATCCCGCTTCTTCTTCGCCTTCGAAAACGAGCTTCAAGTTCACGGTGGGTGCGATGCCTTTGGCTTTCAAGGCATCGAGCGCCGTGAGCATCATCTGGATCGGAGCCTTGTCGTCGGAAGCAGCGCGCGCGTAGAGACGCCACTCCGGATCGAATGTTGCATGGCCCGTGAGAGGTAGATCTTTCGCGCCATTGTCCACAATGCCGGTGCGAAGAATGGGGGTGAATGGCGTGCCGCCTTTCCAATCCGCGGGAGTCACCGGCTGGCCATCGTAGTGCGCATAGAAGACGACTGTCAGTTTCGCCGAAGGATTCTTCCACTCCGCATACACGACAGGGTTCGCATCCGGAACTTCCAAGAGCCGCGAGGTCAGGCCGCGGTTCTCGATCATCTTTCGCAGCAAGTCAGCATTGCGGCGGATGTTGGCGCGATCGGTCGCGACGTTGGGAATCGCGAGCAGAGTCGAGAACTCATCCATAATCGCGGGTTCGTTGGCCTTACGCCATTGGCGCGCGGCTTCTACTGCAGGGCTTTGCGCGTAGATCGCGATTGAGAACAGAAGGGAGATGAGCAACAACCGCATGCTTCCACGATACCCTTGAACGATGTATCGAATCGCGCTGGCGAACCTGCGATTTCCTGCCAATCCCGAGGAATCGATTGAACTCGCGCAACAAGCCATCGCCGAAGCCGCTGAAGCCAGGGCGGGCATCGTTTGTTTTCCGGAGTGCTTCACGCCCGGCTATCGTGCGCCTGGCCGCAATGTCCCGCCTCCGGATGCTGCGTATCTCGAACGCGCCTGGTCTACCGTCGTTGCTGCGGCGGGACGCGCAAACATCGCGGTGATCCTCGCCACCGAGCGCATCGTCGATTCCGCACTGCTGGCGACAGCGTTTGTGATCGACGCCGATGGATCGAGCGCGGGCTTTCAGGACAAGATCCAAATCGATCCCTCAGAAGAAGCTTTGTACTCAGCTGGCGTAGGCACGCGGCATATCTTCCAAGCGGGCGCGCTGAAATTCGGCGTCGTCATTTGTCATGAAGGATGGCGCTATCCTGAGACGGTTCGCGCGGCCGCGCGTCAAGGCGCGCACATTGTCTTTCATCCGCACTTCGCCGAAGCCGAGCCAGGAAGCTACCGGCCCACCAGTTTCGCCGATCCGGCGAACACGTTCCACGAAAAGGCTGCGCTGTGCCGTGCGGCTGAGAATACCTGCTATTTCGCCACTGTAAACTACGCCAGTGAGGGGTCGCCAACCACATCCGCCGTGGTGCGTCCCGATGGCACACTGCAATGCTTTCAGCCTTACGGCCAGCCCGGATTGCTGCTTGCCGATATCGACCTCGACGCCGCAACCGGTCTGCTCGCTTCGCGCTGCAAACCTGCGTTGATACAGTAGTGGTGCATGAAGAGAATCCTCATCCTCGCTGCCATCGGCGCCATTGCCGCAGCGGCGCAATCCGCAAAGCCGTTCCTCGGCCGTTGGGATCTGAACGTCACTCCGACCACCGGCAAGCCCTATCCGCAGTGGATGG
>CAZCPL010000478.1:925-3002 GCA_964500255.1 uncultured Solibacteraceae bacterium | reverse complement strand
AAAGATCGGAACCAGTTGCGAGCCCTTCGGGTGCGCATCCAACAGCGTCAGATCTGGCGGTTCGAAAACAACTTTGAACACCAGCGATGTGAGTTCCTCGCTATCGTGCGGTCGCCGCCCCGTGATCATTTCGTACGCCACGACACCAAGCGAATACTGATCCGCTCGACCATCGATCGACTGCGCCCGCACATGTTCCGGCGACATATAGGCCGGAGATCCCACTGACGAGGTAGTCTTCGTAACCCCGGCTTGGTTTAGCTTCGCGATACCGAAGTCCGCGATCTTGATCTTTCCTGAGGGTTCGAGCAGAAGATTGCCTGGTTTGATATCCCGATGCACGACTCCCTTTGAATGGGCGTAGTCCAAGGCATCCGCCGCATTCTTGAGAATTTTCAAAGTGACCTCGGAAGTAAGACGGCCTTGGGCAAGAATATCGGCAAGGTTCGCGCCATCGATGAATTCCATGGCGATGTAGAGGATCTCGCCGTCTTGACCCGCCTGATAGATCGTCACAATTGCCGGATGCGACAACATCCCGGCCGAACGGGCCTCGCGCAGCAACCGGTCACCGAGAGTGGCGCGTTCGCCCGCTTCGCCCATGTCCTCGGGACGCAGCGTTTTGATGGCAACGTGACGCCCGATGACTGGATCGACGCCACGGTAGACAATGCCCATGCCCCCACGGCCGAGTTCGCCGACGATCTTGTACGGTCCTATCTTTTCCACGTTCTAATCTGTTATACCGCAATGGGGAAACCGGCCGGGGCTACACCCGGGAAAATCTTACTCAAGCCAGAACTTAGTTTCCTTCAAACCCGACGAATTCTTCCCGATGAGAATCAAAGACGGGAACCGTAACCTGCGCGAGCGAAACGCCGCGCAGCAAACCCGGAAGGCAACAAACATGTCAATGAACGAAGACCTCGAACTGACCAAAGAGTTTCTGATTGAAAGCAACGAGAACCTTGCTAAGGTCGACCAGCAGATGGTTGAGCTCGAAAAGCGGCCCAAAGATACCGAACTACTGGCCAGCATCTTCCGCACGGTTCATACAGTAAAGGGGACGTGTGGATTTCTGGGCTACGGAATTCTCGAAGGCATCGCGCATATCGGCGAAAACATTCTGAGCCAGCTCCGCAATGGCGAGCGAGACCTGACGCCGCCTCTGGCGTCGTTGATTCTGGAGGCGATCGACGCCATCAAGACAATCGTCGGCAACATTGAAAACACGCAGAGCGAAGGCGACGATGTGTGGCACGATTTGCGGGCCAGGCTCGTTCAAGAGGAGCAGGCAATAGATGGTGGCCCGGTCCCACAGTTTCACGGCCCTGCAATCGAAGAGAACGAAATTGCGGCGGCAGTGCCGACACCATCCCATCCTATAGAAGTTCCCGCCACTCCGCCTTCCCCGCCTAAGGCGAAAGCTGAAGGCGAATCCCCTACGGCCAAGGCCGGAGGATCGGTGGCCGATTCGACAATCCGCGTCGATGTCGTGCTACTCGACAAACTCATGAATCTGGTCGGAGAACTGGTGCTTGCGCGAAATCAGATTCTTCAATACAACGCCACGCAGGACGACACCAATTTCGCGGCCACTTCGCAACGACTCAACCTGATCACAACCGAACTACAGGAAAGCGTCATGAAGACGCGTATGCAGCCGATTGGGGTGGTCTGGAACAAATTGCCGCGAGTCGTCCGTGACCTTGCCGCGGCGTGCGGCAAACAGATCCGGCTGGAAATGGATGGGGCCGAGACGGAACTCGACAAAACCATCATCGAAGCGATCAAAGATCCGCTGACGCACATCGTCCGCAACTGCTGCGATCATGGCATCGAAACACCGCAGGCACGCACCGCAAAAGGCAAGCTCGCACAGGGCGTCCTATCGCTCCGCGCCTATCATGAGGGCGGACACGTCAACATCGAGATCTTTGACGACGGTGGTGGAATCGATCCGGCAAGGGTGAAAGCCAAAGCGGTCGAAAAGGGACTGCTGCGGCCGGAGCAGGCTGAAAAGATGAACGATCGCGAGGCGGTCAATCTCGTCTTCCTCCCCGGCTTCTCCACGGCT
>CAZCPL010000478.1:0-915 GCA_964500255.1 uncultured Solibacteraceae bacterium | reverse complement strand
CCAAAGTGTCGAATATCTCCGGACGCGGCGTTGGCATGGACGTCGTCAAAACCAACATTGAAAAGATCGGCGGCGGCGTGGATTTGACGAGCCGTCCTAACGCGGGTACAACCGTCAAAATCAAAATTCCGCTCACTCTGGCGATCATTCCAGGGCTGGTTGTGGCCAGTGGATGCGAGCGCTTTGTCATTCCGCAAGTCAGTTTGCTCGAACTCGTGAGACTCGAAGCGGACGAGGCCAACAAACTGATCGAAAAGATTCATGACACCCCGGTTTACCGGCGTCGCGGCTCACTGCTTCCCATCGCATACCTCAATCGTATTCTGCGCCTGCCTGACCCGGCCGACCAGAAAAGCGTGAACATCGTGGTTTTGCAGGCGGAAGACCGCCAGTTCGGCCTGATCGTCGACAGCATTAGCGACACACAGGAAATCGTCGTCAAACCGCTATCGAAACAGTTGAAAGGCCTCAGCGTTTATGCGGGTTCCACGATCATGGGCGATGGCAAAGTGGCGCTGATTCTGGATGTAATGGGCCTTTCTCAGCGCGCTGGTCTATCCGCCCGCGACAACAACGCCGCGCACAACCATGCCAACCAAATCGGAGACCAGAATGAGAAGCAGACCCTCTTGTTGTTCCGCGCCGGATCCTATGAGCGGCTTGCCGTGCCCCTTGCGCTTGTGGCTCGTCTTGAGGAATTCCCGAAGGAACGCGTCGAGCACGCCGCGGGACGCCGAGTCGTGCAGTATCGTAACCAGATCCTGCCGCTGGTCCCCCTTGGCGAACAATTGGATGGTTCGCGTCGGGACTGGGAGACCACGGAGAAAGTGCAGGTGGTCGTCTTCAGCGAGGGCGAGCGATCGGTCGGGCTCGTAGTCGACCAGATCGTCGACATCGTGGAGGATCATGTCTCGG
>CAZCPL010000477.1:0-3006 GCA_964500255.1 uncultured Solibacteraceae bacterium | reverse complement strand
CCCCTTATAGTAGCTACTTCGAGGCCACCGGCTTCGGACGCACGGCATCCTCAAGCTTTTTGCTGATCTTCGTCGCGTTGTTGTTCAGATCGGGAACCCTGGTCGATTTAGCCGGTGCATACAGCGACCACAACACGTCTTTGGTCTTGCGGTCCACGAGAAAGATCGTGCCCTTGCCCCGTGAAAACGAAGCGGATCGGACCTTCTGGTTCGCCCAGGCGTTCTCATTCTCTTTCTTCTCTTCTTCGGTCTTTGGCTTGTCTTCCGGGTAGAGTTCCGCGAGACGCTCTTCGAAGGTCTCTCCGATGCGGTCGGTGAAGATCGCGTCCGCCAGATTCGGATCCGTCACCACGCGAAAGAGCTGATTCTCGGTCAGCCGGATCGCAAGGTATTGATCGAGTCCGCCGCCCATGGGCAACAGATACACAGCTTTCACTTCCGCCAATTGCGGATTCGAAGCGGCAAGGAACAGGGTCAGAATCGAAGACAGCATCATCTCTATTGTAGAGACGCGGCGGGCGGCGAAATAGTCGGCCAACCGGGAACAGAGGTGAAAACCTGAGGGGGAGTAGCAAGTTCGGACCATTTCAAATCGGTACCAAAGCCCTCTTTTCGAGCCAACAGCCTAGGACCTACAGATGTAGTAGCCGACCAGCAGAAAAACTATGAACTACACGAAAAAGATCGCAGCGGGCATCGTCCTCACGTCGCTCCTCGCCAGTGGTCAGAGGCGTTCGAAGCTCGACAAAGAGTTGGAAGAGACCCAGTCCCCCGACGCGACGGTCAACGTAATCGTGCAATACAAGCAGCAGGCGCAGGAAAGACATGTCGCCGCGGTGACCCGCCGTGGAGGCCGACATCGTGCCAATCTGCCCGGCATGAACGGAGCGGCGTATTCCGTTTCGAAGCGGGAACTGGCCGAACTGGCCAACGATCCGGATGTCGAACGCATCGTGCCCGATCGCGAACTGGGTGGTACTACTGACACCGTGCTCGCATCGGTGAACCACTATCCGGTAATCGACTATCTGAACGCGATGCGGGCAGGCAAAGGCAGTGGGATCGGTATCGCCTATCCCGATAGTGGCGTTGCATTGAATCACCCGGATTTTGGTGACTATAGGCAGCCCACGGTTTCGCGCATCGTCTGCTCGCAGAGCTTTGTGGATTCCAACCCGTCCGATCTCCACGGCCACGGCACACACGTCATCGGCATCGCCTCCGGCATGGACAGTGTGAATGAATCATTGAACACCATCCGCGCGTTCTGGGGCGTCGCGCCGGATGCCAAGATCATCAGCTTGAAAGTGCTCGACGCTTCTGGCAAGGGAACGGACAGCGCCGTGATCGCAGCCATCGACCGCGCCATCCAACTGAAGAATGCCTACAATATCCGGGTTATGAATCTGTCGTTGGGTCGCCCGGTGTTCGAATCTTATAAAACCGATCCTCTCTGCCAGGCCGTGGAACGCGCTTGGAGAGCGGGCATCGTCGTCGTGGTTTCCGCCGGCAACGAAGGCCGCAACAACAGCAAGGGAAACAAGGGATACGGAACCATCAGTTCACCGGGCAACGATCCCTTTGTCATTACGGTTGGCGCTGTGAATCACAAGTCCGACTGGGACCGCGCCAACGACGCGATTGCGACCTATAGCTAGAAGGGTCCCACGGCCTTCGATCGTATCGTGAAGCCCGACATCGTCGCCGCGGGCAATCGCGTTGTCGCCTATCAGGCCACTGGCTCAACGCTTGCGACCCAGTATCCGGGCAACCGTCCGCTGGTGAGCAGCATTGTGGTTGGCGGTGCCAACACCGCGTCGCCTTACTTCTTTGAGATGTCCGGAACCAGCATGGCTGCGCCTCTGGTTTCGGGTGCGGCTGCGCTCCTCGTACAAAAGGATCCGACCCTGACGCCCGATCAAGTCAAGGCCCGGCTCATGCGTACCGCTTGGCGCGGCTTCACGAAGACCACCAACGTCTACGATGCTGTCACCGCCCAGACCTATACTGCCAACCACGATATCTTCACCATCGGGGACGGGCAACTCGACATCTGGGCAGCTTTCAACGACACCAACAAGGGTTCCGGCACGGCCGCTTCTCCGTCGTTGGTCTACAACGCAACGAACAAGACCGCGCTCTAAAGCTGAACACCACCAATGCCACCACCGTTATCTGGGGCGGCAGCCTCGTCTGGGGAACCAGCCTCGTGTGGGGAACCAACGTTTCCGGCAACAGCCTGGTGTGGGGCGACAGCCTCGTAGGGGGAGACAGCCTGGTTTGGGGCGATAGCCGAGTTACCGGCGAAGCGGCGGCGATCGCCATCAAGGGTGAACAGTAAATACTCAGTGTAGTGTCGTGAGGCGGTTCATCCTGCGAAAGCATGAGAACCGCCTTTCTTATTCTCGAGGCCTGCCCTTTCCACTTGCTGTCCTTCCGCAAACGCGCTACTACTGGCAATTGACGTAGCGGATGCGGTTGAGTCCGACGCCTGCCGGCCGCTGATAGCCCGCGCCGTCGAACTTTTCCAGATACGTAAAGCTTTGCTGGCGGCACAGCGATTCACTAGACGCCTTGTAGAGAATGAAGCCGTCTTTGTAACGCTCGAGCGGGATCCCCAGCCGGTTCTTTACAATCTTGAAGACGGGATCCTGCATCACCGAGGCCTTCAACGTCGCCCCCGGATACTCTTTCGCCAACTGCTGCTTCGCCAGCGATTCCGGATAGGCATCGTGTGGACCCGAAACCGGAAACTTCCAACGCGGTGCCAACCTTTGCGCTTCGGCCATCAGCGCGTCCATCGACGGTTGCAGCGGTGCCATGATCGCTGAGGTATCCGTCACTCCCACGGCAGCGAACAGCGGCTGATAGCGCGTAGAAAGCTCCTTCAACAGAGCCTCGCGCTGCCACAACGCACGACGCACCATCTGGATCTCGTTCTCCAGGAATCCTTCGTTCGATTCCAGCTTCGCCGTCATCTCTTTCATGTGCTGCGCGATGCCAGCC
>CAZCPL010000476.1:0-3008 GCA_964500255.1 uncultured Solibacteraceae bacterium | reverse complement strand
TTCGAAGCCGCGACCGTCAGGGGGCGGGCATACAGGCAAGTGGCTCGAAACAAATGACCGGGTCGCAGAACTAGTGCTTGGGACCGGGTGGTTCATTTGCTTTCGCACGGTTGGGCGGACTGAAGTCCGCCGCAGGCTAAAGCCCGCCGTACCTGGCTGGTGGGCGTAAACAGCCAACGATTGTGAAGTCGTGGCCTCAGCCGCTGGATCAAGGTCAACCCGCCAGTTTCAGCGTCGAAGTTGTCGACTTCTGTCGAATTGTGTCGATTTGTACGACATCCGGATAGTCCGCCGGGCCTGGCAGTTCGAAACCGGCTGGAAGCGCGGCAAGCGCGCCGTTACGGTTGTTGCGATCGATGGCCCGCTCGATGGCTACGGGTTCCGGTGCGGTAGCGGCGTTCTCCATTCCGGCAAATGCACGAAGAATGGCCTGCGCGGCGCGTAGTTTCATGGCCTCATCCTCGGAAGTCAGCAGCGAGCCGAGGGTTTCGAAGGCGCGGGCAGCGAGGTCCTGCCCGGCGTCGAACATGGCGGTCTGGTGGCGGCGGCGAGCGTCCTTGAGCGCGTAGTTGAAGGCGGGATGATCGTGCCTCCAGTTATAGACCGTTGAACGGTGGATGTTGTGTTCGCGCGCGACGGCAGCGATGGAGCCTCCGGCGAGGAGTCCGGCAAGGACTTGGGATTGAATGGGGGTGAGTTCGGCCATAAACGATCCTTTCTGCCCACAGCATCCCATGCCGCAACCGAGGCATTTTCCACGAAATTTCCGCAAGTGATTGCTATTGTTGGAGATAAAATATTTACTGGGTCTGTGACTGAGGTTTCGAAGGCACCCACTTTCGCGAGTGTCGGCGCAAACCGCTTGGATTCAACCAATTGCCGACAGGGATGCGGCGTAACCGCTGCAAATGCAGATTCCAAAGCGGGTATCCAGGGCGACAAACGCCACAGGCGGCTGTTTGTACTCGAGAACCTGCCCGTCCGCGAGCAGTTGTTTTTGCAACAGCTCATAGGGCACGTCCTGCACGGCCAGTTTCCCGTCGCTCGATAGGCATACCGGCACCAGCAGGTTCTTCGCCTGCCCCGCCTTCGGAACCAGCGAACCATACGAAATCTGATACGGGCCATTCGTGCTCACGCCAATGTCGCCTTCGTTCTGCACATAGCCTTCTGGTCGCATGGGGAAAGTTCCAATCGGATGATCAATTGCCGGTGTTTCGAAGCCGCTGGGTGGGCGCGGCCCGGCGACGAATCGCCTCGAATGCATCGATCTGCTGGTTGGGCGTATATTCAAAGACCGCGCCCTCTTGGCGCAGGGTCTTCTGCAAATCGGGGATGGAAATGTCCTGCACGGCCTTGCCCGAGCGGATCGCCATCGCCGCAGCGACCCCGGAGGCATGGCCGAGGATCATGTACTGCGGCTCCATGCGTGCGCTCGAATATGCCACATGCGACGCCGAAAAGCAGACAGGCACCAAGAGGTTGGTTGCATCCGCTTTCTTCGGAACCAACATGCGATAGGGGATCTGATACGGCTTGACCGAAACCTGCATGTCGCCTTCGTTTTCCGCAAATCCACGCGCGTTCACGAAGCGCTGCAAGTTGTGGGAATCGCTGTTGTAGCTGCCCATGCCAATCACATCGGGCTTAGAAAGCTCGGTCTGCATGTCTTTTTGGATCAGCACGGTTTCCCCCACCAAGCGCCGCGCCTCACGGATGTAGAGTTGATGAGGCCAATGACCGGTGTCCTCGAATTCGTCTTTGGAAAGCCCCCATGAGCGGACCTCATGCTGCAGCGTTCCAGGCACGCGCGGATCGTTGGCGAGGAAATAGTAAAGCCCCTGCTGATAGTCGATGTGCTCTTGCCAGATGCGGGCGCGGATTTTGTAGTCGCCTTCCGGATAGTTGTAATTCCTGCCGATGTAGTCACTCGAAAAACCGCCGCGATTGTTGATGTCGGCCTTCTGATTGGGGATCGGCGCAATCAAACTGAGTTCGTTGAAAACCGGCGGACGTCCGTCTTTCCTGGTCGTTTCCAGAATGTCGCGGATCAGCAACTCATAGCGCTTAGGGTCGTAACCGTTCGGTTTGGGCCACGCGATGCGGTTGTCCGGATTGTTGGTGGCGATGACGCGAAAGTTGTAAGCCTGTATGCGGCGGTCCGCGGATCCGGGCTTGGCGGGAAGTCCGGGTTCGATCTCCGGAAGCAGGTTTCCTTTGTCGTCTTTGGCGGGGACATCCACCAGAAACTGATGCAACGGCGTGCGTTCGCGAACGCCTGCCAACGATTCGCCATATTGCTCTGTCGATTCGCGGCCGTAAGTATAGGTGACCTTGGCTTGCGCCAACAGGTCGCCCTCATAGCTCGCATCGGCGAAGATTTTGCTTCGGAGCCGCTTGCCGCTTTCCAAGATGATTTCTGTGATCTGCGAACCTGTTTTGACAACGCCCGTTTTTTCGCGAAGGCGCTCGCCGTAGAGCACCTGCACCTGGGCTTGTGCCAGCATTTCGCGCAGGACGCTCTCGCCGACGCGGGGTTCGTACTGCCAGGCAACGGGATGCAGAAACCGATGCATGCCGTAACGCTCGCCGACGCGCACGTAGAATTCCAGTGAGAGTCCGCCAATCACTTCGCGCTTGCCGACGTCGGTGCGTGAGAGTCCGCCGGTGAGCATCCCACCGACGTGCTGGCCGGGTTCAATGAGGATCGGATTGAGCCCTTGCCGTGCGGCGGCGATGGCGGTCATGGCTCCGCCCGCGGTGCCGCCGTAAACAACCAGATCGTAATCCTGCGGCGCTTGGGCAAAGGCCGCCAGAGTCAACAGGGAAGAGAGAATTCGCAGAGTCATTGCAGATGATCCTAGAATGCCAAACGCAATCCGAACTGCATACGGCGCGGTTCGAGCGCGCCCAGAATCCGCCCGAAGTTGGGATTCAGATTCGTGGCGGTTTGGCCCACTGCCGGGCGACTCGGCTGAAAGGTGGTGTTCGGAGCGTTGTAGTTGACG
>CAZCPL010000475.1:0-3011 GCA_964500255.1 uncultured Solibacteraceae bacterium | reverse complement strand
GCCAAAGACGGGCATTACTACATCCACTACGACGAGACACAGTGCCGAAGCCTCACAGTTCGAGAGGCCGCGCGCCTGCAAACCTCCCCGATTCCGAACGTTGCTGCGCTAAAATGAAGCCCGCCAAGTTTCGGGCCTCAAATTCACGCTGCTTTCCAGCGGTGGCCGGACCGTGAACACACGGGGACCGTTGGCAAAAAGGTGGACTCGATATATCGTCCATTCTGTCGGGCGCTCTCCCGCAACCGCAATTTCGTTACGGCTCAGATAGAACGGAGTTTGTGCAGGGCCATTCGTGGTCTTCACCTCAATCAGCCGTGTCTGACCATTCTGACTGAAAGAGAGCACGTCGTACCCCGCGCCGTCCCCATCCTCTTTGGAAACCCAACGGATTTTGCGGGCCAGGTCCGAGCGATCACACTCGGTAAGCCGTTGCTGCTCAAACTCGACAACAAAGGTCTCTCCGGCTTTGCCGAGTAAGCGGTTGCGGTGGTCACGCTCCGCACAGTCGAACTTCCGGACCAGATGACGCAGGTGATCGGGGATGTCTTCACTGCCGGGAATTGAGATAGGAGCTTCGACAAACACTTGCGCACATGGACTCGTAGCCGGTGGAGGTACGGGAACCGCTTCGAGAACCGCAGCATGCCCGGACAAGTAACGATCAACCGCATCAATGATCGCCTTCTGGTAGTTACACTGCGGCTTGTAACCAGGTATCTAGGGCAGACCAAGCTTGTTGAGTACGGCGGAGATGTTCTGGTGCTTGTACTCAACCGATCCGTGGGTCCGGCCGATCCGTGCCCTCAAAGCCTCGCTGTGCCTGGACTTGACGTAATTTTGGCCTGAAAGCTCGGCATCGAGCATCGAGAAATAGTCCGATACAATCGCGTCAAGTTCGTCGGTCTGCCAATCTGTCCCAGTTTTTGTTTCGTCGACCATACACGCTTTGGCTTGAAATCGGGGCTGCCGTCGGAACGCGCTCCACCTTACGCGTACCACGATTCTATCCTGATCCTTTCCAAAGTGCAGCCCGCCTTCGGTATTCATTGCTAACCTTGCGGGGCTCCCAGCTTTGTAGGGCAGGCCAAAGTGTTGGGCTAAAATCCGGTGATGAACGAGACGGCAGCCTTCTCTGTCCGCCGATTGCCGATCATTCCGTATCTGGTGGGCACGGTTGGATGGATGCCGCAGAGGCACAAGAACTGGCACCAGCCACTGTTCAACGGCGAGGACACGTTCCCTCCCTCTCTCGCGAGGCGATCAACGCCTTCCTCCTGGCCTGCGCCATCCGCTCTCAGCGAGGGCAGGCGAATGAACACTCCTCCATGCTGGTCCATGTGGCCCGCCTCCCGCGCTCATCGATGATACTCGAACATTCTTAAGTGAAGACCCGTCAGCCCAACATATGCTCAACATCAAACTTATTCACGCAGGATACCTGGATGCGGTTTCGGCGCACTACAGGCGGACCTTCACGCATGTGTCGACAAAGGTCCTTCGCGTCGAGGAGGGATTCCCCCGCCTTACCAGGGCCAGTGTTCCTGCACAGGTCATTACGGCCCGTTATGAACTGGAGCTCGATGGCATCGACGCCGGTCCTGTTGCTGTTCGCGCTGCGCTAGATCAACTGGGGGTGATGTAGCCATGGACTTGGTGGACTTTCTTAGGCAAACGCAAGCCGAAGTGCGATCAGAGATAGGGGAGCGTCTCGGCAGTCAAGGGAATGGCTACCCGTACGCAGAGTCGGTCTTCGCGGAGGTCGTGATGCAACACCTGTCACTGATCGGCAAGACCTTCGACCCGCAGATCTGCCACTACGCTCCCAAGAAAGTAGGTGGTGCGATTTTGCGCCTAAGTGGCTACGCGATGTCTGATGAGACGGACCAGCTTGATCTATTCGTTAGCCTGTACAGCGGCGTCGACGACGTGACACCGATCACTGATACAGAAACGAAAGAAGCCGCCGAACAGTGCCTTCGCTTTCTGGCGAAGTGCGCGGAAGGGCGACTGGCAAAGACTATGGATGAGTCCGATGACGCCTATGCATTCGCGGTCACCATTCAGGACTGCTACCCCAATCTTGATCAGATCAGAGTATAGGTCCTCACGGATCGGCAGGCAAAGGCCAAGAATTTCAAGCCGCGAGAAGTGAGTGGCAAGACCGTGAAGCTGGAAGTGATGGACATAGAGCGGTTGCACAGGCACTGGTCCGAGGGCAAGCCGCGCGATGAGTTGGTCGTGAACTTCGAAGAAGTTTCGGGCGGCGCGCTGCCCTGTGTCTACGTACCCGGAGAAGCCGCCGATTACGACTACGCCATGACGGTGATCCCCGGCGAGGCACTCCGGTTCGTTTACGAGAAATACGGCAGACAGCTTCTGGAGGCCAATGTCCGTTCTTTTCTTAGCGCGACCGCCAAGGTCAACAAAGGAATCCGCGACACGCTCCAGGATACGCCCGAACGGTTCATGGCATACAACAACGGAATCGTACTTGTCGCGGACGAGGTGCACTTGGGGAAGACGAGTGATGGGGGCCCAGGCATCCTCTGGCTGAAGGGTATGCAGATCGTGAACGGCGGTCAGACAACCGCTTCGATTTATTTCAGCAAGAAGAAGAATCCCCAGATTGATCTTCGCCGCGTCCGTGTGCCTGCCAAGATCATCGTTCTACGCTCCCAGGATTCGATCGCGGAAGAAGCTCTCATTTCCGACATCTCCAGGTTTGCGAACAGTCAAACCGCCGTCAAGCTGTCCGATCTGTCTGCGAATAAGCCCTTTCACGTCCAGATCGAAAACCTGGCGATGTCGACGTATTGTCCCGACGGCATTGGTCGTTGGTTCTACGAACGCGCGGCGGGCAGCTATAACACTATGCTCCTGCGCGAAGGGACGACCCCAGCACGGCTACGGCAACTCAAAGAGTCGATACCCACGAGCAGGAGAATCACCAAGACGGATTTGGCAAAGTATTTGAACGCATGGGCTCAGAGGCCGGACTCTGTTAGCTT
>CAZCPL010000474.1:0-3013 GCA_964500255.1 uncultured Solibacteraceae bacterium | reverse complement strand
GATTCCCCATCCAAAACTCAAACACAAGGGGGCCGTCGAAGCCGACTACGGGATGCGATCCGGCGCGCTCCTGGTCAAGTGCAGGGCCGCGGTGGCCGGCTACGCTCTACGTCGGTGGGGGGTCGATTGCTCCCGTGTTCACCAATTAGACGCGGCTGAGTTTCAGCTTGCGCTCGCGAATCATGATGCGCTCTCACAAGCCGACAGCGCAGCGTTGGCGCCTGGTTACGGAATCGCTGGCCGGTAGATTTCAAATGGACCACTACAGCACATGCCGATCATTCGGAAAACCACGGTAGAGGACTTCACGCTATGAAAACGCTCCAGGTCTGTACCCCTCGCCTATCAGTCTTGGACGGCACTGCTGACTTTGTCGTCAATTTGGCCGATTTGCCGCAACTGAGCGAAGCGGAGGCGCGCGAGTTTCTCGACTCCAACGTGCTGACCTCGGGAATGGAGTTGCTGCTCCAGCAAGCTTTCGCGCGCATGGCCGGCGAGAAGTCGGCCAGCGGTATCTACAAGCTGTCGGAATCCATGGGCGGCGGCAAAACTCAGAGCATGATCGTCGCGGGAATCCTCGCTCGCTATCCAAAGCTTGCCGACGTCGTGGGTTCCCATAAGCCGTTGCCGAAAGCAAAGCCGGAAGTTGTCGCGTCCTTTACCGGCCGGTCCACCGATCAGAAGGTCTGGGTCAGTATCGGAAAGCAGCTCGGGGTGGACTTCCCCCCCGATCGTGCGCCGGCAGAGACAGAGTGGCGCGATGCCCTCAAGGGTCGAACCGCTCTAATCCTACTCGACGAACTAGCTTTTTATCTCGTCCATGCGGCGAGCCAGGGCAAGAAGGACGAAGGCACTCGCGCCGCAACGCTCGCTGGCATCGCGCTCACTACGCTATTCGGGGCGGTGCGTGACTACAAAGAGTGCGCTCGCTGCGTCATTGTGATTGCGGACCTGCAAAAGGACTGGGAACAGGGCGCGGACGAACTTGCCAAGATTCTGCGCTCGAATGACACCCTCGGTGGCACCATCCAGAGCGTCAACAATGAGATGTCCAAGGGCGCGCAATCCATTGCCCCGGTCGACAACCAGAAGGATGAGCTATACGCCATCCTGCGCAAGCGCCTGTTCAAAGACATTTCCCTTACCGAAAAGGAAAAGACTGCCGTCGCGGACGCCTACGTTGCGGAGCTTGCCAAGGCAAGCGCAATACTGGAACGACCGACCGTCAAAATCCGCGAGGAGATTCTGGTCTCCTATCCGTTCCATTTCTCAACCAAGCATCTCATCGCGTCGTTCAATGACAACCCGGGATTCCAGAAAACCCGCGACGTCATTCGCCTGATGGCGACCATTGTCCGCGGCCTGTGGACCAAGGGTGATGCTGAGGTCGCACGCCACGCGTTGCTTTCGCTTGAAACCGCAGACCTCAACGATCCGACGGTAGCCAGCCGCTTCATTGAGGTCAAGAAGACGCTACAGGACGCACTCCAGACCGATATCGCAAACAACGGCACCTCGCATGCCGAGAGCCTGGATGACGACACCACTGGGCTTGCGAGCCGGTGTGCCAAATGGATTTATGCGGCATCCCTGTCCGACGTGCATCCGCGCGGTCTCACCGACGCCGAGTTGGCCGAGTACCTGTTGGCACCAGGCCGGTCCATCGTTGGCATGCCTGATGCATTAAAGAAGCTTTACGACAACTGCTGGTATATCGAGCAGACCAAGTCTGGTCGCTATCTGTTCAATCGCCACAAGAACCTTAACGCGCAGGTCAATAGCTACGTCAAAGCATGCTCGAACATCGATCGTGACGCGCAGATCGAGGGCAAGCTGACGGAAATGTTTGAGCCAAAGGACAAGCGCTGCTATCAGAAGCTTGCCGTTCTGCCAGCGTTGGATGAGGTCCAGCTCGAACGTGACAAGACGACGCTTGTGGTGCTGAAGCCCGACACCGACTTCGTGAAGAACTTCACCGGAGAGAAATTCAAGAATCGGGTGGCAATTCTGACGGCAGACGACCAGACCGGCATCTTCAATGTGAATAAGAAGGCGCAACGGTTGTGGGCGATTCACCAGGTCGTCAAAGACCTGAGCGCCGAAGACACGCAGTACAAGAAGGCCAAGGAATCGTTAGCCGAATACCAGACCGAGCTTTTTCTCGCCTTGAAGGCGGTATTCAACAAGCTCCACTACCCGCTGATCGATGAACAGGAAGAGACTGCGCTCGTTGCGGCCCCATTACTTGATAGCTATATCAATGACAAAACTGGCCAACGCATCCTGTACCGTAGCGAGGAGGCGTCGAAAGGCGAATTCGTCATCGAGGCCACATTGCGTGACGCGAACAAGTATCAAGTTTTTGTCCCAGCGTCGGGACAGGACAAGCTGAAGACCTACCAGCCTCTTCGCAATCGTGTCGAGCAGTTTCTTTTTCCGTCGACGGGCCGCACGACATGGCAGCAGATTCTGGACGGGGCCGCGTCAAAGGGACAAATGCTTTGGACCGAACCGGGCACGCTCGACCGTATGCGAGAGATGCTGATCACCGCGGGTCAATGGCGCGAGGATGCCGGTCAGATCCAGAAGCCGCCGTTCGAAGAGGTCACGGGAGTCACGATCGAGTATTCCCGCGACAAAGACACCGGTGTCATTACAACCACGGATATGAAGCTTTCCCACGCCGACACGCTGATGGTGAGACAGGACATAGCCGAGTATCAGGTTGTCCCAGTTGACCAACCGGTCATCAGTGGTGCAATGGTCATCGAATTTCGAGCGGTAGACTCAACCAAGAAGAACAAGGAAGGCAAGCCATACCGCATTGAAAATACGATCGATATCCAGCATGAGTTGATGCCTTCTGCAACCGCAGGCCATCAGGTGGTGAAGGTGAAGGTCGTGCCACCGGATGCGAAGCTTTTGTTCACCACCGACAACACGAATCCAGCGAACAATGGCAAGCCCTACGCGAAACCGGGCATCGATGCCATTGAAGGGTCGACTGTAAGGC
>CAZCPL010000473.1:0-3013 GCA_964500255.1 uncultured Solibacteraceae bacterium | reverse complement strand
ATCTGAATCACACCGGCAGCCATCGGGCCCAGAAACAGCAGCAACATCGAGCCCAGCGGACTACCGCGGTCGTCATCGTCACTATTCGAAGAGCCGCCAAGAAAGTAGCCTACATAAGCGATCGAGGTGATCGCCGCGCCAACCGTCGCCGCAATCGACGAGATCAGAATGTCGCGATGCTTGATGTGTGCCAACTCATGAGCCAACACGCCTTCCACCTCGTCGCGATCCATCAGTTCCAGCAGGCCTTCGGTGAAGGCCACCGACGCATGTTCGGGATTCCGGCCGGTCGCAAAAGCATTCGGTGAGGGATCCGGTAGCGTCCACAGCTTCGGCTCCGGGATCCTCATCCGTTGGCACAATCGCTGCACCATCGGCTGGATCTGCGCATGAAGCCTCGGATTCGTTTCCGCGGTCAGCGGCTGCGCGTTGTGCGCCGAGAGCGCCATCTTCTCTGAGAAGAAGTACGAAAAGAAATTCATTGCCATGGCAAGCGCGAGTCCGATCCAGACGCCACGGCGTCCAGCGGCTGCACCTCCACCCACGACAACGATGCTGCTGAGTAGCCCAAGCAGAAGGGCGGTCTTGAGTCCGTTCACTGTCTGATATCCTCTCTAATGTTAAGTTAGATTCATGCAACCACCTTTTGGTTGCATGACCCAATCGTGCCTTATGGATCGATCTATGCCAGAAACAAAACTCACTCCTCCGACTGCGGCCGCTTCACCTGCCGGCGCACGAACGCTTCCTCAACCGCTGCAGCACACAATGGAAACGACGTTCGGGCAGAGTCTTTCCCACGTGCGCGTCCATGAAGACCATCGCGCGGTTCTAATGGGAGCACGGTCGTTCGCCGTGGGAAGCGACATCGTCTTCGCGCCCGGTCAGTATGACCCTGGCAGCGAGGCGGGCCAGCAACTGATCGCTCATGAACTGAGCCATGTTCTCCAGCAACGCCCAGGTGCCACGGAAGTCGTTTCCGGTATGGTCGAGGTGCACAAGCCCCCCGTCGGCAGTGAGTGAACCGTTCTACTATAAAGCAAGCACATGCCAACTGCTTCGCTCTCCATCCAGGACGAGATTCTCGATCTCAAAAAGCGCCGCAACGCGATTATCCTCGCCCATCATTATCAAGAGGACGAGATTCAGGAAGTCGCCGACGCCATCGGCGATAGCCTCGAACTCGCGCGAAAAGCCCAGGAATTCAAGGGCGAAGTCATCGCGTTCTGCGGCGTCTGGTTCATGGCCGAAACCGCCAAGATCCTCAACCCCGACAGTATCGTTGTAGTTCCCGACAGCAATGCCGGATGCAGCCTCGTCGACGCCAGCCCAGTGGAGCAAGTTCGCGCGGTCAAGAAGCGCCTTCCCGATCACGCCGTCGTCAGCTACATCAACACCTCCGCCGCTGTGAAGGCCGAAAGCGACATCATCTGTACGTCGAGCAACGCCGTGAAGGTGGTCAACTCGATTCCCGCCGAGCAGCCGATTTTGTTTTTGCCGGATGTCAACCTCGGCAACTGGGTGAAGAAGCAGAGCGGACGCGAGAACATTCAGATCTGGCAGGGCGCTTGTATCGTGCACTCGACGTTTGCGGCGCGACGCCTGGAAAAAGCCCGCTTCGAACATCCCAAGGCTATCGTAGCGTCGCATCCCGAATGCCCGCCCGCCGTTTTGGATCAGTCGGAT
This sequence comes from uncultured Solibacteraceae bacterium, assembly GCA_964500255.1. GTDB lineage: Bacteria > Acidobacteriota > Terriglobia > Bryobacterales > Bryobacteraceae > F-183. The sequence goes on along the minus strand of CAZCPL010000473.1, from coordinate 1,327 downwards.
TTCATCGGCTCCACCTCAGCGATCATCAAGTTTTGCACCACGCACACGCATGACGAATTCATCGTGATGACAGAGAGCGGTGTCTCGCACTCGCTGCACAAATACGCGCCGAACAAACGTTTCTACTTCGTCCCCAACGAGAACTGCAACTGCAGCGAGTGTCCGTATATGAAGATGAACAGCCTTGAGAAACTGCGCGATTGCCTCGACAAACTGGAACCGCGCGTGAATCTTCCGCAAGAGATCGTCGATCGCGCCCGCGCCCCGATTGAGCGTATGCTCGCGATCAAGTAGATGCCCCTCATCGACACCCACGGACGCCTGCACGACAACCTCCGCATCAGCGTGACGGACCGTTGCAATATCCGCTGCTTCTACTGCATGCCCGAGGATGCGACGGATTTCGGTCCGCGCGAAGAGATCCTGTCGTTCGAAGAGATCGAGCGGTTCGTACGCATCGCAGCGGGATTGGGTGTCCGCAAGATCCGCCTCACCGGTGGCGAGCCATTGTTGCGCAAGCAGCTTCCCGATCTGATCGCGCGGCTCATCGCCGTTCCCGGCATCGAAGATCTTGCTTTAACCACCAACGCTGTTTTGCTCAAGCAGCAAGCGCAAAGCCTTTACGACGCCGGTTTGCGACGTCTGAACGTCCACCTCGACACGTTGGATCGAGACCGCTTCCGCGAAATCACCCGCCGCGATGTATTTGACCGCGTGATCGAGGGCCTAATGCACGCGCGCGACGTTGGCTTCGGACCCATCAAGATCAACGCCGTCGCCGTCAAAGATCTGGTGGAGCCGGACATCGTTCCCATGGCCCGCTTCGGGCGCGAACACGGCTTTGAGATCCGCTACATCGAGTTCATGCCATTGGATTCACAAGGCCTCTGGGATCGCGGCCGCGTGCTGTTGGGCGACGACATTCTTAAGACGATCACGCAGGAGATCGGTCCGCTGGAAGCGATTCCCGATGCGGATCCGCGTGCGCCTGCCACAGAGTTCCGCTACCTCGACGGAGGGGGACGCATCGGCATCGTGGCCTCGGTCAGCAAGCCGTTCTGCCTCAACTGCAACCGCTTGCGATTGACGGCCGATGGCAAGATTCGCAATTGCCTGTTCGCGATGGAAGAGATGGACGTCCGCGGGCTATTGCGCGAGAATAGTTCGGACGCCGCGATTGCGGAAGTGATCGCCGCGAATGTAAAAGCGAAGTGGATCGGCCATCAGATCGGAGCGACGCAGTTTGTGCCGCCGCCGAGGCCGATGTACGCGATTGGGGGATAAATGTACCAAAAACTCGGCCTAGGTGCCACGGCCATCACCGCGC
>CAZCPL010000472.1:0-3013 GCA_964500255.1 uncultured Solibacteraceae bacterium | reverse complement strand
AATCCCGCGAGATCGATGCGGAAGTCATTCAAGGTTAGGTCAGCAATGGAAACGCCGCTGCTCAGGTCTTCGAGATCTATGATGGCGTCTTGAAGCTTCAGGAGCTGCTTGCGGCGGTATTCCAGATCGTTCATCTGATCGCCGGATTGATGCTCTATGACGTTCTCTTCGCCCGTGGCGGAAATATCCAGCAGCACCATCCTGCCGCTCACGCGCTGTTCGAGGTTGATGTATTCCTCAAGCTCGATATTGGGCCAGAAGTTGACGAGCTGGATACGCTCGTTGGTTGATCCGAGGCGGTCTATGCGTCCGAACCGTTGGATGATGCGGACGGGGTTCCAATGGATGTCATAGTTGACGACCGTATCGCAGTCCTGAAGGTTCTGGCCTTCGCTCACGCAGTCGGTTGCGATCAGAAGTTCAATCTCCCCGTCGCTATTCAGATCCTCCGGACGTTCCTTGGAGCGCGGGGAGAACGCTGTGATGATGCTCACAAAATCCTTGCGGAGATTGGGCAGCGTCGTCTGGTTATGGCCGGTGCCGGTAACAAGCGCTGTGTTCAATCCGAGGTCTTTTTGCGCCCAGCCGGAAAGTTCTTGATACAGATACTGCGCTGTATCGGCGAAGGCGGTGAACACGAGAATCTTTCGGTTCGACGGATTGATCGGCGACTGGCATTTGCGCTCAATCACTTCGCGCAGCGCCTTGAGCTTGGCATCGCGGGCCGCGCCAACCTGCTTGGCCGCCGATAGCAGCGTTGCGAGACGATTACGGTCTTCCGTCAGATCCTGTTGCCAGCGGACGCGATCAACGTCCTGCAGGAGCACCTTTACCTTGCGCCCCACAAGCAGGCTCTCGAAAGCGGGATCTTCCGCGTCCACATCTTCGATATCAATTTCTTCAAGCGCTTCCGCCTGCGCCTCGATCTTGGCGAGCGTCGCCTCCACATCCGCGAGTTGGCGCTTGATGGTGAGCATGAAGGAAGACACCGAGCTTTCCATCCGCTTCAGCACGTTCACGCGCAAAAGGTGGACAAGGCTCTCTTCGCGATCCGCCTGCCGGAAGAAGCTTTCCCCGCCCCGGATGCGGGTGCTGTATTTGGCGTCATAGGCCGCCTGCTTGTGCGGCAGCACATACCGCAGCGGCGCGTATGCCGCCAGCGTCAGGCGGCGAATTTCGTTATTGATGTCCCGGATGGAACGGAACTCACCGGCGAGGTCAACATCCGGCTTGATGTTGACGGGCTTCAGACGCTCCGGGAAGCGGCCCGTCTCTTTTGTGCCGTAGTATTTCTCGATATGCTTGCGCGAGCGCGCAATCGTCAGAAGGTCGAGCAGCTTGAAATAATCGAAGCCCAGCATTTCAAGCAAGTGCATCGGACGGCGTTGGGCGTCCTCCAACGCAAGCCAGCGGTTGAACTGGAGTTGCGCGCCCCGGACGGTTGCTTCAATGCTGGAGATGCCATGTCCTGACAGCGCCATGTCATCGCCTTCCGTGACGAAGGCAATCTGGTTCTTGAGATCGGCTAGGCGATTGTTCACCGGCGTTGCCGACAGCATGAGGACGCGGGTTTTGACGCCCTCCTTGATGATCCGGCGCATCAGCCGGTCATAGCGCGTCTCACGCGTGTTGTGCGTCGATTTGTTGCGGAAGTTGTGCGACTCGTCGATGACGACAAGATCGTAATTGCCCCAGTTCACATGGCCGAGATCGATGTCGCCGGACGTGCCGCCGTCGCGTGACAAATCGGTGTGGTTCAGAACGTCATAATTGAGCCGATCCGAAGCAAGGATATTGCGCCGGTCGTTGGCCTTGTAGAGCGTCCAGTTGTCCCGCAGCCGTTTCGGCACGAGGACAAGCACGCGGTCATTGCGCAGCTCGTAGTATTTGATGATGGCGAGCGCTTCAAACGTCTTTCCGAGGCCGACGCTATCCGCGATGATGCACCCGCCCAGCCGTTCCAGCTTGTCGATTGCACCCACAACGCCGTCACGTTGGAACTTATAGAGCTTCTTCCAGACCGTCGTGTTGCGGATGCCTGTCGCCGATTTGACGATCCGTTCTTCATCCAGTTCGTCGCCGAGATCTTTAAAGATCTGGAACAGCGTCAAGTAGTAGATGAGCGAAGGTGCTTTCGGATCGGCCAGTTCCTGAAGCCGCGCCAGGAAGGCGTTCTTGTGCTGGTCGGACGCCGGAAGCGAATTCCAAAGGTTCGTGAACCAAGCGCTGAAGATCGCCGATTCTTCCGGCCTTTCAGAGCATTGAATCAGGCTGAACTGGTTGCCGGGCGTGATGCCCAGCCCCTCGGTGCTGAATGCACAGTTCCCCGTTATCGTGCGCGTAAGCCCTGAATCAGGCTTGTTCGCAATCAGGAGTGATTGCGGCAATGCCCCCGGCGCGCCACGCAGCTCCACTTTCTTCTTGATCCACGCTGCACACTCGCGTGCCAGCCAGTGAACATTGAGCCTGTTGCGAAAGGAGCGATCCGTCTCGGAGCCAGTGAGGCCAAGATCCCCCTCGTTTGCCCCTTGGAGCACAACCCGGCAAGCATCGAGTTTATCGAGCAATTCGCGCAACTCGGCATAAGCAAATAGCGAGAACACCGGGGAGGCAAGATCGAGCGATGACGGCGGCGCGAGGGATGGCCGCAGTTCATCGTACACACGATCGTTACCAATGTTCTTGATGATTTTCATCAGTCGAGCACGCTTCCCGTTCCGTTGTTATTTTTCCCTAACGAATGAGGCCGCACCAGATGTGTCACGCTGTCCCGCGCCTCACTTTGCCAGTGCTCCGGGAATCTCTTTTCTGCACTTCCCCGCCCCCTGCCGCTTCCTCTGCAACGTACCGTTCCGCAGCTTCCCGCACAACCCACGCTAGTGATACTTTCTTCTGCTTTGCCAGCCTTTCGAGACTCTGGTAAATCTCTTGCGGGAAACTGATCGATGCACGGACCAATGAGGCGCTCTGGCTCTTCATGACTTCACCACTTTACACCACGGCGGTGAATCTG
>CAZCPL010000471.1:2544-3017 GCA_964500255.1 uncultured Solibacteraceae bacterium | reverse complement strand
GGTCACTGCAGCGGAACGCACGCCGCCATTGTCCACAACCATCTGTGCCGACGCCTTCCCGTCCACCGCATACGGCACAATCGCGATGATCTGCTTGTCTGAAACCGAGACCAGGGCCGCCGGGACGTCATCGAATAGCACTTGCGTATCGGCGAGCTTTTTAAGAAGGACGCCGTCCCCGTCCGCCGAACCATTCACGGCTTCCTCGGGACCCAGCCCGCCGCCATCAATCGCCACCAGCATCCCTGGCGACACCGACCCGGTCGCAAAACTCGCCTGATTCGAAACCCGCGACACCGTCACGCGCGATGCCGGAGCCTCACCCAATCGCCCTGCGAAGCCGTCGCCAAACGGCAATCCGAGATTGAACAGGTAAAATCGGAAGTCGCAAAGAGCGTCGCGCAGGAAAAAGAAGAATTAGAAAAACAAACCGCCGAAGCGCGAAGCGTGATTGCCAAAGAAGCCGAACAGAT
>CAZCPL010000471.1:0-2534 GCA_964500255.1 uncultured Solibacteraceae bacterium | reverse complement strand
CAGGGCAGGCTCTCCGGTACCACCCTGCTTTTGGGCCGCGTTCGCAGTCACGGCCAGGTTTCGCGACGCGGTTCCGCCCGCGAACAGCACGCCGCCATCCCGCGCCAGCGCCACCGCGCTCAGGTATTCATTGGCGGATCCGCCCACAAACGTGGAGTATAACGCTTGCGATCCCGTCGCATTGATCTGTGTAATGAACCCGTCTCCGCTGTTCGCAAGGTCGATTGCCGACCCTGCAAACGTCTTCTGCGTGGCGTCGGCCGTCACCGGAAAGTTGGCCGACAGGGTATGGCCGACAACCCACGCGTTGCCATCCCGATCCACGGCCACCGAGCCCGCGCGCTCGTCTCGCGAGCCACCCAGGTAGGTCGCATAGGTGAACGCCGAGCCTGCGGGATTCAGCTTCACTAGGAATCCGTCGCCGGACGCGGCGTGCCCGCCGCCGCTGCCTCCAAACGTCCGCTGCATCGCCGAGGCACTCACTGGAAAGTTTGTCGAAAGCGTCGCGCCTGTCACGTATGCGGCTCCCGCGGCATCCACCGCTATGCCGAAAGCAGTGTCGTCATTGCGTCCACCAATGTAGGTGGCATAGACCAGGCGGGCCCCATCCGGGCTCAGCTTCGCGGCGAATCCATCGCCCCCCGTAAAGTCGAGTATGCCGCCCGCCCCTCCATAGGTTGACTGCGCGGCTCCCGTGGTAACCGGAAAGGTGCCTCCGCTGTTGGTCGATCCAGCCACATAGGCGGCACCAGCCGCATCAATCGCCAATCCAAAGATCACGTCGCGTCCGGATCCGCCAAGAAAAGTCGAATACACCAGGGCCGAACCGGCGGGATTCAGTTTGGTCACGAAGCCCCGCGCCGCGTCAAGGCCGCCGGACCGCAGCGAGGTCTGAAACGCATCCGGCGTGATTGGAAAGTTCGGCGAATTGGTTGTGCCAGCCACAAACACCGAGCCAGCCGCATCCACGGCGATCGCACTGCACGCATCGGCTCCGGAGCCATTCAAATACGTGGAATAGAGAATCGAATTGCCGGCCGGATTGAGCTTCATCACAAAGCAGGACAGTCGATCGGTCTGCTGCACCGTTCTCTGGTATCCACCCGTACTGACGGGAAAATCGGGACTATTGGTCGCGCCCGTCAGATAGATATTGCCAGCCGCGTCGAGCGCGACGCCAGTGGCGATGTCAACCTCGGTTCCGCCGAAGTGCGTCGTATACAACACCTGCGATCCATCGGCATTCAGCTTTGTCAGCGTAGCGTTGGGCCGGCCCGCGGTGGGCTGTGACTGTTGGAATGCGCCGCCCGACACAGGGAAGGTCGGATCTCCGGTAGCACCGGCCACGTAGAAATTGCCGTTGGCGTCGGCCACACCGCGAGTAAAACCGTCACTTCCGTTGCGGCCAGAATACGTCAGGTAGTTGAGCACCGGATCGATTACCAGAGTTCGCGTCTGGTCGTAGTCGCCAATTTCGAAACCAACCGTATCGCCCGCCAGTATCCGGATGCGCCCGGCCACGGCCTTCCGCTGCCTTCCGGCCGCCGCGGGCTGAAAGATCCGGGTCTGCCCCCATCGCACTTCTTTTTCGCCCGTGCGCATGATCAGGCTGCCATCTTTGGAATCGATGTCCAGCCGGTCGACACCCTCAAGCCGAATCCGGATCCGCTTCGGATCCGCGCCGGGCCGCACTTCGAAATCGGTTTCGATCCGGCCCTGGTTGAAAGAATGGATCTCGTCGATCCCCGGATACACTCCCCGATACCTGACCTTCGAGAACTGTGGCACATCCGTCGCCCATTTAGACGGATCTCGGCCCATCAGATAGTGCGCCCGTCCTGGCAACAGCTCCTCGCCCTGCCCGGTTGCCTTACCTTCGCTGCCTTCAAGTCCCAGACGCACGGCGCGAAAACTCCCGGCACCCGACCGGATCCGCAACTCCGCCTTGCCCGCGCGATCCATCGCAAAGCTCCATCCCGGAGACGCCGACGCGAAAGCTATCGAAGGATCGAACTGACCCAGATTCGGCTCAAAGGGCGCGGCCAATGGAGCGGATCCAGGTAACAACCCTTTTGCTAAACCCACTATGTACTCGAGGATCAGCCGCAACGGATCGTCATGCTCGACATCGCCACCCCCCTTCAGGTAGACTCCGCAAATCTCCTCTCCGCTGATACCACCATGCATCGGAAAGACGACTGCGAAGATCAAAACGAGTAAGGTGAGCAGTGTTGCTGACTGTAACTTATGAAGTCGGAAGGGGGTCGTACCATTTGTGACGATTCCACGCGTTCTATCACGCGGAAATTCGGTTAGCTCTGCCGAGCGGCCGCCACGAGGATGGCCTGAGCCACCGAGTCGCGATCCTGGGATCGGACGGCGTGTTGAATCATTAGAGATTCGAGATCGGCAAAGTTTGCGATGCGATCAAGCTCGGGCATGGTTTCAAGGCCCGGGAATCTTTCGCCAAGAGCGAGTCGGAGCAGGCGGCGGGCTCCCTCGGCCTTACCCTGGGCTCCAGCCTCGGCTCTAGC
>CAZCPL010000470.1:0-3054 GCA_964500255.1 uncultured Solibacteraceae bacterium | reverse complement strand
GAATCTTGATCGCGATCAGAAGAGAATCGTGATCGCAATGGAAGAGAATACGCACCGCACCTGCCGCGACGCATTGAACGTCGTCGCCGCCATGTCCCAACGCACATACCCGCCATACGGAATCCGCATCTTCGACAATTCGCCCGTCCACGGCTGCTGATACTCCAGGTTGTAAATCAACCCGCCCGTATCCTCGATCGTCAGCCCCCAAAAGAACTTCGTAGACGCCGCGCCGGTGCCCGTCCACGCCGTGTTCGTGAACGGCTCATACAACTGCACACCCGGCGAATACCAGAAGGTGTACTTCTCGCCCGAATAAATCTCGTTCGTAATCGTCGTCAGCCGATGCAGTGGTTGACTGGTGTCGTAGTTGAACGCATACGTCTTCCACGACGACCCAACGTACTTCGCCCGAACGTCTTCAATCTCATCGATCCGCGCGCTCGAGTTCGTCCAGAATGATGGCAAACCCACGCCAGGCTTGTACCGTACAACGATCTGATTTCCATTCGAGTCCTGGAACTTTGTCGGATACGCCGCCCCCAAGTCACCCTCACTCCCAGCCGACCTGCTCCCAAAATCCCACGAACTCCCATCCGGAAACTTCATCCGGTACGTGTTCCAATCCTCGTGGAAAATCCCATAAAAAGCATCCGTCGACGCAGCCCAATACCCTGTCGCCGTCGCCGACGTCGTCCCATCCGGATTCACCTTCCGGTCCAACCGATACTCCGTTCCCGTCGAATCCGTGAACACAATGTGACTCGTCACGCCTGTCCCCGAAAAATACCGCATCACACGCCCGGCCAGCAGCCGCCATCCATAGCCATACCCAACATCCAGCCCGTATTTCCAAACCTGCGAGCCTTCTTTCTTCCAGCTTTGCGTATCGTGATTCAGCGCAAACGTCACACCTCAACCGCCGCGCGCCTGCGCCTTCAACAGTGGCAGGTTGTAGTTCAAATTCCCGCTCAGCAAATCGACATTCGCACCCAGCGCACCCCAAGTCGCCGCCGTGGGAGACAGCCCCACCCGTCGCGGATCCGCCGATCCTGCCGGTGGCGTCGTCGCATTGAACGAGACCGTTGCATAGTTTCCGTGAAAATCATAAGCGTAGATTGCATAGCTGTAAGTCTGCCCTGGCGACACGCTCTTATCCGCGTACTGCCCAAAACCAGTCACCAACTCCCCAACGGGACCACCATTCCGATACAGCATGTAATAGCTCTAATAGCTCATGCCCTTGCCGTTCACATCGTCTGTCGTGCCGCCGAATTGGAAATCCACCTGGTTCGGCGTGGTCGTCACCGCAATATCCGCCGGATTCATCGGATTCGGATTGCCCCACTCCACCGCACCAAGGTCCGCCTGCGTCATCGACGCTCCCGCTGGCATGTTCCAGCCGCCAATGCCTGGGGTTCCGGTCGTCAACCAATCCGGTGCCCAAACACTCGCCAAATGTCGGCCCCAATTGTAGACATGGAAGGCGCCATTTCTCGCAACCAACTCAATATAAAAACCGTTGTTGTAAGCCTCAACTCCGCCCGAACTCCACGACGGCGCATTCACCGATGCTCCAGTCTTCGATTTCAACTCAAGCGTGCCCGTGCATCCCGAACCGCTGCTTGAAACCGTCAGAACCAATGCCGTGAAAGTACCAGAACTCGCCCCCGAAGGGTTCAACAATGCGTTCGAACTCGCGCTCGTATAAAGCACATAGCTGCCGCTGCAGTTCACGCCATTTGTCTGCACCAACGCCGCCACGTCCACGCTAGGCGCATACGCCGGAATCGTCTCCAGCGAAATCGCCGAGCCTCCGCCTGGAGACCCCGTAATCGTCAATCCTGCTCCACTAAAAGCAACGCTTTGGCCGCTCTGGTTGACCGTCCACAATCCCGGATTCGATTGCAGGTTGGTGGTTCGGTATGGCGCCCAGCCCCAACACAAAGCAGGCAAGATCAGCGCAATCCCCACTCCTCTCATCGCCAACACGCCTTTGATCGCCGAGGCCGCTAGGCGGCGGCCAACATCGCACATTTTATCCATGGCTGGTTACCGGACCTTGTTCTGAAACTTAGAAAAATCGAAATCTTTCCGCCGACCCTTGAAGACCGTGTCCACCGCCGAATCCGGCTGCCGTCCACGCTCAAATACCTGCACGCCCGCAGCCTTGGATTCGAGAATCTCCCGCAATCCGGCACGGTCCATGCTCACAAACTCGACGATGGCGCTTCGCCCGTCATCGGTTGGAATCGCTGTGTAGGAAATAATGCCGGTCCGAGGTTTCGCAAACCCCGGTTGCTGGCGTTCGACGATGGAAGGCTGATTCCGTGACGCAGTTCCGTCGGCAGGCACAAACATCGGCCGCGTCGGATCGTCATGTGTGCCCTTCCCAACAAGCGGCACAATCGCGTAAACCCGCTGGAAAGACGTCGTGGTAGCAAGAATTCCAGGACCCTGTGCAAATGCCGTCTCTACTAGCACCCACATGCAAACAACCGAAGGCAACAGTCGCAATGCAATCTTCTCGAACAAGGATTGAAAAACAAACTGATGGGCTATCGTAAACCGAATCACAGAGATAAGTCAACTTCTTTATCAGACTATTTCATAGAAACGAATAGTGATTTACTATAGTGCAACATTCACAAGTCACCAAGAAGACATCCGAGCCTCTCAGACGCCTCAGACGCTGGCCTCCGATTGCGCAGAGCCTTGCGGAAGCCGCGACCGTCAGGGGGGGAGCAGTCTTTCGTCAAGCACTGAAGCCTTTGTCAGTTTGCGGACGCGCCTCTCTCCGCACCGCGAGTCCGATCGGTTCTACAGCGACTCTGAAAATGCTCCAACTCGCGATCCGCCAATAGAGCATTCTCGGACTTTCCGTAGCTGGTGGGGCAAGCTTCAGCTTGCGCGAGGCTTCAGCCTCGCCAGGAATCTACACAATTACTGAAAAGGTTCTAGTTCTTCAACCGAATGAAATAGTTCGTTTGGTTCCGCACCATTATGGGCGCGGCTCTGAACGACTCGCTTCGGACTGCCAATGGCCATTCGAAG
>CAZCPL010000469.1:0-3055 GCA_964500255.1 uncultured Solibacteraceae bacterium | reverse complement strand
CTTTGTCTTGCTCTCCGGCCTGTCCGTAGACGAAGCCGAGATACCCTCGAAATATCGGTCCGTCAGCCATGCTGAGAGCTTTGTTCAACACGGCAATGGACTGCGCGAAATTCCGTTTACCCGCGTACGAGACGCCCTGCCACCATAACGCGTTGACACTACTCGGATCGAGATCGAGGGCTTGGTGGCTGGCTCGAATGGATTCGTCGTAACGGCGCGCGCGAAAGAAAATCATGGAACGGCAGACATGGCTCATCGGAGAAACCGGGGCCCACGCCAGTATTCGCGTCGTCTCCTCAATGGCCTCGTCGTACTTTTTCAAACGGGTCAGACTCTCGGCGTACCGAACACGTGTTAGCAGGTTGCTGGGGTTCAACGACAGAGCACGCTTAAATTCCACTTGGGCGCCGGCCAGGTCCCAGTCGTATCCCTGCTTGACTTCTGCCAGAGCGTCGTGTGCCGACGCGTTCGATTCGTCCAGTTCCAACGCTTTCAGGGCGGCTATTTTTGCCTCCGGGTATGTTTCGCCGGAGGGGCGTAAGCCGAAGATTCCGGCGAAGCACAATGCCTCCGCCAGACCAGCATAGGACTCCGATTGGGAGGGATCGAGCTCAATCGCGCGCCGGAAGAGATCGATGCTCTTCGCCGTGCCCCTTATTCCCTGATGAACGAAGAAGTTTCCCTTCAGGAATAGGTTGTACGCATCGGGATGTACCGGATGGGCCCGCGTCAAACGCTTCTCCTCCTGAGGCGTCAGCTTTATCTGGATCTGCTTTGCGACTGCGCGCGCCACTTCACCTTGCATCGCGAGAACATCGGTGAGGTTCCGTTCATAGCGTTCCGACCAGAGGTGCCGGTCGTCATGCGCGCGTATCAACTGTGCCGTGATTCGGACCTTTCCCCCGGACTGCGCCACGGTACCTTCCAGGATGGCGTCCACATTCAGTTCCCGCGCGATCTCCGGCAGCGGCTTGCGGGCGCGCCCTTTGTACTGCATGATGGAGGTCCGCGAGATAACCCGCAGTGAGCCGATGCGGGCGATCTCGCCGATCAATTCGTCCGTCATCCCATCGGAAAAGTACTCCTGATCGATGTTGCCCGACAGGTTTTCAAGCGGCAAAACGGCAATAGATTCGATTTGCCGCGGGCCGCCGGACACACGGCGGTACCCGAAAACGAACAGCGTCGCCGCCATCAGTCCGCCGGCGATAGCAAGTAATCCGCGCCGCTCTATCATGCGCGGAGCGTCCGCTGACAAGGGTGCCGGCTCCGGTAGCGAGGACGCCTGCTCGGCCCGCGCCGCAGGTTCCACTTCCGCCAGGAATCGATAGCCCCGCTGCGGCAATGTCTCGATGAAACGCGGCTCGTCGGCGTCGTCCCCCAGGGCTTCGCGCAGCCGATTGATTGCTTTGTTCAGCCCGCGATCGAAATCGACGACAACATCGGAGGGCCACAGGCGCTTCTGCAACTCTTCGCGCGACACCACCTCGCCTGGACGCTCAATGAGGGCAACCAGCGCTAGAAAGGGTTGCTCCTGGAGCTTGATGCGCACACCCTCCTTGCGCAGCTCACCGGAGGTGAGGTCGACCTCGAAGATACCGAAACGGATCGGTGATCGGATTCCCAGACGGTTCCCCTCTAGGTTGAAATCATACCACCTGACAGCAATCCACTCGCGCGGATATATCGCAGGTTGCTGATTCTAATGGGGAACATAATCGCCACAACGGGAGAACATGCCCGCCATTGGGAATCTTGCGGAGCCAGGTTAGAGTGCAGGAGACCATAAGGAGGTCTCATTATGAAGCTGTCCACTTTTCTGGTTTTCGGTGCTCTCATGATCACCGGTGCCCATCTGCAAGCGCAAGGGCTCCTGCAATCGATCACTACGCCGGAGAAAGCCGTCGCGGTGGTTAATCAGTCAATGGAAGGCACTTGGTTGTCGGAAATACGGCCTGCCGGGTTACCGGCCTCGGCGCCACCAATCCTCAACCTCGTCACTTTCAATTCTAATGGCACACTGGTGGCTTCGGCGTCGGATGCAACCCAGAGTGTAGCGCACGGGGTTTGGGTCCGCGTGGGCGACCGTAAGTTTCTCCAGACCGTCTTCATCTTCAACTACGATGCCAGCCGCGTCCTTACCACTATCACTAAGGCCCGCATAAACATACAAATGAGCCTGGATGGCCAGACCACCAAGACAACCAATGAGGTGGTCGTTATGGACCGGACCGGGAGAGTCATGGCCACAATCCCCGGAGGCACCGGCGCCGCCGTCCGGCTGAGCCCGGAAATACCGGCCGACTTCTACGAATTCCAGAAGGTACAGTAACGTACCAGAGACTTAGGACTGGTGGCGAAACGGATTCAGATCAACCAGCGTTTCGCCATCGGGTTGCCGAGCGTTTCGGCGAACCTTCACCAGCCATTTGCTTCGGCACTCGCGAGAAATTACCCGGGTATGCTCACGGAGAGTGACCCACCGGCCCAACGGGGCCGGGGATGATAATGCCTTGCCCATCTGCGGCTTACGGGCCAAGGTGCGGTGCCGGGGGTGGGCAACTCTATCGGAGCACAAGTGGTCAAGTTTTGGTGAGCGCCGAGGTTTGTTCGTTAGTACGAAGAAATAGTTGACGCTGGACAGATGGAAGATGAGTTAGCAGAATGCGCTCGTACTCCCGCTTCCCGCAATACCTACTTCACCCCCGCCCCCGAATCCGCGCTACCATCTCCAAGTATTTCCGCAATCGGCCACAACACCTCCACCCGATCCGCGATGCACCGTAACGCCATCATAATAGGTACCGCCAGAATCATTCCCAACACCCCCCACATCCAACTCCAGAAGAGTATCCCCACAAATAGCGCCACCTGATTGATTCGTGCCGCTTTCCCCAACAACGCCGGCGTTAACAGAAATCCCTCTAAACTCGTGATCACGAACGCAACGGCACTTACACTCAACGCCATATGCAGCGTGCCAAACTGAATTAATGCCACGAACGCCAAACCGGCGCTCACCATGATCGCGCCAAAGTAGGGAATCGAGTTCAAC
>CAZCPL010000468.1:0-3056 GCA_964500255.1 uncultured Solibacteraceae bacterium | reverse complement strand
TGCGATCGCCGAACACAACAAGAAACTGGGCGTTTTCCAGTTGGTCGGTCTTCCGCCGGCACCGCGCGGCATCCCGCAGGTTGAGGTGATGTTCGACATCGACGCCAATGGCATTCTGAATGTCACGGCGAAAGATCGGGCTACCAATAACGAGCAGAAGATCACGATCACGGCATCTTCCGGCTTGAGCAAAGAAGAAGTTGAGAAGATGGCGAAGGACGCGGAGATGAACTCGGCCGACGACAAACGCCGTCGGGACGAGATCGAGACGCGCAACAAGGCCGACGCCATGCTCTACAACATCGAAAAGATGTTGAAGGATCACGGCGACAAGGTCGGCGAAGAAGAGAAGAAGAAGGTCGAAGACGCGATCGTCGATACCAAGAAGGTGATGGCGGGCGGCTCTGTCGAAGAAATCAACAAGGCCGTCGACAACCTGACCCAGGCATCGCACAAGTTGGCGGAGGTCATGTACAAGGCTGCGGATCCGGGTGCGGCGGCTGGCGCGGCGCGGGGCTCTGACGCTCCTCCCGCCGATAGTGCGAAGAAGGACGCTTCGGATGTGGTTGACGCCGAGTTTGTCGACGTTGACGACAAGAAGAAGTAGTAGTTCTAGAGGGTGGAAGGCTTCTGTCGAGGCCTTCCGCCTTCGTTAGGGATTCTCATGCCCACCCAATCACAGCAGGACCATTACGTCACGCTCGGACTCGAGCGAAAGGCCTCCACGGACGAGATCCGCAAGGCCTATCGCAAGCTCGCGCGCAAATACCATCCGGATCTGAATCCGGGTGACAAGTCCGCTGAGGACAAGTTTAAGAAGGTGCAGGAAGCGTACGATATCCTGAGCGATCCGGCGAAGAAACAGATGTTCGATCAGTACGGATTCTATTCGGAAAGCGGTATGCCTGGCGGTGCCGGCCCGGGTTCCGGATTTCCGGGTGGCGGCGGGGCGGGCATGCCTCCGAACATGAATTTCGGTGGCTTCGATTTCGGCGATGTGTTTAGCTCAGGCCCCGGCGGTGCGGGTGGCGCTGCGGATTTCCGGTCCGGCAGCGCGGGTGGCAGCGGTGGCTTTCAGGACATCTTTAGAAAAATGTTCGGGAAAGAGCAGCGTCGTACGCGGCAGCAGGAAGCCGCCCAGAAAGGTGCGGATCTTGAATACGCGCTGGCGGTCGATTTCTGGCAGGCCATCAAGGGTACACAGGTTCGGATCACTGTCAACCGACACGATGCCTGTGCGACTTGCGGCGGATCTGGCGCGGCGGGCGGACAGACTGTGGTTTGCAGCGAGTGCAATGGCAGCGGCAACGTGAATCAGATGGCAGGCGCGATGCGTTTCAGCTTGACCTGTCCGCGCTGCAACGGTGCGGGGCGATTGAAAAATGTATGCGCGACGTGCCAGGGCGACGGGCGTGTGACGCGCAGCGAAGGGGTGGATGTGCGCATCCCGGCAGGCGTGCAGGAGGGTTCCCGGTTGCGCGTCGCCGGCAAGGGCAATGTGGGAAGCCAAGGCTCACCTCCTGGCGATTTGTACATCACAGTCCGCTCGCAGGCGCATCCACTTTTCAAACGCAATGGCGACGATATTGAGATCACCTTGCCAGTGCGCGTGGATGAGGCCTATTTGGGCGCCAAGATCGAGGTTCCGACGATTGACGGTCGGGCGCTGTTGAAGATTCCGCCCGGCACGAAGAATGCGCAGAAGTTCCGTTTGCGCGAAAAAGGCGTCTTCAATTCTCGCAAGAATACTCGTGGCGATCAGATCGTTGAGGTCTCGTTGGAGGCTCCGAAGATGCAAGAGGAGCGTACGAAGGAACTGCTGCGGGAGATCGCGAAGCTGCATCCTGAAGATCCGCGGGCTGAAATCTGGGAAAAGGTCTAGGCTTCTTCTTTGAAGAGATCGGCGAGCCGGAATTCCGTTTCAGGTGCCGCGATCGGGTTCACCGGTTCGTTTTCGCGATAGGACAGCACTGAACCGAACGATCCGTCGGACTGCGGTTCGCGATGGACGATCAGGCGGCGCCCCTGTACATCGATCACCCAGTACTCGACGATACCTGCTCGCGCATAGAGCTTGGCTTTGACACGCAGATCGAAGGCGAGCGTAGAATCCGAGATTTCAGCGACAAGACGAATGTCCTCCGGACCCGGATTCGCTGTGCGGAACGCCCACATCGGGTTTGCCAATACGACCATATCTGGCTCAGGCTCGCTCGTCGGGTTGTCTTGGTGCGCAACATCGATCGGTGCCTCCTGATTGACGTGCGCGTGGCCGAATGTTTGAACTGCCCATTTCATCAGCATGGATATGAGGATCACGTGAGGGCGATTCTTGGGCACTTTCTGGATCAACTCTCCTTCAATCAGCTCAAAACGATCAAGGTTCACTGCGCGGGCTTCCACGACCGCCGCGCATTCCTCTCGAGTCCAAACCTTGCGTTTGGCGGTTTCCTGATCGAATGTGGGTGCTGAAACTGCGGGCATAACTCTTGCCTTGATCTTACCTCGAATTACCGAGTACTGCTAAGCTGTTATTCCATGCAGAGTCCTTCGCTGGTACGTGGGTTGGGATTGCCCGCCGCCATCTCGGTCAACATCGCCAACATGATCGGAACCGGTGTCTTTTTGAAGACCCGTGTGATGACGTGCAATGTCGGCGACGCGCAAACCGTCCTCTTCGTTTGGATCTTCGCCGGACTCCTGTCCATGGCCGGTGCCCTGGCCTATTCCGAAATCGCGGCCATGATGCCCGAGGCCGGTGGCGATTACGTCTTTCTGCGGCGCGCCTATGGCAAGCCTTTCAGCTTTCTCTATGGCTGGACCTTCTTCATGATCGCCAAGTCCGGCTCACAGGCTGCTTTGGCTGTCGGCTTCGCCATCTTCCTCAACGACGCTTTGGGAGGATCGCTGCGTCAAACGTTCTGGTCGACGGAGATCGGGGGGCACAAAGTCGAGTTCGGAACACTCACCCTTATGGCCCTTGGCGCGATCTGGCTGGTGGCGCTCATCAACTGCACGGCCGTGGCAATCGGCGGACATACGGCGAGCCTGTTGAC
>CAZCPL010000467.1:2367-3063 GCA_964500255.1 uncultured Solibacteraceae bacterium | reverse complement strand
TGCCAGCGGTAGGCAACCGCCGATAATCTTGCCAAAGGTCGAAAGATCGGGGCGGATCCCAAACACTTCCTGCGCGCCACCGAGTGCGAGCCGAAACCCGGTCATCACTTCGTCGAAGATGAGCAATGCGCCGTGGCGCTGGGTGAGTCCGCGCATCGCTGCGAGGAACTCAGGCGTGGGAATCACGCATCCCATGTTGCCGACGACTGGCTCAACGATCACCGCGGCGATCTTGTCGCCGTGCGTTGCGAATGCGGTTTCTAAAGCATCGACAGAGTTGTAGGGCAGGGCGAGAGTCGTATCCGCAAAAGCCTTCGGAACCCCCTGCGTATCGGCGATACCCAGCGTTGCCATACCGGATCCGGCCTTCACCAGAAGCGAATCCACGTGACCGTGATAGCAGCCTTCGAACTTGATGGTGAGGTCGCGACCTGTGAATCCGCGGGCCACACGCAACGCGCTCATGGTGGCTTCGGTACCGGAATTTACGAGACGCACCATCTCCATCGAAGGAACGCACTCGGAAATCTCTTGCGCGAGATCGATCTCGCGTCCGGTGGGCGCGCCAAAGCTCAAGCCGAGTTCGAGCACTTCGCGCAGTGCCTCCAGGATTGGCTGGGGACGATGCCCAAGGATATGCGGACCCCAAGAGCCGATGTAGTCGATGTACGGATTGCCGTCCACATCCCACATGCG
>CAZCPL010000467.1:0-2357 GCA_964500255.1 uncultured Solibacteraceae bacterium | reverse complement strand
GCGGGATCCCTCGCCCCGAGCCATGAAACGAGGCGTTCCGCCCACGCTGCGAAACGCGCGCACAGGCGAGTTGACACCGCCGGGGATCAAGGTCTGCGCCTTGGCAAAGAGTTCCTGCGAATTGGAAGTTTTCATATGGTGGCTTTGGTCGAGAACACCGCCTGCAACATCATTTCGGGCAAGAAACCACCCGCTGCTCTCACCAGGCTGCTCTTCAGAGTGAGGTAATCCTGGCTGCCTTCGAAGAGATCTTCGACAACGCGCGAGAGGCGCGGGCTGCGCCGCATGAGTTGAATCATGCGTGCCGTCATGCTGGCACCGAAGATCGACTCACAGAACAGCCGTTTGGATAGATGAGCGCCATAGGTCAGATCGTCCATAAATTCTGACTGAAGCTGAGAGCGGTAAGCGGCCTCTCGACTCTCGGGAGATTTTTCGAGTACTGTTGCCGCAGCGACATCGCCGGACCGGATCGCATAGTAGATGCCTTCGCCAGTAACGGGATCTACCAGCCCGGCAGCGTCTCCGGCGGCCAGCCAACCATCGCCGGCGAGGCGTGTCGATTGCCAACTCGCTTTCTCGAGCGACGGCAGCATGTGGCCGTAAAACTCCTGATCGCGATAGGGGATGCCTTCTTCGTCCATATAGGATTCCAGGCGCGCACGCATCGCTTGCGCAGTCTCACCCTTGCCACAGATGCCGACGGACAGATGTCCAAGGCGGGGAAAGACCCAGATGTAGCCCTCGAATCCGGGGAGGAAGCGAATGTCCACATGATCGCGGTTGGAACTGACAAAGTATCCGAGCGCGGTCATCGTATCGCCGGGCCGCCATTCGGCCCCAACATTGCGCAACGGATTGCGCGCGCCCAACGCCACCACACAGTAATCCGCCTCGATTGAGCGGTTCTTCAGTGCGATCTTCCAGCGGCCCGAAGGAGTGCGTTCGGCGCTGGTGACGCGATTCTTTTCAATCTTCGCGCCTTGCCTCGCAGCGCGATCGAGCAGCATTCCGTTGAAGTCTTTGCGGGAATAGATCAGCAGCGGCTGGGTCATTTCCAGTTGGGTCTTTCCGGCCGTAGGTTCGGACAAAAACGAACAGGTGACGATCTTTTTGGGCGTGTCGTTCTCGAACAGATACGGATAGGCTTTGTAGGCCTTGCAGGTCACGCCTCCGCCGCAGGGCTTTTCCCACGCCAGCTTCTCATCGATCAGGATGGTCTCAAGTCCGGCGTCGGCGAGTCGCGCGGCTGCGACGGATCCTGCCGGTCCACCACCGAGGACAGCGACGACTTTGCTCATTTGGGTGCGCCGGTGCCAGCTCTCGCGGGATCCACAGGCGGATGTCCTGGAGGCATGGCGCCGTTCGGCGGAGGAGCCGCTTGCGAGGGAGGCATCTCCGCTCCCGAGCCATGCGGGTTCGGGCCCGATTCCTGCTTGCCCTTCACTTCCCAGGCATCGCCTTTGCGAACCAGCGCGTACGACAGTTGCATCCCATCGGCTCCCCCGCGAGGCTTAATGCTGACCATCGCCTGAGCCTGATCTTTCTGGAAGGAGACGGAAGCGACCTGGACCTCCATGGACGCGACGTTCAGTCCAGTGGATTCGGCGCGTTTGGTCAGGTAATCGACCACCGCGATTCTCACCGCCTCTTTGTTGTTAATGTCCTTCGCGCAGCCGGCGAGCAGGAGCATCGCCACGACCGGGATGATTCGAGTCTTCACCCTCTGATTATCGCTAATTCTACTGGCTCTAGTCTTCGTCGCGATGCTGACGGACAAAGCTGAGGATGTCGAAGCGCTTGATTTCACGGTCGGGAAAGAAGCTGTTCACGGAGTCCTGTTCATCGTTGAAGACGTCGAAAATCGTGGTGAGCTTGGTGAGCAAAAGCAGTTCCATCTCGCGACGGTTGAGGTGCAGCAGTTTGAGTGCGCCGCCGCTTTTTTGGGAGAGGGTAAAGCCAATCACGAGTGCGCCGAGACCCGTTGAATCGATGTACTCGACGCCTTCCAGATTGAGGACGATGTTGTTCTGGCCTTCGCCGATAGCCTTTTGCAGCGTTTCGCGGAACTGGGTGGTGGAGGGACCCACCACCAACCGTCCGGTCAAATCGAAGATCGCGATACCCTCGCGTTCACGCCGCGAAATCTGCAGGGACATGGAATCAACAGTGTACTGTTATCTGCTGGCCACGTGCATCGTGCGCTTGCTGAAAAGGCGTTCCAGGACATCTTCGGGAATCGATAAAGACACCTTCATGACTTTGCCCTGCGTGGTGAGTTGCATCTTTCCAAGCAGCGCGGGGGCGTCGGCGGCGGCACCGCTTCGGGCAAGACCACGGTCGCGCGGCGCATCGTC